>LNEO01000242.1 GCA_001465015.1 Deltaproteobacteria bacterium Ga0077539 | reverse complement strand
TTGCTCGCTGCCCGTTGCCCGCTGCCCGTTGCCCGCTGCCCGTTGCCCGCTGCAGCGCTCGCTCCTCGCTGGACGTCACTCCGCCGCGGGTTGCCAGAGCTCGAGCTTGTTTTCGTCCGGGTCGAGGATCCACGCGAACGAGCCGTTGTCGTGACGCTCGGGGCCCTTCACGATCGTGACGCCGTCGGCCTTCAGCTGCGCGAGAAGCGCGTCGAGGTCGTCCACGCGGTAGTTGATCATGAAGCTCGACTCGCTCGGGCTGAACCACTCGCTGCTCTTCGCCGCGACGTGCCACACGGTCACGCCGCCGTCGCCGGCTTTGTCCTCGGGCCATCGCAGGATCGCTCCGCCCCACGCTTCGAGCGAGATCCCGAGGTGGCGCTGGTACCAGGCCGCGAGCGCCTTTTCATCGGACTTCGACTTGAAGAAAACGCCCCCGATTCCCGTGACCCTCGCCATGGGGAGGGATCTTTCACGGCGCCTCGCCGAGGTCAATTTCGACGCTCGCTTTGCGCAACACGCGCGACGACGCGGAGCCTTCTCGAGGATCTCCGACACGCTGACGGCCAGGCGGTGATGGCCGTGTCCGAAACGTTCGACGTTCGAAACGGCGCGATCTGCGCGTCGCGCGGCGATCACCGTTCATCGCGCTGCGAAATCGCGCTCGATCGAATTGCACCGGGCTCTCGCGGCGAGATCGCTGAGCGACCGTGCGACGCTCCGCGGACGGTCCTCAATCACTCAACGATTCAGCGCGCCTCGATTTCTCCTCGCGGGATCGCGCCGCTGCGTCGCCGAACGGTCGAGCGATCCCGTTGTTGAGTGATTGATGAGGACCGTCCCCGGTCGCACATCTGCGCGATACTCGCGGATCTCCCATGAACCGCCTCGACACTGTGCTCATGAACAACCCCGCCCGCTGGGCGATCCAGCGCCGGGTGACCGCGCCGCTGTGGCGCTCGATGGGGGCGGACCTGCGCGGGGCGCGGGTGCTCGAGCCCGGCTGCGGCTGCGGGGTGGGCGCCGAGGTCCTCGTCGACGTCCTCGGCGCCGAGAGCGTTCGCGCGTTCGACGTGGACGCAGCGATCGTGGCCTCGGCCGGCGAGCGGCTCGATCGACGCGCGGATCGCGGGAGGTTCACGGTCGCCGTCGGAGACGTCCTCGATGACTGGCGCATCGACGGGGCGCGCCCCGCGGTCGCGGCCGAGGCGCTCTCGCGCTTCATTCGCACGCAGGACGGAACGCTCTACTCGTGGGGAGCGCTCGAGGCGATGAAATCGTGTGTTCCCGGCGCGACCGAGGGGCGCTACGCCCTGTTCGAGTCGGCGGTCGGCGGCAGGGACGTGGCGGAGCTCTTGGCGGAGTCGGGCTTCACGATGGCCCGCGGAGCGTCGCTGATCGCCCGCGCCCTGCGCGGCGCGAGGCGGCCGTAGCAGCAGAGCGCCCGCGAAGCGCGTCACCCACCCGTGGCGGCGCTCACGCGTTGCCGTACGCCTCGATGGGCGGGCACGTGCAAATGAGCTTGCGATCGCCGAGCGCGTTGTTGACGCGACCGACGTGCGGCCAGAACTTTCGCTCCCTCGTCGCGGGCGACGGAAAGGCCGCCTGCTCGCGGGTGTACGAGTGCTTCCACTCGCTCGCGAGGCACGCGTCCATCGAGTGCGGAGCGTTCTTCAGCAGGTTGCTCTCGCGCGGCTGACGGCCCGCTTCGACCTCGGCGATCTCCGCGCGGATCGAGATCATCGCGTCGCAGAAGCGGTCGATCTCCGCGAGCGACTCGCTCTCGGTGGGCTCGACCATGAGCGTTCCGGCGATGGGCCAGCTCATCGTGGGCGCGTGAAAGCCGTAGTCCATCAGGCGCTTGGCGACGTCTTCGGGCTCGATGCCCGCGGTCTTCTTGAAGGGGCGCACGTCGAGGATGCACTCGTGCGCCACGCGGCCCTGCGCGCCGACGTACACCACGGGAAAATGCCCGTTCAATCGCTTCGCGATGTAGTTGGCGTTCAAGATCGCGACCTTCGTCGCGTCGGTGAGCCCGGGGCCGCCCATCATCTTGATGTACGCCCACGAAATCAAGAGCACGCTCGACGAGCCCCACGGGGCGGCAGAGACCGCGCCCACGGCGTCCTTCGAGCGAGGCTCGATGACGGGCTTGGCGGGCAGGTGCCTGGCGAGGTGAGCGCCCACACAAATGGGGCCCATCCCCGGGCCGCCACCGCCGTGCGGGATGCTGAAGGTCTTGTGGAGGTTGATGTGAACGACGTCCGCGCCGATGTCGCCCGGGCGGCAGAGGCCCACCTGCGCGTTCATGTTGGCGCCGTCCATGTACACCTGTCCGCCGTGCTCGTGGATGATGGCGCAGACGCGCTTGATGGACTCTTCGAACACGCCGTGCGTCGAGGGGTAGGTGACCATCAACGCGGCGAGCCTGGCGGAGTGTTGCGCGGCTTTGCTCTCGAGGTCGGCGACGTCGATGTTGCCGCGGTCGTCGGTCTTGACGACGACGACCTCCATGCCGGCCATCACGGCGGAGGCGGGGTTGGTCCCGTGCGCGGACGACGGGATCAAGCACACCGTGCGGTGGCCCTGCCCGGTGGCGTTCAAGTGCGCTTTGATCACCAACAACCCCGCGTACTCGCCCTGCGCGCCGGAGTTGGGCTGCAGCGAGACGCCTGGGAGTCCGGTGATGTTGGCGAGCGCGCGCTCGAGCTCGGCGAACACCTGCGCGTAGCCCTGCGCCTGATCGACGGGGGCGAAGGGGTGGATCCGGTTCCACCACGGGTCGGTGACGGGGATCATCTCGGCCGTGGCGTTGAGCTTCATCGTGCACGACCCGAGGGGGATCATCCCGTACGCGAGCGAGAGGTCTCGCCCCTCGAGCTTGCGCATGTAGCGAAGCATGTCCGTCTCGGAGTGGTGCTGGCTGAACACGGGGTGCGTCAGGAACGCGCTGGTCCTGCAGAGCTCCTCGGGCACCGAGCTCTTGGTCGCCTCGGCCAGGGCCTCGATGTCCGCGGCGCTCTTGTCGATCCCGAACACCTTGCACAGCGCCGAGAGCTCTCGGGACGAGACCGTCTCGTCGAGCGCGATGGTCAACGCCGTCTGCGAAAACCTTCGCAAGTTGATTTCGTGTGCAAGCGCGTCGGCCATCCACTGATCGCACTGGGCAGAGGTGCCCTCGACGCGGATGGTGTCGAAGAACGGCGCGCTCGCCACGGTGATCCCCGCGCTCGAGAGCGCGTCGCGCAGGACGCACGCGGACCGGTGGGCGCGCTCGGCGATCGCGCGGATGCCCGCGGGTCCGTGATAGACCGCGTACATGCTCGCGGTGATGGCGAGCAGCGCCTGCGCCGTGCAGATGTTGCTCGTGGCCTTCTCGCGGCGGATGTGCTGCTCGCGGGTCTGGAGGGCCATGCGCAGCGCGGGCTTTCCGTGGGCGTCCTGGCTGACGCCGATGATGCGCCCCGGCAGCTTGCGGACAAAATCGCTCTTGCACGCGAAGAACGCCGCGTGCGGCCCCCCGTACCCGAGCGGAACGCCGAAGCGCTGTGAATTTCCCACCGCGACGTCCGCCCCCTGCTCGCCCGGCGGAACGATCGTCGCGAGCGCCAGCAGGTCGGTCGCCACGACGAAGAGCGCGTCTGCCTTCTTCACGCGGGCCGACACGGCCGAGAGCGGGCGCACGCTCCCGTCGGTGCGGGGGTATTGCACGAGCACGCCGAACGGCCGCATCGCGTCGAAGTCTGCGCTCTCTTCGTCGCCGACGAGCACTTCGATCCCGAGCGCTTCGGCGCGGGTCTTGACGACGTCGAGGGTCTGGGGGTGGCAGTGGCTCGAGACGAAGAAGACGTTCTTCTCGGCGCCGCCGTCTTCGGGCTGCCCCTTGAAGCCGTAGGCCAGGTGCATGGCCTCGGCGGCGGCGGTGCCTTCGTCGAGCAGCGAGGCGTTGGCGACCTCGAGTCCGGTGAGGTCTGCCACCATCGTCTGGTAGTTGAGCAGCGCCTCGAGGCGCCCCTGCGCGATCTCGGCCTGATAGGGCGTGTACTGCGTGTACCAGCCGGGGTTTTGCACGATGTTGCGCAAGATGACCGGCGGGGTGACGCAGTCCGAGTAGCCCATTCCCAGATACGAGCGGTAGACTTTGTTCTTGGCGCCGATGCGCGCGGCCTCTTCGAGCAGGGCGGCCTCCGAGAGCGCCGCGGGCAGATCGATCGGCTGCGCCACGCGGATCGCCGCGGGAACGGTCTCGGCCACGAGCGCGTCGAGCGACGCGACGCCGAGCGTTTGGAGCATACGGGCCTGGTCTTCGGCGCTCGGTCCAATGTGGCGCCGCACGAAGACGTCTGGGTGCGCGAGAGACGACATGGGCGGTGTCTATACCGCTCCCTGGCGCGCAGCGAAAGCGAAGCGCAAACGCGAGAACCGTCCGCGCGAATCGTGCGCATCGCGCAGAACGCGCGGCGGACAGCGATCTCCCGCGGCCCCACTCTCGCGCTCCTTCGACCCAACAGCCGCTTCAGAGCCCGCAGATCCCTGCCCCGTCCTCGAGGTGACGCACCGTGAGCTCGTGCGCCGAGACGCCGCCGTCGAGCATCTGCCGAACCGCGGCGAGCACTTTGCTGCGCGCTCCTCGCTGCGCCAGGGCGAAGCTCGTCCACGAGCTGCGCTCTTCCGTCGTGACGAGCGAGACGCAGCTCGCGCGCGAGCCGTCCTGCGGGCTCCACGTTACGGTGCCGTTGTACCCGCCGCCGTTGTGTCCGGCCCACAAGAGCCCGCGACCGCCGTTGGCGGACTGCTCGATCGCGGTGCCGATTCCGACGACCTGGTGCCATGCCCCGTCGCTGACCACGGGCAGCGCGGTGAGTGTTCGATCGACCGTCCAGGAGCCGGCGAGGTCCGCGGTCGAGATGCTTCGATTTCGTGTGCCCGTCTGGAGCCAGACCCTGTCCGGCGTCTCGCCGGGTCGCCCGCCGAACGAGAGCACTTCGGTCATCGCCGCTGCGCCGGGCACCACGACGGTGGTGTTCGGTCCCCAATACGCGATGCGACCGATCCCGTACTGCCGCACGGTGGCCGAGGCATCGACCGAAGACCGCGTGTACGCCGCGACGCCGCGGCTCACCGAGAGGCTCGAGACGTCCGGCGGCAAGTCCAACGTCGAGTCGCTGTAGACCGACCCGGTCGAAGGCATCGAGACCGTCCCCGAAGAGAACCCGACCCACGCCAGGCGCAGCACTGGAAGTCGACCGCGCATCGCGCTCACCGCGAGCATCCGACCGTCGAACGCGATCTGCTCGTTGAACGGCGCGAAGCTCGCCGCGCTCCCCGCGGGCAGGGTCAACCGGCTCGTGACGCCCGCGCTGGTGAACTGCGCGGCGGCGACGAGCCCGTCGCGCGAGTTCCACGCGCCGACGAACTCGTTGGGAGCGCTGGTCGGACTGGGCGAGAGCGAGTCGCGGCCGACGCACAAAGGAGCGCTGTGCCGAGCGAGCGTCAGCGTCGTCGCCGTGCCGTCGCCCCGGACGAAGCTCGCGCGAACCTCGAACGACGCCCCGACGCCGATCCCGTACAGCACCGCGAACTCGCTGCCTCCAGCGGCGACGGCGACACCACAAATCGAGTCCGCGCGAACCGTGACGGTCGGCGCCACACCGCCGTCTCGAACAACATCAGCCACCGCGACGTCCGGCGCCGCGACATCGGCCACCGCGACATCGGGCGCCGCTGCGTCTTCGAAGACCACGTCTGGCGCGACGTCGGCGCGCTGTACGTCGCGGACGACAACGTCGGGCGTCGCGGGACGATCGCTGCGGACGTCGTCCTCGGGGCCTCCATCCGCGGGCGCGACCACGGCGCCGCAACCCGAGGTGAGCATGCAAAGGACCGACGAGAAGGCGAACGAACGAAACATCTTGCCCCGGGGATTGGGCAGCGCGACGCTCCGTTCTCACGAAAAGCGACAGCGCTCGTCGGAGCGACCGCCTCGCGGTGTTTGGGCTATGGGGCCCTATGGCTGAGCTGGCTTCGCGCGCTTGGACTTCGCGGGCTTCGGCGCGAGCTTGTCCGCCAGCTTGTCGAGCTGCGTGGTGTACGGCGCGAGCGCTGCGTCCTTTCGCACGAGCGCGAGCAGCGCGGGCGCACGGGCGAAGTACGCGCGAATGTACGCGGCGTACGGGGCCTTCTCTGCGTAGGGAGCAAGGAGCTTCGCCACCGACGGACCGTTGATGTTCACGAGCTGCTTCGTGAGGTGCTCGCGCTGGTGCTTGGTGAGCTTCGATCGATACATCGCTTCGTAGATCGGCAGCGAATCGATGCCCAGTCGCTCGAGAAAGCGCAGCGTGGGCCGGGCATCGGCGATGAAGCCCATTTCGTCGAGCAAGGCCCGATCGCCGATCAGATTCGCGAGGCTCCGTCGCGCATAGTGCGGGTACCACCGCGGTTTGGCAGCGAAGATCTCGCGCATCGCGCGCTCTGCGAGCGTCCGGTCTGCCGCCGCGCAAGCGAGCGCCGGGCGAGCATAGAGCGGCGCCTCTGGGAACAGCGCCTCGGCCTCGGACAGCAACTCGCTGCGTTCGGCGTCGGTCCCTGCGTCGGCACGCCTCGCGAGAAAGTCGGCGAGGGTGGCCTTGCCGTAGGACACCGATGCGTCGTTCATCCACGAAGCATCGCCGTCTCCCTCCGCGATCGCGAAGAGCCAGACCGAGAGCCGCGATTCGCTCTTTGGCCAATCGGGGTCGTCGTAGTTCGTCGCCATCGACCACATCGCGACGAGCGCTCGCAGCACAAAGGCGATGCCGTGATCGCGCACCAGCAGCTCGGCGAGGGGACCGTCGTGGTTGTCGCTTCGCCCGCCGAGCAGCGACAAGAACCCCGCGGCCTCGACGATGCTCGGCGTCGGGGAGTTGCTGCGGGTCCACTGCTTCGCATACGCGACCGCTGCGCGGCCGGCCGCGTCGGCTCGCGGGCGCCCCTCGCTGTCTCGCTGCGCGAGACCGCGCTCCCAGCAAGGAGCAAAGCGTTCGACGCTCGTTTCGAGGCGCGCGAGCAGCTCCTCGCGATCGAGCGCGCGCAACAGCGGAGGGCCCCACGCGCGCTCTTCGGCGAGCCTCGAGAGCCCCTCGGCTGTCCAATCGATGACGTCACTCATCGGGTGAGTGTGCACCGATACGGCGCCGTCGTTCGAGCTCCGACGAGCCCGCGGTGCGCATCGATGGGCGGGGTGTCGCTCTCGTCGACCGCAGCGATTCGCGCCGCAAATAGCGCAAGAGCGCAGACGCTCAGCGCCTGCGCTCTCGCCCTCGGATTCACCCCCTCGCTGCGGTCACTGGCAGCGAGCGTTGACGCAGCTGCGACCCATCGAGCAGTCCGCGCTGCGGCGGCACTCGGGGTTTACTTCGCTAGGAAAGCGGCAGACGCGCATCGCGTCGCAGACCGAGGTCGTCCCGTCGACCATCTGGCACTCGCCGAGGGTGCCCGTCGCGCGGCACGAGATGCGGCAGACGCCGTCGATGCAGACCGAGTTGGCCGCGCACGAGTTGGTCGGGCAGAACGGAACCGGCCGACGATCGTCGACGCGGCACGCGCCCTGATCGCAGAAGCGCCCAGCGCCGCAGCTCGTGTCCGAGGTGCAGCCCTGTGTGCACACGCCCGCCGAGCACACCTGGCCTTCGGGGCAGCGACCGCAGTCGCCACCGGTCGGGTAGCCGCACACGCCGTTGGTGCACGTCTGGCCCGTGGGGCACGGGACGGCCATCGAGCAGCCAGCGATGCAGCGGCCGTCGATGCACTGCTGACCCGCAGCGCACTGGAAGTTGAACTGGCAGACCTGCTCGGGCGTTCGGCAGCGTCCGTCGACGCAGCTCTGGCCCATCGCGCACGCCATGCCCGTGCCGCAACCGCCGCCCGCTTCGCAGCGACGCGTCGTGGGATTGCAGACGAGGCCCATGCCGAGCGTCGCGCAATCGCCGTTGGTCGAGCAGCCAGGAACGCAGGTGTTGCGATCGTCGCAGTACTCTCCTGCAGGACACATCGCGGTCGAAGTGCAGCCCGACGACGCGGGAACGCATTCGCCGATCGCGCGGTCACACACCTGGCCCTGCTCGCATTGGGCGTTGGAGGTACAGCCCATCGGGATCGAAACGTCGGCGTCGTTGCGACCGCCGTCGCCCGTCGGACGCGTGCCGGGCCCCCAAACGGGGCAACCCGCCAACACAAACGAAAGAGCACTGAAGAGCGACAGCTGAGAGATCGTGGAGAGCTTGGGCATATCGAGTTGCCTCCTAAACGCGGACGAAACGTTAGCAGCCTCCGTGCCGACGGCGGTGGCCGAGTCGCAGGCAGACAGAATCCAGCGAATCGCGTGGTGCCTCCCAGCCGGGGGGCGTCGAGCCAGTGGAGGGTTCTCCTTCCACGCGTGAACGGCGATTCACGCTTTGCTGTGAACACCCCCCGCCATGGGAGAGACCTTCGGGGAGCTTCCCCCCTGGGCGCGAGACGAAGTCCGACCAAGCAAACCGAGGGGGTGGTATACAGTCCCTGGTTCGTTGTCGTTCTCGACCTGCTGAAACCACTGATTCGCTCATGAAAGATCTGGACGAAGGCGCGTCGGCGCCGAACGGGGGAGCCCCGAGCGCTGCACAGGAAGTGCAGGGTGGCGCAAGTCAGTATCCCCCGGCTCGGGCTCCGTCCGTTCGACCGTCGGCTCGACCACAATCGACGCCGCCAGATCCTGATCGCGCGTACCGCCCGTGGAACGTGCGGCGCCCGAACGGCACTCGCGCGGCGCTGCCCAACAACGGCGAGCTCCGCGCCTGGATTCTCGATGGCCGAATCACCCCGGCCGACGAGCTGTCCGCGGACGGTCAGCACTGGACGCCATTGAGGGCGATCGAGAATTTGGACGTGTTCATCGCGAGCGCCCCAGCGGTGCGAGCGCGCCGCCCCTCGTCGATTGGCATTCCGGCGGTGAGACTCCCGCCCGACGAGGCAATGAAGTCTCCTGCGTTGGGAGCGGTTCCCGCCGCGCCGAAGGTGCCCACGCTCGCGAGTGTTGGTGTCGAGACGGAGGGAGTAAAGACAGCGGGATCGTCGGTTCCGCCCCCAGCGGCGTCGTCGATTCCGCCGCCCGCGCAGGGAACATCCCCGTCGATTCGGGTTCCGCCGCCGAGCGCCCCGAGGGCGACGCCGGCGTTGTCGCCCCTCGCGTTCGCAGCCAGACCCTCGGGCGCGACGACCTCGTCACCGCCCATCGCAGCGACGACCACAACCACACCGACCAACGGTGCGACGACGAACGCCCCCTCGCTTGCACCTTCCGCGACGCCGAAGACTGACGCGAGCGTCGCTCCTTCGCCGACAGCGCCACGGGTCGACCCTGCGCCGCAGTTGCCAGCGGACACCACGGCCGCAGCGAAGACCGCCGTCGCCGAGCGCGCTGCAACGCCAGCTCCGACGGCGAGCGCGGTGACCACGGCCCCATCGATCCGGCCGCCTCCGAATGCGAGCGTCGAGGCGCCCGTGCTCTTCGGCTCCGACCGGGCGAGCCTGGTCGCGCCGCCGCCCGCCGCTGACGACCGCGCGGCGGTGGGGCAGCCCACGGCGCCGGAGACACCCGCTGCGCCGCCGCTCGCGCCGAAAGAGAGCGCCGCGGCGAGAGTTGAAACCACGCCCACTTATTCATCTTCTCCGTCTGCGACTGCGACTGCGTCCGTGGCGACGACGTCAGCGCTGGCGAGCGCGCCGTTGCCGAAGGCGCCCAGCATTCCGCCGCCTGCGACCTCTTCGACGCCGCCCACAACGACGCGCCCCGTGTCGATTCCGCCGCCCGCTTCGCGGGCCGCAACCGCGACGAACACCGCGACGCCCAGCGGCGGACAACGCGCGGTCTCTGCATCGAGCTCGGGCTCGTTTTCTGTGGACCGACCGAGATCGGTCGCGCCCCCGCCGAGCATCGCCGTGGACCCGTCGGTCTACGAGGACAAGCCACCCGCGGTGGCTCCGGCGACGGCGTGGAAGGGCAACCTCTCTCTCGCGTTTTCGACGCTGGCCCTCGTCTTGGCGTCGATCGCCCTGGCGCGGACTTTTTCGGGGCATCCGCCGGCCACACCGCCGGCCACATCGTCGGCGCAGAGCACCCCGGCGATTTCCGCCGGTCCGCCGATCGTCGAACCCGCCCCCTCGCGCAACCAACCCTCGAACGCGACGGCTGGCGAAACGACCACCGCGACCGCGCAAGACGCCGCGGTTGCCGTCCAGGCGGCCACGCAGGACGCCGAGCCCGAAGCGCCAGCTGCGTCGGAGGTCGGCGCTGCGCCCGAATACCTCACTCGAGTCCGCGCCGGGCGACACGCGCTCGAGCGGATGCTCTTGCCGCGAGCGAGGGCCGAGTTTCGGCGAGCGCTCGAGATCAAGCCCGACGGCGTCGAGGCGCAAATCGGGCTCGCGTGGGTATCGCTGCGTATCGGGTACTATGCCGTCGCGGCGCGGTCATTTCGTCGACTGTACGCCCAGGGGCACAGCACGCCGGAGGTGCGTGCGGGTCTGGGGCTCGCCCACGCCAAGCTCCGCGAGCGCGAACCGGCGACGCGATACCTCCGAGCGTATCTCGCATCCCATCCGCAAGGACCGTTTGCGCCTGAAGCGCGAAGGGCGCTCGGAGCCCTCGGTGCAGGTTGAGCGCTCTCGGGGATACGACTACGAAGAATCGACACGCACGCGTGGAAACGGGTATAGCTTTCGCGGTGCGCAGTTGGGCTACACGCTGAGACGTAGCCGCTGAAACGAAGCCTCCCATGGATGTCGTCTGCGACAAGTGCAACACAGAGTACGAGTTCGACGACGCGCTCGTGTCCGAGCGTGGAACCACGGTCAAGTGCACCAACTGCGGTCACCAATTTCGGATCTTTCGGCCGAAGGCTGACGGAAACGTCTCGCGGCCGTGGATCCTGAAGCGCGCGGACGGCAAGACCGCGACGTTCGACAGCCTCGCGGTGCTGCAGCGCTGGATCGGCGAGGGAAAAGCCTCGCGCGCAGACCTGCTCTCGCGCGACGGCGTCGACTGGAAGCCGCTCGGTTCGATCGCGGAACTCGAAGGGTTCTTCTCGCAGGCCGAAGCCAAAAAGGGCGGCGCGGGGAGACCTCCGACGCCATCTGCGGTTCCCGCGGCTCCCACCGCGCCACCACGAAGGGCTACGACGCCAGGGGTCCCGCCAGCGCCAGCGCAACCGCCGCCGCGCCCGAGCGGCAACCCCGCGTATCCGCCGCACGCTGCGCCGCCACCGCCCTCGGTGCCGAGCCTTCCTGCGCCGCCGGCGCCTGCGGTCACGGCTCCTGCTCCACCACCGCGCAAGCCACAGGGATCGGACGTGCCGCCGGCCCAGGGCAAGGGCGGGTTCTCGATGGGTGGCTCCGAAAACGAGCTCACCACTGAGGCGTACGATTTCGGCGACGACACGGGCATCATGGAGAAGTGGGGCGCTGACGGAAAGCCCAAGCCCGTCAAGCCCGCTGTCGGACCTCCCCCGGTCGAGCGCGCGCGCTCGACGTCGCCCGGCGACAGCGGCCCGGCGCGAGCGTCGCGGCCTTCACGACCCACGAAATCAAAGGGCGGAAAGGGCGCGCTCGTTGGCGTCGTACTCATCGCCGTCGCGCTCGGCGGCGCCGCCGCTGCGTGGCAATCGGGCGTCTTTTCGACGCGCGGTCGATCGAACAGCGGGGGCGGCAGCGCGCAAGACCCCGTCGCGTCCGCGATCGAAGCGGCAGAGAACACCGCGCGCTCGGCGACGCGCGCGGGCTTCGACGACGCGCGCGAGAGCCTCACGGGGATGCTGCTCAACCCCTCGTACCGCAACGACCCGCGACTGCTGGCGGCGCGGGCGGCGGTGCTCGCGGCGCGCGGAGAAGCGTTTCGGCAGAAGGCCGAAGACCTCGAGGCGCGCGCAGCCCGCGGCGGGCCCGATTCGGCGACCATTCGCGCGGAGGCCGCGCTGATCCGCGGAGGAGCCTCTGCAGACCTCGAGCGAGCGCGCACGGATGGAGCGGCCGCAGAGGCGGGCGCGAGCCGCGTGACGGGCTCGGACCGCGGGCGCTTCGAGCGCTCGCTGGCAGAGATCTCACGGGCCGTCCGAGGAGACCTCGCGAACGCGAGGCAGCACGCCCAAGCGGCGCGGACCGCTGGAGTCAACACGGACCTCGTCGACGGACTGATCGCTCGAGACGCCGGCGAGCTGGACGTCGCGGTGGCCGCCCTGCGGCGCGCGGCCGAGGCGAGCGACTCGGACTCTCGGGCGAGGCTCGCGCTCGCGAGGCTCTACGCCGGGCGCGGCGATCGCGCAGGGGCCAGCGAGCAGCTGACCGCGCTGTTGCGCGTCCGGCCGCAACACGATGATGCGCAGGCGATGGCCACGGCGATCGAAGCCGGGCTTCCTCCGCTTCGAGAGGTCGGCGCCGCGCTTACGGCAGACGCAGGGACGACCGTCGTGGCGAACAACGTCGTCGCAGACTCGGGAGCACCTTCGAACAACGTCGCGGCCCTCGTGGTCGGCGATGCGGCCATCACCGTCGGCACCCCTGGCACGAGCGGCGGCTCGAGCGGCGGCGCGTACGCAGGCCGCAGCTACGACTGGCTCGTGACCGAAGGCGAGCGGCAGCGGTCGCGAGGCCAAATCGAGCGCTCGAGGAGCGCGTTTCTCGCGGCGCTCGAGCAGCGCGGTGAGGGCTGCGAGGCCATCGCCGGGCTCGGCTTCGTCGAGATGCGCTCGGGCGAGCACGGCGCAGCGGTGATGCTCTTTCGACGCGCGATCGGCATCAACAGTCGCTACAGCGACGCGTACATCGGCCTCGGCCAGGCGTACGAACGTCAGGGCAACTCCGAACAAGCGCTGCGCGCCTTTCGCCAGTACCTGGAGATCAACCCGGGTGGGTCGCACGCACGCGAAGCGCAGTCGAGGGTCGACGCGCTCGGCGGGGGCTCGAGCGGCTCGAGTGGCTCGAATGGCTCGTCGGGATCGAGCGGCTCCAGCGGTTCGAGTGGCACGACTGAGCCGACCGGCTCGAGTGGCTCCAGCGGTCCGAGTGGATCGTCGGGATCGAGCGGCTCGTCGGGCTCCGGCGAATCAACGGGGTCTTCGGGCTCTTCTGGATCGTCGGGCGGCTCTGGCTCCGGTTCGCCGAGCGCCGGAGGAGCGAGTGGCGGGTCGGGCTCAGCGCCGTCCCCCTGAGTAGCGCAGCAGAGGCCTGAGCAGTGAACGCACGCGGAGAAACAGCGCTGTGACCCCGGAAGAGGCGACCGTCAGTGCGGAGATTTTCGAGGCAGATCGACCGCTGCCCTGGATCGCCGCCGAGTCGCTGAGCCCCGAGCGTGACGCGATCGCGGTCGCAGAGCTCGCGGTCGCGCGCGCCGAAGAGGGCGACGACCGAGCCGCGCACGCAGAAGCCCTCATGCAGCTCTCGGACGCGTGGCTCGCGGTGGGAGCGCTCTCGCCAGCGCTCGCGGCGGCGCGACGATCGCTTGCGGCGAGCGCGTCCTTCTCGCCAGCGCTCGACCGAGCGGCGTCCCTCCTTTCGCGAGCGGGCGCGCACCTAGAAGCCGCCGAGCTGTACGTCCGCCGCGCAGAGAACGGGCACAGCGCCGCGCTTCGCGCTGCGGCCGAGAGCTTCGTTCGAGCGGGGAGCTTCGCGAAGGGGCTCGAGTGCGCGATCCGATATCGCGACGAGGCGAAGAGCGCCGAAGCGTCGGAGTTTGCGGTCGACGTCGCGCGCGTGCTCGGCGAGCCCGCGGCGATCATCGAGCAGCTCGAGTCGCACCTCGCGCTCGCCGACGTCGACGAGGCGCGACAGACGACCCTGGTCGACCTATGGGTCGAGACGCGCGGAGCGCGCTACGGAGCCGAGGTCGCGGGCCTCGTCATCAACAAGGGACCAGAGCTCGGGCGATCGATCTTGCGCGAGAGCCTCGCGCGATCGGTGCAATCGATGCGCTGGGACAGCGCCAATGCGGCCGCGGCCGCGCTCGGGCCGCACGGCGAGGACGCCGACGAGCGAGCCGCGGTTGCGCTCGTGTTCGCGCTCGTCCAACGCAGCGCGGCCTCGCGCGAAGCGGCGCGCGACGCGCTCGCAGAGCAAGGCGACAGCGCCTGGCTCGTCGCGGACTTGTGGGCGGACGCCGAGCTCGAACCGGACGACGACCTCGCCGCGGCGTCGTGGAAGGGCATCGCGGCCATGCTCGCTTCGAGCTCTCCGATGCGAGCGATCGAAGCGTGGGGCCGGGCGCTCGAGAGGGTTCCTGACGACGAAGACGCGATCGCGGCGCTCGCCGCGGTCGACGGGGCGTCCGACAACGGAGAAGAGCTTCGCGTGGCCGCGCTCGACGCGATCGCGTCGGCGTGCGTCGAGCGCGACGATCGACCGAAGGCGCGAGGGCGCCTCGCGCTCGTCTGGGCAGAGCGAGAGGACTCCCACGGCGACGTTTGCGCGCGAGAGCGCGCGCTCTCGCGGGCAGCAGCCTTGGGCGTCACTGTCCCGCGCGACGAGGCTTCGCGCGAGCAGGCCGCGCGCACGGCGCGCAGCGTCGACGAGAGCATCGAACGATACGAGCGAGCTCCGGGAGATCCGACGGCGATCGACGGGCTCATCCACGCGATCGCAAAGAACCCCAGCGCGATCGAGAGCATCGCGCGCGCCTCCCGCGCGCTCGGCGCGCTCGCGACCGCGCGCACGGACGCCGCGCACGCGTGGATCAGGCTCCTCGATCGCAGCGGCGACCGCGAGGCGCTCGAGCTGGGCCTCCGAAGGATCGCGACGCGAGGGGCATCGGCCGCGCAGCGCGCTCGGGCGGCGACGCGACTCGCGGGGCTCGCGACGCGCGGACACAGCGATGTCGGCGCGACGATCGAGCTGCTCGAGCTCGTGCTCGATGAAGCGCGAGAGGCGGATGAACGCAGCGACCTGCACTCGCTCATCTCAGCGTCGATCGGCGTCATCGCGGCGCGCGCCAAGGACCACACGCACGTGCGCAGCGGTCTGCTCAGCGCCAAGAGCGCGTGGTTCGGCGGGCCGCACTCGACGGGCGCAAAGCTCCTCGGCCGAGTCCTCGGTCAAGAGCGCGGCGAAGACCACATCGCAGAGCTCTTCGACGAGCAGAGTCGCCTCCGCGCCCGATCGAGCGCTTGGAGCGTCGTCGTCGAGAGCGACCGAAGCTTTCGAGACTCACGCTCGGCGCTCGCGCGCTGGACGCGGACGTTGCTCGCGAGCGCCTCGGACCCGAGCACAGCGCTCGACGTGAGCACGCGGTTCGCCAGGCGCGCGCCGCTCTCGGCCGAGGCCGCGTTCGCCCGATTCGGGGCCGCCAGCATGGGATCGTCGCTCGAGGTCGTCGCCGATGCGACCCTCGGCGTGCTGCGCGCGCTGTCGACAGCCAAAGACGCAGCAGGCCTCGCTCGCTCTGCGACCACCAAGCTCGCCGCGGCGCTCGGCGAGCGCGCGATCTTGCCCATCGCTCTCGAGGCGTCATCGCGTATCGGCCTCGCAGATCGCGGCCTTCGCGCGTCGCTCGTCGCGATCGCCGAGCGATCGACGGTGGACTCTGCGTCCGCCAAGATGCTCCTCGAGGCGGCGCTCCTGGCCAACGCGGTCGAAGAGCAAGCGGACGGCGCGATCGACGAACAAGCGGCGACGCTGCTTCGAAAGCTGCTCGAGCGCGCGAAGAGCGACGGCGCGGCGCGCGAAGAAGCGCGCGTGCTGCGGCGGCTCGCCGCGGTGATTCAGGCAGATCGCTCGGTGCTCGTTCCGTGGGTGCGCGCGCTCTCGGACAGCCGCGACGCGCCGGGGCTCCTCTACGCGCTGCCCGCGCTGCTCGCGCTGGACCTCGAAGACAACGAGCGACGCGACGCGCTCTGGCTCCTCGCAGGAGCGCAGCGATCGCTCTCGAAGACCGACGATGCCATCCAGACGCTCGAGCGCATCGGCAACGAGCTGACGTCGGTCGAAGACCGCGCCCTCGTCGTACGCGCGCTCGACGAGCTCGGGAGTTCGCGGCGCGCGTACGAGCTTCTCTCGCGTTGGGGATCGACGACGGATGACACCGTCGCCGCCGCGACGCTCTTGTGCCGCGCCGCGTTCGTCGCGCGGGCCCACGGAGCGCCGGCGCTCGAGGTGTTCGCACTCGCTCGCGAGGCGCTCCTTCGCGAACCCGAGACGCCAGACGCGCTCGTTCTCGCAGAGGAAATCGCCACAGACGCGCTGCTCGTCCAAGAGATGCTCTCGCTCTACGAGACGCTCAACGAGCTCTCCGCTGGCTCTCACGGCCGCGCGGCGCTCACCTACCGCCGCGCGCTCTTTCTCGAGCACGCTGGGCACGCAGAGCCGGCGCTCGACGCGTATTTCGCTGCCTTCGAAGCGCGCCCGGCGCGCGGCGCGGTCGCCACCGCGATCTCGAGGCTCGCCGCGGGTCGACGACCCGACCTGCTCGTCGCGCTCCACCGCCGCCTCGCGGACGGCGCGGCTACGGGCAACGCCAAGCTCGAGCACCTGCTCGACGCCGCGCGGGCGGCGAAGCTCGACGCCCACGACAAGCGCGGCGCGCTTCGGTTGTTGCTCGAGGCGCACGACGTCCTGCGCGACGCCAACACCACCGTGCTGGTGCTCGAGCTCGCGCGCGAGCTTCGCGACGAAGCGCCCGAGGCGCACCGCGCCGCCGCTGAGTCGATCGCCGAACGAGGCCTCGCCGTCGCCGAAGAGGTGTGGGACGACGATGCTCGCAGGGCGCACTCGCTTCGCGCCTTCGAGTGCGCGGTCGTCGACCTCGACGACCCAGAGCGCGCGCGGCGCGCAGCCGAAGCGTACCTGCGCGAGAGCGACAACGAAGCGCAGCACGTCGAAGCGCTTCGCGCCATCGTTCGAAGCGGCAAAGCGTCGGCGAACGTCCGCGCGGCGCTCCGGCAGATCGCGGCGATCGCGAGGCGTTCTTCCTCGGCGACGCACCCGGCTGTCGCCCCCAGCGCGCAGGCGCTCGAGACGACCCGCGCGCTCGCAGCGCAGGGCGACGTTCCGGCGGCGCTCACCACCGCGCGATCGGCGCTGTCGCGCGGCGACGACGTCGAGCTGCGAAGGTACGCCGAGTTTCTCGCCCGCTCGGTCGGCGACGCACACGTCGAGCTCGAGCTCATCGACGGACGGCTCTCTGCGACGTTCGCCCCGGAGCGAGACGAGGCCGACCTCTTGCGCGTCGTCGAGCTGTTGCGCGGTCCGCTGGCGAGGCTCGATGAGGCATGGCGCCGCCTGTCGCACGGGCTGATGAACGGGCTGCGCTCGGACGCGTCGCTCCGCGTCGCCCACGAGCTCGCCGAGCAGCGGCAAGACTGGTCTGCAGTCGCCTCGGTGCTCGAGCTTCGCATCGCGCGCGCCGAGGACCGCGCGGAGTCGCGCGCGCTCAGGCTCCGCCGCGCTGCGGTGCTCGAGCAGCGCCTCGACGCGCCTGGCGCCGCCCGGACCGAGCTCGAATCCGTCATCGAGGACGAGCCCGCGCACCGACCTGCGCTGCGCTACCTCGCGGACTTGCACCTCCGCGCCGAGCGATTCAGCGACGCTGGCGAGTGCTATGCGCGCGCCGCAGCGGCGACGCACGGAAAGGCCGAGGCCGCCGAGCTCCTGGCCGCCGCGGGAGAGGCCTTCGAAGCCGGTCACGATGACGCCGCCGCGCAAGCGCAGTTTCGTCGTTCGCTCGAGCTCGATCCCGCCAGCGCCCGCGGCCTTGCGGGGCTCGACCGCGTGCTGCGGGCGCGCGGGGACCTCGACGCGCTCGAGCGCTCGCTTCTGGCGCTCACACAAACGGCCTCGCACGAGGCCGACCGCGCGCAGCTGAGGCTCGCCGCCGCGCGTGCAGCCCTGGACGCCGGAGCGATCTTTCGCGCCAAGTCGCACGTCGACAACGCGCGACTGCACGCCTCACCGGTGGAGATCGCCGCGCTCGACGCGATGCTCGAGCGCGCGCGCGAGGACGATCGGCCGATCTCTCGCTCGCGGATGGCCCCGGTTCGCATCGGCGACGCGCCTCGCAGCGTGGCCCCTGCGGCGGGGCCAGTCCTCGCGCAGCCCGAGCGAAGAGCGGCCCCGATCGAGCCGATCGTGCAGTCCGAGACCTTGGAAGAGCCGCTCTTGCTCGAGCCGCTGCCGCCAGGATCGAGCGCGCACACGAGCAACGACACGACAGTGATCGACGCGCTCCGGACGGAGCCGTCGAGCGACCGCGACCTCAGCACCGTCGAGGAGGCGATCCTTCGCGCGTGGTACGGAGAGGGCGACGACGAAGCGGGGCAAGAGATCGTCAATCGCCTCGTGCGCTCGGAGAGCGGTCGAGAAGAGGCCCTTCACATCGAGCGCGACCGATTCGCGGCGCAGCCGTCGAGGCTCGAGCGTCTGCAGTCGATCGAGGGGCTCTTGTCGATGCTCGATCGGCCCGAGCACTCGTTGGCCGTGCGCACCGTGCGCGAGGCGCTCTCGGGCCTCGAGCCTCAGGGCGTCGCGCCGCCGCTCAATCGCACGCCGGAGCCGCCGCCCGACGCGATCAGCCGATGGCTTCTTCCGACAGACGGGGCGGAGTACGCCGAGATCGGCGCGCTCTTGTGGGACAGCTTGGGAACGCTCTTTCGCCGGGAAATCACGGGCTACGGAGTGACCGGCGTCGACCGTCTGATGTCCGCCGCGCCGACAGAGATCGCGAGGATGTACACGGCGACCGCGCGGCTCTTGCAGATGCCGCGAACGGCGGTGTTCGTGAGGGCGCAGGTCCCTGGAGGCATTCAGGTGGCGAGGACGCAGCCGCCGTCGGTGATCCTCGCCTCGGCGCTCACCCACGACACGCCCGTCTCGCGCTACCTGCTCGGCAACGCCATGGAGGGAACGCGGCCCTGCTGGGTCCTGACCGCCCTCGACGCCGCCGATCGCTCGGTGTTGGTCCGCGCGCTGCTGGCCACGTTCGGTCCCAACGGAAGGCTCCAGGGCGAGCCTCCTGAGGTCACGCGGCGCGCCCGGGACCTCGTCGGGACCATTCCTCCGCGGGCGCAGAAGAAGCTCGAGGAGCTGCTCGCGGCGATGGACGCGCGCAAAGAGCCGTTCTCCGAGGCGCTGTGGGTGGAGTATGCGGACCGCGCCCGCGCTCGCGCGGGGCTCTTTGCGTCCGGTGATTTCGCGGTCGCTTCGCAGATGGTGGTCGTCCGCCACAAAGGCGGCGGCGAGGCGGACGTGCCCGGCGCGATCGGAAAGCTCCCCGCGCTCGACGACCTCGCGTGCTTCGCGATCAGCGATCCATACCTGCGCCTTCGCTGGGAGTCCGTCGGCAAGCGCCGCCAGTGACTGCGTTGATCGCTGAATCACCGTTCAGCCCGGCGGCTTGACCCTTTGCCGCGAAACCCCTATAGCGCCTGTGATTCGCCCGTGAATGCACGTCGCGCGATCGCAGCCCCGATGTCCTCGAAGCTTCGCGACATCGTTTCGCTCACCAAACCTCGCCTCTCGGGGCTGGTGATCTTTACCGCTGGTGGCGGCCTCGTGCTCGCCCCCGGTTCGATCGGCGCGCTTCGCGTGGTCGGGACGCTGCTGGCGACCTCGCTCGTGGTCGCCTCGGCCAACGCGTTCAACTGCTACCTCGAGCGCGACCTCGATCAGCACATGTCGCGCACCCGCACGAGGCCCTTGCCTGCGGGCCGGCTCGATCCATCGGCCGCGCTGTGGGTCGGCTTCGTGCTCGGGCTGATCGCCCTCCCGGCGCTCGCGTATTTCGCCAACCTGCTGACCGCAGGGCTGGGGCTCTTGGGGCTGCTATCCTACGTGTTCGCGTACACGCCGCTCAAGCAACGGTCGGCGTTGGCGCTGTGGGTCGGCGCCGTTCCGGGAGCGATCCCGCCGCTGATGGGCTGGACCGCGGTCCGGGGCAAGATCGAGCTCGCCGGGCTCGTGCTCGCGGCGGTGCTGTTCTGCTGGCAGATTCCGCACTTCATCGCGATCGCGATCGCCAGGCGCGAAGACTACGCGCAGGCGGGGCACAAGATCTTGCCGCTCGTCGCGACGGACCGCGCGACGAAGCTGCACGCGCTCGCGTGGACCGTTCTTCTGGTCATCGCCACGCTCGCGCTCGCGCCGCTCGGCGTCGTGGGCAACCTCTTCGACGTCACGGCGATGGTCCTGGGCGCGTTCTTCTTGTCGCGCGTGATCCTCGGCTTCGTGCGCCCGGCGGGCGACCTCGGCTGGGCGCGCAAGGTGTTCGTCGGTTCGCTGCTCTACCTCACAGCGCTCTTCGTGATGCTCGCGATCGACGCGAAGTGATCGCGCGACAAACGGGGCAAGCACACACTCTCATGAACTCGAGTCGTCGCACATTCATCGGTCGAACCGCGGCGATGCTCTCGCTCGCAGCCGTGTCGGGCGCCTGTCGTCGCCGAGCGACGCCGCCCGCGATGCTCTGGCCCATCCCTTCGTGGTCGCTCACCGACCACACGGGAGCGCCCTTCGGCAGCGATCAGCTGCGCGGAAGAGTCTACGTCGCCAACTTCATCTTCACGCGCTGCCCGACCTCGTGCCCCAAGCTCACCCGCAGGATGCACGCGCTCACCGAGCGGCTGCGCCCGAGCGGCGAGCGCGTCCGCTTCGTGAGCATCTCGGTCGACCCCGAGTGGGACACGCCCGCGAGGCTCGAGGCGTACATGCGCCGGTACAACGCTGACGCCGCGCGGTGGCGCTTCGTGACCGGGCCGCACGAGCAGGTGCTGCGCGCGATCGACCAGGGATTTCGCGTGTCATCCGGGATGAGCCCGCAGCGCAGGACGAGCGAGCAGGACTTCGACGCCTACGCCCTGGCGCACTCGAATCACTTCGCGCTGGTCGACGCCCAAGGGCGCATGCGCGGCGCGTACTCGGTCGAAGAAGAGTCCGGCATCGAGCGCATCGCGGCCGACGTCGAGGCGCTGCTCGCAGTGTAGAGCGGCTCCGCGCGACGTCACACGAGTCGAGCCGACGCGCCGACCGCTTCGAGCTTGCCGACCAGCGCCTTGGCTTCATCCATGACGAGCGCTTCGGCCAACGTCTTCGGCGTCGATTCGACGATCGCCTTGGCCTCGGCGAGGCCGAGCCCCGTGAGCTCGCGAACGAGCTTGATGACCGCGATCTTGCTCGCCCCCGCGGAGACGAGCACGACGTTGTACGAGCGATCCTCCGCGGGGAGGCACTCTCGATCGGGGAGCGTCTCGCGAGAGGCGCCCTCGAACGCCGGCAGGTCGCTGATGTGCAGCGTCTCGCGCAGCGCATTGGCGAGCGCGAGCGTCTGCTTCAGGTCGAGCTTGCGGATCGTGTCGATGAGCTCTTCAGTGTTCATGGCGTGCTCCGTTGCGCGGCGAGCGATGCGAGAGCGCCGCGTCGCGAGGGACGCCTCAGTGTGTTCGCACGCGCGCGATGGCAACCCCTACGCCAGCCGCACGGTTATGGCTCTGGGTGCTTCTCCATGTACCGCGCGAGGTCTTTGCGCACCGTACGCCGAATGGGAACGCGCAGAATCGGCCCCCAGCCGAAGAGCACCCCAGGCAAGCCGAGCGCCTGCCGCGTCCACGACCACAGGTCGAACTCGTCTCGGTGCTCGACGATCTTTCCGTCAGCGAAGCGAAAGCTCGCGTCGATGCGGTTGATCACCGAGCGGCCCGTCTTCGAAAACTTGTAGTACGCGTCCCAGTGCGCCCGACCCGTCGTGTCGTCCGCGCTCACGTCGCGAAACTCCACGCGCAGGTCTGGCGCTCGCGCGTTGAGCATCCGCCACATCGCCCTCGCCTCGGCGCCGCGCAAGCCGACGAACACAGGATCGGTAAACGTCACGTCCTTCGCGTAGTGCTTCACCATCCCTTCGGCGTCGTGGCGGGCGAAGCTCTCGTAGAAGTCCGTGATGATCTTCTCGTTTGCGTGCATGCCGGGTGTGTATCGCGAACGGTCTCGCGACGCGATGCCCCCCTCCTTGCGCGATGGCCACCGAAGGCGTACACGCGCCGGCCCGCCGGTCGCTCGAGCGCCAGGCTCGATCGTCCGCACCCCCGACGCGTACTCGCCGCGCGGGACTCACAACCCACCATCGCTGCTCGCGCGGCGCTCGCGGATCCCCCCCCCTCCCGAGCCCTGCGAGGGCCCTGTCATTTTCTCCGACGCGGTCGGAGAAGGAGAGTCCCTGTGCAAAAGAGCCCACAAAACGCTCAGAATCTGGCGATCGGTCTCGATTTCGGGACGACCAACTCGGCCCTCGCCCTCGGGGTCGACGGCGAGAGCACGCTGGCCACCTTCGCGCGCACCGACGGAGCGCGGCTCTCGACCTTTCGCTCGGTGCTCTTCTTCGAAGCACCCGACCGAGGCCCAGCCCCTCCGGTGATCGCTGGTCCCCGCGCGCTCGAGCGGTACTTCGAGACGGGTGGCAACGGACGGCTGCTGCAATCGCTGAAGAGCTTTCTCGCGAGCCCGCTCTTCACCAGCACCTCAGTGTACGGGCGGACGCTCACGGTCGAAGAGCTGATCTCGCTGCTCTTGCTTCGGCTGCGAGCCGAGGTCGAGGCCGAGCGCGGACCGCTGGGCCGGCGCGTGGTCATGGGCCGTCCCGTGCGATTCGTGAGCGAAGAGCCGGCCGATGGCGAAGCGCTGCCGCTCACGAGGCTTCGGCGCGCGGCGGCGATGGCGGGCTTCGACGACGTTCGCTTCGAGTTCGAGCCCGTCGCTGCGGCGCACAGCTACGAGCGCTCGCTCGATCACGACGAGCTCGTGCTCGTCGGCGACTTCGGCGGTGGAACGAGCGATTTCTGCCTCGTGCGCCTCGGCCCCTCCCGCCGTCGCGGGGCGATCGACCGCGCTCGCGCCATCGTCGGAACCGAGGGCGTCGGACTGGCCGGAGACGCGTTCGACGGCGAAATCGTGCGCGCCGTCGTCGCCCCGGCCCTCGGCGCGGGAGGGATGTTTCGCTCGTTCATGGAGCAGCGCGAGATCCCGATCCCGCCGTGGATCTACGAGCGACTCCGGCGCTGGCACCACGTCTCGTTCTTGAAGAACGCAGACACGATGCGGTTTCTGAAGGAGCTGCGCTCGCTCGCGCTCGAGCGGGACAAGGTCGAAGCGCTCGTTCACCTCGTCGAGGACGACCTCGGTCCGCAACTCTTCACCGCGGTCGAAGGCACCAAGGTCGCGCTCTCGCGCGAGGACACGCACACGCTCTCGTTCGACGACCCGCCGACGGTCCTGAGCGCGCCCTGCGCGCGGGGGGACTTCGAGCGCTGGATCGCGCGGCAGCTCGACGCCATCGAGCGCTGCGTGGACGCGCTCTTCGAGCGCACCAACGTTCGCGCGAGCGACGTCGATCGCGTGTTTCTCACCGGCGGAAGCGCGCTCGTCCCCGCGGTGCGAGCGATCTTCGAGCGCCGCTTCGGACAAGAGAAGCTCCGCGGCGGTGAAGAGCTCACCAGCGTCGCCTCGGGCCTCGCGCTCGTCGCCGACGAAGAGCGGTGACGGCCGACGCGCGGCGGGCGATCGAGCCCCTACGGATCGTCGCTGATCCACTCGAGCGACTCGGGAGCCTCGCTCGAGAGCGAGCGCCATTTCCCCGACAGCGCAGCGTAGTGCTCGTTGATCGCGAGGAGCGTCGAGCGGTGCGGCAGGGCGCGCACATAGGCCGCGTGGCGCGCTCGGACCTCTGCGAGGCGCGCGGGATCGAAACCGCGTTCTTTGCGCTCCTCGACGTACGCGTGCAGCGCGAATTGAAAAGTCTGCGCTGCGCGCTTTCGCCCCTGCGGAAGGTTGCGTTCGTCGAGCGCATACAACGCGATCGTCTCACGCGCTCGGCGAGCATCGCGGGGGCTCAGGTCTTGGCGGGGCACGACGCTCCACGTGCCCAGGCAGTCGATGGTCAAGAAGCGCTGCGGGTCATCCCGCGTTGGCTCGAGATACAGCGACGATGCGTCGGCGCGGGCATCGTCGACCTCCGGCTCAAATAGCGCGTCGTCGATCATCAAGAACCACTTTTCGCCTTTGATTTGCTGGCAAGAAGCGCAAGCGTAGACGAGGTTGTCCCACGCGAATGTCTTCATCGGAAACCTGGATTTCGGCCGCACATGGTCGATCCAATCAGGCGACGAGTGTTCACAGTACGTGCAGAACCGCTCGCCCTCATGGCCGGGACACGACGCGCGGAGCTGCGACCGGATTCTTTCGAAGATCTGACTCGTGTTGGTGTTCGCGTTCTTCCACAACGCGGCAGCCTTGCTCACGAGGCTGTTGCTCGGACACTTCTCGAGCGATTCTGTCTTCTTCTTCAGATACACCTTCTCGCGGTCTCCGAGCGCGGCGCGAACGAACCACATCGCTACTCAGCGGCCTCGAGCGTGTGCGCGAATTCGGGAAGCAGCAACCGGAGTTCGTCCCGTCTCTTGGCATCCTCCGCGTCGAGCTTGCCGCGGAGCGCTCGAACGTTGAGCGCTGCGAGTTCACTCACGAGCGCCTGAGCAGCGGCGGATCGTCCCCCAGCGACCTGCGAGAACGCCGGGGTCGCGAGGGCCTCTGCGACGTCCCCGTTGACGATGCGATAGTACTCCTCGCCTTCGATCATCCGCCCTCCGGCCCCCTGCTCGGCGCGATCCAGCCGGAAAATGCTCCGCGGGTTGCACTGGCACACGAGCGGACTGTGGCTCGACACGATGAACTGGACGCCAGGAAAAATCGTCTGCAGCAGCTCGCCGATCTGGCGCTGCCAGAGCGCGTGCAGATGCACGTCGACCTCGTCGATGATCACGCACGCGGGAAGGTCGAGGACCCCTGTCTCGTGCGCTTCGGCCCACGCGACGTGGTCAGGAAAGGACTGCGCGAGTACGCGCGCGACCTCGAGCACGATCCCGAGCACCGCCTGCAGCCCGTCCGACAGTGATTGCGCAGCGACCCTCGCGCCGAAGCCGTCTCGAAACATCACAGCCTTCGGCGTCACTTCGGCGATCGACAGCGCACCTTCACGAAGCGACAGGCGCCGAACCATTTTCGACACCGTCCAGAGCTGGCGTCCCGCAGGTCCTCCTGAAGGATCGCCACCCTTCTCCGCGTCGAGCAACGAGAAGCGCAGCGCGCGGAGCCACTCCAGACACTCGATCAGCGACGTGCCCGGATCGAGCAGCGTCACGAAGCGCGCGGCCGCTGGTTGGTTTGCGTATGCAGCGCGCGCACGAGCGTCGTCGAACAAAAACCTGCGTCCCGTGCCGAACCCCGCCGCCGCAAAGCGCGCGCGGTGCAGATCGACGAAGGTGCCTGCGTCCTGCGCGATCCCAGGAGATGCGGCGCGGATCGTGTACGTCGTCGTGGGGTCGGCGTCGAACCATTGACGGTTTGGGTTCGATGGCTCGTAGTTGTCCGCGAGCGAACGGAGCTGCGCGCTCGTCGCTGGGTGTCTCGCCGACAACCTGAGCGAGATGGAGGCGTCGGGCTCTCCGTCTTTGACCAACGCGCGGATGTCCGGAATCCAGCGCAAAAACGGCTCAAAACCGACCCACGCGAGCGCCATGGCACGCAGGAGCGACGACTTACCGGAGCCGTTGTTGCCGAGAACGACGTGCCAACCCGCGAGGTCCTTCGGCGGCGGAGCCCACTCGAGGGCGCTGATCGGACCGAGGTTCTTGATGCCGAGCTGGGCGAGATACATCGCGTCGATTGTACGGTGTCTGTTCGCCGTTGTTAGCTCACTCGACTCCCGTGCGCCTCGCGCGCTCGAATCACCGATCGTTTCGCGCCAGGCCCGGCGTCGCCACCTCGGTCGTCGCAACAGCGTTGTGACCCGCGCTCTGCGTGGCGAGCATCGCCCGAGCCGATCGCTCGTCGACGCCCGTCGCCGCGCGCACCTCGCTGCTCATCGCAGCGATCGCTCGGTCGACCAGCGCTCGGTTCTCTTCGCGGCGCAGCAGCTCGATCGCCTGCTGCGCAGACGAGCTCACGTCGCGCTCGCGCCGAGCGAGCTGCGCGGCGATCAGGTAGTCCTGCACGGCGAGCGTCCTGGACGCCTCTGCCTCGCGATCCCACCGCTCGGTCACCGCGACGAACATCCCCGGCCGCGCTTGCTCGATACGTTCGTCGACCTGTCGCGCCTCGGCCTCGAGTCGATCCGCGAGGCTCGCGTTGCGCGCGCGCACTTGTCCTGCGAGCGCCCTCAGCCGCGCCGCCGCCCGCCGCGCAGCCTCCATCTGCCGAGCCTGAGCTGCGGTCGTCTCGAGGAGCGCTCCGGCCCTCGCGAGCTGCACTGCAAACGCTTCCTGCGCGCGCCCCCGCGCGAGCAGCGCGCGCACGGAAGAGCCCGCCACGCGCAGCGCGAGGACCGCCCGCGTCTCTTCGTCGAGCGCCGCGAGCGCCGACGCCCGCTCGCGCAGCTGCTGCGTCAGTCCCTCGGACCGCGCGCGCACGAGCGGTCGCGCCTCGATTCGCGCAGCGCGCTCTTCCAGTGAACGAACCTGCGCGTCGGCCGCGATCGACGCCTCGCGCGTCGCTGACGCGCCGCCGGACGCGCGAAACATCGCCACGATCTCAGCGCGAGCGCGCTCGGCTGCGCTCGAGTTTCCCTGCGCTTCGAGCGCGTCGGCGATCGAGCGCTGCGCCCGCAAGCGCCACTCGCCCCCGTCCCTCGCTGACACTTGCCCGAGAAGAGCCCGCATCGCGCGCACGGTCTCAGCCGAGCCTCCCGCGCGCCCGCGCGCCTCGGCCGCGTGATAGAGCGCTTCGGCGCGCTCGCTCGGGCTCGTCACCGCCGTCGCGAGCTGCTCCCACGCGAGCCGAGCTCGCTCCCACTGCTGCGCGAACCCATAGATCGTCGCGATCGCCTCGAGCGCGTCGCGCACGCGTTGCGCGTGTCCGTCGCTCGCAGCGAGCCGAGCGTCTCGCACCACTGACTCGTAGAGAACCAGCGCCGCGTCGTCGTCGAGCGCACGCCGCCGCAGCGCAGCGAGCGAGAGTCGCGTAGCCCCGAGCACCTCCGCCCGCGTCCGCGCGTCGGGCAGAGACCTCGGCGGCGCGACAGAGCGATCCTCGAAGTGATCGAAGTCGCGCAGCACACGCTCGAACATCGCCGACGCCTCGAGCCCGCGCGACGCACGGACGAACATAGTTCCGGCGCGAAACAACGCCTCGGCCGCGAGCGGATCGCGCCCGAAGCGAAGCGCACTCTCGCGATACAGCTCCGCGGCGCGCACGTAGCGGGGCTCGGCGTCGTTCGCGGACGCGCGGTCAGCCTCGCGCTCGGCAGACTCGGCGAGCCGCGCGAGCAGGGTCGCGCGGGTCCAGGACTGCGGTCCCTGCGAGCCCTCGTCGCATCGCTGCCGCGCCATGCGCGCCGACAGCGCAGCGAGGGCGTCGGCGCGACCTGCCCGGTGGTACGAGTCGCTGAGCGTGCTCGAGGCAGCGTCGTACAGGGCGCGGTCCGCACATCCGCTGTCGATCAGCGCCGAGAGCGCTTCTTCACCCTCGCGAACGCGCCCGAACCAGAGCGCCGCGCGGGCCACGGCAAACTCGAACCTCCGTCGAAACGGCGGCGCGACCGCAGAGGGCCCGCTCGCGAACGACAGCATCGAGAGCCCCTGCCGCGTGTCGGCACCTTCGTCCACCGCGCGACGGTACGCGCGCTTTGCGTCGAGCACCGCGCGGAGCAACGCGGGGATCTCTCGCTCCCTCGCCCGCGCAGGCCACGAGCACGCGCGTTGCTCTGCTTCGCTCGCGACCCCGACCGCCCACGCGTCGCACGGGTCGATCGCGCGCGAGGCGATCGCCTCCCGCGCCACCATCTCGCGAGCGACCACCGCCATGTACGCCGCGGACGCCGCGAGCGACGAGCCGTCGTCGTCGTCGCGAACCGCCTCGAACGCGCGCGCGGCCTCTTCGTACCGCTGCCCCCAATAGAGCGCGTCGGCGCGATCGTACGCGAGCCTCGGGCGCGCTGCGTCCCGCGGATCCGCTCCGACGGCGCGCTCGTAGAGGGCAGCCGCGCGGGCATACCCCTCTCGCGCCTCTCGCTCGACGCGATCGCGAGCAGGGCCTGCGACGCCCGAGAGCGCCCGTTGTCTCGCGGCCGAGGCTCGCTGGTGTTCGTCCGCGGCGGCGCTGCGAAGCGCGTCGCGGATCGAGAGGTCTGCGTCGCGCAGCGCGGCGAAGTCGTCAGCGTTGGCCCGGCGCCAAGGCGTATCTCCGGCGAAGCGGCTGGTCTCTTCGAGCGCGGCGTGCCGCTGTGCGCGATGCCCCGCGCGACGATAGGCCTCGGCGACCCGCAGCAGCGCGAACGGCCCGCGCGGGTGGTCGGGATACGCCTGGAGAAATCTGCGGTACGCCGCGATCGCCTCGTAGTGCCTCGCCTGCTCGAAGTAGTCGCCCGCGAGCTCGAGGTAGACGTCCGCGAGCCACGGTCGATCCTGAGCAACGATCGCGCGATCCGCGATTCGGACGAGTCCTGCGCAGTCGAACGGGTAGACCACTTCTCGCGGCGGTCGCGCGAAGTCCTCGACGATGCGCCGACAAGCGAGGCTCTCGGGCGGCGCGGGGTCGTCCCAGATGGACTCCGACAGGATCACGCCGATCCAACGCAGCGTGTCGGCGCGCAGGTTGGTAGCGCCCGGCGTGGACACGGCCGCGTAGTGATCCATCAGCGCCGAAAACGCGCGGATCGCCGAGGCGTGACCGCGGTTCATACGAAAGTACGACCAGCCGATCTTGTAGAGCGATCGATCGTAGAAGGGCCCGCGCTGCGAGGGAATCGCCGCGTCGCTCGCCGCGAGGGCGCGCTGATAGGCGGCGATGGCGTACGCGCCGCTCGCGTCGGGGTCCGCGCTCGCAGCGCTCGAAGCGCCGGGGGGCGGCACGAGCATGTCGAAGTGGGCGTCGCCGATCGAGTACCAGACCTCCGCCGCGTGACGACTCGCTGTGCCGGTGGAGCCTGTGAGCGGGGCGCAGGCGTTCCATTCAGAAGGGAGGGGGGAGCGTGCGTCGCGCGTCGAGTTGGCGGGCGACGAAGCGGCGCGCTCAGCGCTCGAGGCGATCGATCCGGACGCTCTCGGCGTGACCCCTCGCGCGATCGCAGGAACCGCGCGAAGCAACGACTCGCACCGCATCGCCGCTGGTCCACCGGCAGCCACACTCAGCGCGAGGTCGGCGCGAGGCTCGTAGCGCGCGCGCGACGGACACACCAGCGACAGCCCCGCAGCGTACGCCTCGGCGTCGTGCCCGAGCTCGCGCAACACCCACGCGAGGAGGTAGTGCGCGGTGTCCCGTCGCGGATAGGCACCGAAATGGGCGATCACGTAGCGATAGACGATCGCGCTGCAGCGATGATCGGCCGGGCGCGACGGCGGGATGTCATCGGTCGGTCGTCCGTCGCGCTCTCGCGCGGCTCGCTCGCGGTCGTTGCGCTCGTCCTCCTCGAGCCTCGCCCATTGAGCGTCGTCGAAGTAGAGCTCCGCGAGGCGCAGAAGGACGTCGGGCGTGTGAACGTCGCTCGACGGATGCGTCGCGACGAAGCGCTCGAAGAGCTCGATCGCGCGCCGACGCGCGACGCGCTCGGCCTCACGCTCAGCGTCGATCTGCCGCTGAAATCTCAAGCGAACGGCGTCGAGCTGCCGGGCGTGGGTCCGCGCGAGCTCCTCTTGCATCGCGCGACGAAAGGCCTCGGCGCGACGTTGAAACGCCTCGACCTCGCCCTCGACCACAAAGAGCGCCTCGAGCTGCGATGGTTGAGGAGCGGGACGCGGCGCGCGCGTCGACGCGTCGGGGACCGATTGCGAGTGAACCGCGGACGCGAGCAAAGACAGCGCGACCGCACAACACCAAGGCGCGAGTGAACGAAGCACGGACAGAGACCTCCCGGCCCGCGCACGATCGCGCGACAGAGAGATTGGTGACGGAGCTCACAGCGCGGCTTCGCACGGCGCTGAACGTCGTCGCGGCCTAACGGTCAGCGGTTCGCGCGGAGCCGCGAAAGTAGCCACTGCTGCATCGCATCGCTCTCGAGCGCGCGGAGAGCGAATGCAGCGCGGCGGACGCAACCGAAAGCGCAGAAGCCGCCGAACGCGAGCTCGCTGCGCTGCGAGCGCTGCGAGCGCTGCTCGCCAAACGCGTAACGTAGTCGGCCTCGGCACCCATCAGCAGGGAACCGAACGCTCGCTCGGGCTATCGCTTGCGCTTCTTCGTCGCCGTGGTCCCGGCCGGCCGCGATCGCCGCGCCTTCTTGCCACGATTAGCCAGCGCGTCAGCGAGCGTTTTCTCTGCGAGAGGCCCCAACGCCGCGATGCACTCGTCAGCGCCAGGAAGCGCGATCTGCCGCTGGAGAAATCGATAGAACGCTCGCAACCCCTCCACGATCTTCGGCGCGTCGCCGGGCGGGCTCTCCGAGACCATCGGAATCGCTCCGACGACGATCTCGAACAGCTCGACGGCGTCGATCGCCGCGATCGATCGCGGGTCGTCCGGGTCCGCGAGAAAATCCAGCACGAACGCCGCCCCGCCCTGGTCGGGCGAAGCTTCTCCTTCTGGCGAAGCGACGAACTCTTCGAGCACTTGAAAGTTCACCGCACAGAGGGCCTCCACATCGCCGTCCTCTTCCGCGTCGCTCCACTCGTCCAACCAGGATCTCGTCTCGATCGGCGCGATCGGAAATCGAACGAGCACCGACGCAGACCCTGTGGATCCCGCGACATCGACCCGCTTCTCGACCGTCGCGCCTGGCTGCGTGAACGCCGCGTCGATGGCGTCTTCGTCGACCGCCCCGAGCAGCGCAGACAACGCTCGGACGACCACCTCGGCGAGCTCGAAATCGCGCGCGGTCAACGGCGCGCCGCCGGTCCGAATCAACACCGGAAACGCATCGGCCGCCGCCACCTTCCACCCGTAGCGCATCGCCTCTTTGCGCAGCGCTGGTGAAACCTCCGAGCCCTTCATCCATCGCACCACGCAGAACTGCGCCGCTCCCAGCTCTCCCGCGACGTCGCGCGCTCTGTTCGCCGCGGCGAGACTCTCGGCGTCATCGAACACCCAGAGTTCCCGAACGGCCTCGTCCTCCGAGAATTCGACGACGCGCTCACGTGCGCCCGACGCCCCGATCGTCACCCCGACGCAGTCTCGCTTGCCGAAGCCATCCCACGGATCGAAGGCGCACAGCTCGGCGGCCGCGCTGAAGAACCCCGCGATCTGCGCGTCGGTCGCTCCAGACGCGAGATAGCTCGTGACGTTTTGGATCACCGAGGCGCTCATCGAGCGAACGATCGCGTCGACGTAGACGTCGACCTCGGGCGCGAAGGCCTCCACGACGTTCAGTCCGGCGCGTCGCAGCGCTCTCGAGAGCTCGGCAGACTCCGTGCGAATGACCGAAGGACGCCGCGGCGCGCCGACGAGCGGGCTGCGCACGGTCGCCTCGAAGCTCTCGAGCACGCGATCGAGCAGCGTGCCCTCCCTTTCCACACGCTGTCCGAGGACCTGCCCTGTCGCGCCGATCCACACCAACACTTCGACCCGATAGTGCTCGTCGCCCGTTCGGATGAGCCCCGGCAGCTCGCAGAGACCGACGATCCACTCTTCGCCTACGACGCTGCTCGACCGCTTCTTCATCGAGCGAACGCTCTCTCGTCCCGCTCGATTCTTCAACAGAGGACGCGAGGACGCTCTGTCGCAGCGCTCCCTCGCGGACAGCGCACACTCGGGACCGACGCGGTGCAACACGGCGAAATGGTGCGGCGCGGGCTCGGCGACGCGCCCCGCTTCGCTGCTTCGATGTCGGCCGTGACGGACCTCAGCGCGTACTAAAGAGATTTCTTTTTTGTTTCAGTCACTTGCAAAGTCGATTTCCGGTCAGACCCCTCGAACGGAGCTCGCTCGGACGCTGTGAACGCGTCGTCGCATCGATCGCGATTTTCGTCGTAGGAATCCCCCCGCCTCGATCGTTATCGATCCAACGCGATCGTTCGGCCCCCCGCCCTCTCGTCGCCTCTGCCGGGCGCGGAGAGCAGCGGCCCGTCGGTTCCAAGAGAAAGTCAGGTCGATCTGCGATGAAGTCCCCTGCTTCGATGGTCGTGGCCTTCGCGTGCGCGCTCGTGGCGTGTAGCCCCGCGATGATGGCGACAGACAGCGGCGTCGCTTCGGACGCGCGAGACAGCGCGAACCTGGACGTGGCCACGGACGCGACGACGGAGTTCGACGGGGCGTCGACAGAAGCCGCCGTCGACGCAAGCGCTGTAGACAGCGCAACGCCGCCTTGCGTCGAGCGCAACACGCCTGCGCAAGTGATGGCGCGGGACGGCTTCGTCGAAGTGTGCGCGGACCCCGCGCGGCACCCTCGCGCGGTGTGCGGCGATGGATCGCCGTATCGCTTCTCGTATCGCAGATCCCGAGGCGCCAGCGCCGGGCTGCTCGTCTACTTTCGCGGCGGCGGCAACTGCACGGACTACGTCACGTGCTGGGGCGTCGACGGCCAGGGCGGCGCAGGGCGCACCGTGGGGACGCTCTCGAATCAGCAGACCTCAGCGGAGGTCTTGCCTTCGTTGATGCGGACGTTCGGGATCTTCGATCAGGTCGATCCGACGGCGTTGTTCGGAGACTTCGACATTCTGTACGTTCCGTACTGCTCGGGGGACGGCGGGCTGCAGAGCACTGAGCAGACGTTTGCGCGTCCGCCGCAGGCCAACCCGGCGGCGCCTGCGATGATCACCACGTATTTTCGCGGGATCGACAATCGCCGGGCGGTTCTTCAGTGGGCGTCGTCGCAGTTCGGGTCGCCCTCGCGCCTCGTCGTGTGGGGCTCGAGCGCGGGATCGTACTCGTCCATGGCCGCGATCCCCGAGATCGTCGACGGATGGCCCTCGGCGCGGGACGTGACTTGGTGGGGCGAAGGAGGCGTCGGCGTCGGACGTCCTGCCTTTGGAACGACTGTGGACGAAACCGTCGCGCGCTTCGACGGGCAGGCGGGGCGCAGGCTCGTCCGCTTCGTGCAGTTCAGCTACGCGTCCGACGCCGAGCAAGTGCGTTTCGCGCCGCCGCCGTACTTCGGCGACGAGCCGATGTTTCGCGGAGAGCTTCGCCGCGTGCTCGAGGCGCGCGCGGCGCGGGCTCCCAACAACTATCGCTACGTCGCGGTGCCGGGCCGCTGTCACACGCTGGCGCTCGAGCCGTCGCTCTATCAAGACTTCGAGCGCGTCGGAGGGCGGTGGCAGCCGGTGATGCCGGTCGCGCGCCCCAACCCCGAGCTCGTCTTCAACAGCGTCTCGCTCGTGTCGCTGATGCGGCTGGTCACGCGGGGCAGCGGTCCGTTCGACGCTTCGTTTTCGAACGTCGCGCCCGATTGGTCCATGGCCAGCGATCGCTGCGAGATCGTCCGCGGCGACATGCTCTGAAGACCAGCGCTGTCGCGACAGGTGTGGACAGGACATCCGACGCCGATCCATCGCGCACGCGAGAGCTGTCTGCGACCCCATCGCCCGTCGCCGAGCCGCCGTCCGCAGCCCGATGCTGCCAAGCACTCAGTCCCCAAACGGCCCGAGGTCGAGCCTTCATCGTCACCCATGTTGTGTGAGGGAAGAGAGCGTCGAACCGAGGCAGCAGAGGCCCAGAGCCAAGGGCTGCAACTCTGGCCGCGTGTTGGGTGTTGCCCCCGTCATTCGCTGCTGATTTTCCTGCGTATGTGCTCTTCTGGTCCCAAATGCCGGTTCGCTGCTGAGCGTTGCGTTCGCCGCTGTTTTCGACGCAGCCCGGCGCCGTGACAGCGCTGCGAAGCGGGTTCGTCACGCGAAGTTACAGGGCCGCTTCGAACGTCGCATCGAAGCGCCCCAACCCCGCGACGAGCGCTCGCATCGCGTCTCGTCGCTGCGCGCCCTGGCTCGACTCGGCGCGCTCGACCAACGCCGCGAGGGGAATCAAGTACTCGTGCAGCCGCTCGTGCGCTGTCCCTCGCGTCGTGCACTCGGAGAAGATGCGATTCCATCCTGTACGAACGGCGCTCACGTCGCCGCTTCCGCCCGCGGCGAGCACCGACGCGCTCTCGCGCTCGAGCCGCGCGATGTTCTCGGCGGTGGCGCGATCGACGCGCACACGGGCCGTCGCAGCGCTGACCGCCGGCGCCGGCGCGAGCGCGTGATGATGCTGGTCGTGCTGCGTGCTTGCGCCGCCCAGATCACGCGCGATCGAGCGCGCTTCCCATCCGAGCCCCACGATCACCACGAGCATGAACGCAAGCACGACGCGATGCCACGTGTGCGTCGCCTCGCCTCCGCCGTCCGCGAGGAAGCCCGCCGAGCTCATCGACTCGCCCTCGCTGCTCTTTGCAGCTTCGCCTCCCGAGCGAAGCGCCCTGGGAATCGCCCAGCGGGCGCACACCGCCGCGGCGACAAACGCCGCGAGCGCAGGCCATCCGTGCTCGCCTGCGCGAACGATCGCAGCGAGCGCGACGACCGCGGTGATCCCGACGAGCGCGCGAGACCAGACGCGAACGAGCCGCATTTGCAGCGGTAGAAACTCAGTGCGCGGCATCGAGCGAAGGAGCCCGATGGCCTGAATGATCAACACCCACACGATCGACGACAGGGCCAGCGCGAGCGCCGCGACTTCGAGGGTCACAGTGACGGTTTTCATGAGGTCCTCCCGGGACGAGCGACGGTCACTTCGGACATGTGCGGAAGCGATCCGGCCGACGCGACGACGAGGTCCGGCCGCACGAGCAGCGACTCAACTCCCCAATGAACGAGCGTCGGAAACTTTGAAGTGACGCGATCGTGCAGCCGCTCGCCGGGCGCGATCTCGGGGTTGGCGAGGCGCGCGAGACCGCCGACGCGCAGGTCGAGCATCCCCACGCCCCGACCGAGCTTGTCCGCGACGCGATCGATCTTCAGCGCCATCGGCGCGACCCGGCGCAGCACGCTGAACAGCGCCCCTCGCCGCGTGAGCATCCGAGTCATGCGCTCGGTCCCGCGGACCATCGACTCGGCGACCGCGTGTCGCTCGCTCGCGTAGCTGTCGAGCAGCGCCTCGCGCTGGGATCGAGTTCGCGCCGGCCTTCAACACAGGCTCGGCGCAGCCCATCCGCTCGAAGACCTCCATCGTCCTCGCGTGAACGACCAGCGCCTTCGAGTACTCGGCTCGCTCGGATCTACGCTCGATGATTCGCGCGCTCAGCCCGAAGCGGGCAGCGTCCACCACGGCCGCGAGTCCAGTGGGTCCCCCGCCCACGATCAGCAGGTCCGTCGTCGCGATCTCTGATGTCATCGGTGTTGTGTCGTCTGTTCTACTCACCCACTGTGTTGAACGAAGCGGCCTTGTTCGGGAGACTTTGTTCCATATTTCGAGACAATGATCGCAGACCCCTTTCTCGACATCCGCCTTCGCGACCTGCATTTCTTCGAGCGACTCGCGGCGCTCGGGTCGCTGACCGCGGTCGCGCAGGAGCTTCGGCTCCCGAAGGCGACGGTCTCGCGCTGGCTGAGCGATCTCGAGACCCGCGTAGGCGCTCCGCTCGCCAAACGAACGACGCGCGTGTTGATGCTCACTCCGCAAGGAGAAGAGCTCGCGCGGCGCGCTCGGGTGCTGCTCGGACAGGCGGACGCGACCCGCATGGCGTTGCTCTCGGACGCGCCGACGGGAGCGCTGCGCGTGTCCGTTCCTGTGCCGCTCGGGCGCATGCTCGCGGGGCCGGTGATCGCGCGATTTCGTCGGCGACTGCCGCTCGTTCGCCTCGAAATCGTGCTGCAAAACCAGCGCGTCGACCTCGTGCGCGACGGCATCGACGTCGCGATCCGCGGCGGAGAGCTGCCCGACTCGGACCTGATCGCCCGCAAGCTCGCGAGCACTTCGATGTGGCTCTACGGCAGCCCGACGTTTCGCTCGGCGCCTGTCGTCGACATCCCGCTCATCGCTGCGCCCGGAGACGAAGCGCTGCTGCGCCGCGCCGGGCTCGCTGTGTCCGAGACCGCTGCCATCATCGATGACCGCACCGCCGTCGCCGACGCGATCACGTGGGGCGCAGGGATGGGGCTGCTCCCTGGCTTTCTAGGAGAGCCTTTGTGCGCGCTCGAAAAGGTTGTGCGCCTTCACGAGTCGGCCATCGTGACCTTGCCCGTGCACGCGATCTTCCACAGCTCGCAGCGAGACGACGTCCGCGTGAAGGTCCTCGTCGAAGAGATCGAAGCGCAGCTGAAAGCTACTCTGTGACCTCGACCTCTTCGGGCATCCGCACGCGGTAGTTGCGCTCGATGAACTCGTAGATGTCCAAGAAGTTCTGCTCCATCTGCGCGGTGTCGCTGAAGGGCGAGTCCGTATAGAACGTCCCGCGGATGCAGTTGTCGCTGCCGCGGCAACGGCCATCGGGAAACACCAGGATCACCTTGCCCGGCCGCTGCCAGCTCGCGTACTCGGCCGAGCCCATGAAATTGCGCGTGAGCACGCCCGCAGCCACGAGGCTCTGCGCGTCCATGCCGTACCCGTGCAGCAAGAAGATCACCGGGTAGCGCTCGCCGGCGTTCTCGGGCCGGTGATAGCCAGGCGGAAGCGAGACACCCAGCGGCGTCGTGCGCCCGGTGCGCATCGACGTGAAGTCGAACGTGCACGAGTAGCCCGTCGCGCAACGCCCCGCGTCGTCCGTGGTGTTCATCACCACGGAGGGGGCGCGGTTGAGCCGCGGCCAGTTCGCCTGCAAGCGCCAGATGCCCGAATACAACCGCGAGGTGATCTGATCGACTGTTCCCACATGGCCGCCGTCGCCGTCGCGAAGCGCCTGCTCGTTGGCGTCCTCGAAGCCGTAGCGCATGATCGCGTGTCGGGGCAGGCGCTCCCAATCGACGTCGAGAAACTCGAAGCCCGTGTCGTTGGTCGCAGCGATCGGCCGCTGCGGATCGAGCGACAAGAAGTTGTTGTAATAGTGCAGGCCCTGCCCGGTCTGCGCGGTGGCGCCGACGAAGTGGTTAGCCACCGTTCCGAAGTTGAAGAGGTCGCGCGTGCCGCCGTCGGCCCACACGGCCAGACGACTCGCTTCGGACGGAGACAGCCTCGCGAGCGCCGCGCGCGGGTTGCGCTCGGTGAACCTCGCGACGCCTGCGGTCGTGTCGAAGCGCCCGTTGCCTTCGCCCTGGTCGTACGGGCACATGCGTCCCATCGGGCACGGCATGCCGTCGAGGCCGACGTCGCGGTACGGCTCGCCCTCGTCGCGAACGTAGTTGCGCTCGGTGCCGCCAGGATTGAACTGACGGTCGTAGTCGTCGCCCGCAGGGTCGGGGTTGGTGTCCGCGTTGTAGCCGGGCTCCATCGCGCTCGCGACGCCGTCGGTGCCGAAGTCCGAGAAGGGCTCGGTGAAGTTGCGGATCACGGGCTCGCCGAAATCACGGACGCCGTTGTTGTTGCGATCGACCGCGAGCGTCAGCCAGAAGGGCTGGTTGCCCTGTCCTCCCGCCCACTCGCCAGCGTGCATCGGCGTGCGATTTCCGTCACAAAACGAGATGACCGGGTAGCGCCCGTCGGGGTTGTACTCGTCGTCGTAGTAGCGATCGTCGGGGTTCATCGGATCGCCCACGCGCACGGGCGTCATGCAGCGCTGCGCGTCGGTGCGCCTCGCCTCGCTCGCAGGAACGCCGAGCGGCAACGGGCTCCCCATCGGCGTCTGCAGCACAGCGTTGCCGAACATCTTCGTCAGGTCTCTGAAGATATTGCTGTACGACTCGCGGTGAAACGTACCGCCCTGACCGCCGCGGCCGTCGGGGTAGTTCCAATACTCGAACGTCTGATCGACCGCCCACAGATCGTCGGGCACCGGCGTACGGTCCGTGCTCGCGCGGTCGCACGCGGCGCCGAGGCGCATGCGCTCTTCCTCCGTGCAAAACCCGCCGAGGTGAAAGTCCCTGAAATACTGGCCGAACCACGACCAGTCCGCGGGGCCGCCCAGCGGGCCGATGTAATCGAACTTGTCCGCGTAGCGCGTCCCGAGCACCGACGTGCCGATCGCGCCCATCGAGACGCCCATGATCGCGCGGTACGTGAAGCGTCGACGAACCGTGCGTCCGCCGAGGTTCTGGCGGATGACGGCCTGGTAGGTGCCCATCCGCGGCGTATCGAAGGTGATGGCCGTTCCGTTCTGCGCGAAGCGAAGGTTGGCCACAGGAACGACGCGCGCTCCGCGCAGCCCCGGCGCCGTGTAGGACACCTCGACCTGCAGCTCGTAGCGCGGCCGCACCAACACCGCGTTGATCGGCAACGTCACCGGAATCTCTCGCGAGAACTTCCGCAAGCTCGGCCCGAACGACACCGCAGGCCCGATCGCCTCGAAGCCCGTCGGCACTTGATCCGCCGCGCACGCCACAGTGACTGGAGTGGCTGGGATGGTGGTGGCCGTCGTGGGGGCCGAGATGCTCGCGTTGGCGAGCGGGCTTCCAGCCGCACCCGCGACGCGACCGCCGGCTCGGAGCATTCCGTTTGCGCTCATCCCGGCGGGACACGTCGGGCGATCCGGCGCGAGAACGATCACGTCGACCTCGCTCTCGACCACGGACGAGGTCGTGTCCGTCTGTCGCACGCGGATCTTCGTGCGCCCAGGGGTCATCCCCGCGGTGACTTGAATATCGAGCGCGCCGACGCTCAATGGATAGGTCAGCGTGTTGGCCATGGGCCGCGCGACCGCCTCGTCCATCGACGTCACAGCGAAGGTCATCGGACAGAGCCGCGGGTCTCGACGCAGCCGAAGCTGCAGCGGAACCGTCGCGCCGGTGCGCACGTAGAGCACGCCGGGATTGAACGAGTGAATCACCGCGGGCGAGGCCGCACAGCCGCCCTCGGTGGGTGGCGCTGAATCACTGGCGTCCGCGCCGACGTCGGTGACGTTGGCGTCGCCACCCCCATCGGGGGTCACGCTCTGGGGTCCGCACGCAGCGCTCGCCGAGCCGACGACCGCGACACCAAGAATCAAGCCGAGCTTTCGCGCAAACAACATCGTCGAGATTCTACCTCTGTTGACGGCGAAAAACGCAATCGTCTCACGCCAAACCATCGAACGATCGCGAAGCCGAGCCGTCACACCTTCGACGACTCACAGGCCGAGCGGCTCTGGACCGCGAGCGAAGCAATGACCGCGACGAGCTTGGGGGGGAGTATCCCTCGACGCAACGCGCGCCTCAACCGTGCGGCTGGCGTGGTTCACCAACGACAACGATGTCCACGAGCACGTGCTCTTCGAACGGCTCGGTGCGGTCCGCGAGCGCTTCGAGCGTGGACGGGCGCCGCGCGTGAACGGGCTCGTTTTCGCCGCCCCACCAGCACGCATAGAGCCGCACGGGACCGCGGCTTCGCGGGTCTCGCGATGCCGCGGCTGCTGCAAAAGAGCGTGCGCGAGGAGTGAGTGGGGGAGGGACTGCGACAGAGAGGCAGGTTCACTCGATGGTGATCTCGACCCGGCCTTGCTTTGCCCCAGCAACGTCAATGCGAAGTTGATTTGGTGTTCGTCGTTCAGTTGTGAGTGTTGTCGAGGAAACGGCGATTTGGAGCGACCCAAGTTGGTCGAGCTTTCCGTCCTCCTGCCAATAGAACACCAGATAACCCCAGCGTACGAGCAGTCTGATACACGTCTGGATTGCTCGGGCGGAGATGGGTGAGGACACGAACACAACGACAGCGATCCGGTCTACTTCACCGCGAATCGCGCTGACGCCATGCGTCGCCGTCTCGAGCCACTCATCGTTGCGGTCGAACAGGTCGGGAACTTCGAAGACTATGTGCCGTTCGCCACGACTGTCTCGGTACTGTGGGGGTCGAAACAGCCAAGGGCGAGCCGGCGATTCGTCATTCCCGATGATTGCCACCAACTGCCCACTCCCATCTGGCACGCTCAGATCCGCTGGCAGCAGAGCAGCGCTCTTGAACTCCCTCAACACTGCCCGTCCGTTCGCAGGCCTGGGCAGCGTGAGGTACCGATGCGCCTCCCGATATGCCTCGATGGGCGGGATCACCCTGATACGCTCGGGGTCGATTCGAAGGCGGTGTGGGCCTGGTTCGCAGGGGCCGAACCGGTGCTTGGTCACCGAGAGCTCGCGTTCGTTGAGCCCGTCGCGCTCGATCAATCTCAGCGAGATCACGGTGTCCACCGCGAAGGCCCACGGGCTCGGGCGGTCGTCAGTGACCTCTTCGATCAGGATCAGCACCCATCCCTGCTCGATCGCGAGCTTGCACACGCCATCGACGACGTAGCGCGACGACGTCGAGCCCAACCCGTATCCCTCGATCAGCGAGTCGAGCACCACGACGCGCGGCGTGCATCCGCGCTCCCGCGCGATGCCTGCAAGCCGCAAAAGCATCTCGCCCACGTCCGGAACCAGCGGCGCGCCCTCGGGCGCTTCCTGGTCGCGTGCCATCTCGAGCGGGTGCAACCCAACGGCGAGCGTCGGTCCTTCGACAGCGACATTCTTGTGGGCCTTCGTCGACAAGTCGATCACGGCTCGTTCGTCGAAGCCGTCGAACCCTGCGCGCTGCGCGACGAGCTCTTGCGGAAGCAGCTCGACGCACGCGTACACAACGTCGCCGCCGAGCTGTCCTGCGAGACGCAGCGCGAGGTCCGATGCGAGGGCGCTCTTGCCTGTTCCAGGGCCGCCGCGGATGAGCATCGTCGCGGATTGGCGCTCGTCGTTTGCGATCCGACGGGTGATTCGCCAACCGCCGCCGAGGGCGATGTCCAACCCAACGATTCCCGTGGAGAGCTTGCGAACGATCTCGGTCACGGGCTGACTTCCATGGTCGCCTTCGCAAGCGCTCGAATGCCGCGTCGGCTGAGGCTCCCGATGCTGGGGCGAACCTTGTTCGCGACCGTGGGTGTCTCTTGCTCTTCCGGCACGGCTGTCTTGCGTTTGAACGCTTGCGCGTAGCCGCCGATCGACTGCGGGTCGCCAAAGGCCCCGCGCGCGTCTTCGAGCGCTGCGAGGCGCTTGGACTCTTCGTAGCTGTAGTCGAACTTGGTCATCGCGAACCTTCTTTCACGCCGCTCGTTGCGGCCTGACTGAATGTCTGGGCCCAGTCCTCGTCGCCAACGAAGACCCAATATAGTTCGCCATCCGACGGGTGTCGCGCTCGCTCTGGGAGTCGACGCATCTCCCACTTTTTATAGGTGTCGATCGCGATGTCCCCTTCCGCATGAAGAGCGACTCGACCTCCGGCGCCGCGCTCGACGCTCAGCTCGATCACCACTTGCATCAGCCTCACGCCGACGGGGACCACTCGCTGCGCGCGGACGAACCCTGGCGGACAGTCACGGCGAATCGAGGGAGCAATCGCGAGGTACTCGATCCACAGATACGGTTCGCTGGACGCGCCTGGAACAAGCTCTCTCAACGCAATCGGGCCGCTGATCACCAGCGTGCCAAAAAGCTCCCCGTCCTCGGCAGCGAGTACGAGCCAGCGTGGCTTTTCTTTGCAAGCCAGCTCCGTTGGGTTGTCGAGTTCATCCCAGTTCCAGAGGCGATCGAGCCACTTCGGGGGGCCTGCGCGGAGCTTCGGCGCCCAGTGCGTGAGCAACGCCTGCTTGTCGGCTTGGTTCGCGTCGCGGATGACCGCAACGATCGACCGCTCAATCGAGTCAACCGTCTTCTCGATGAGTTCGACGCTAGTGCGGTCCAATCCCACGACGAAGCCAACCCTAGCACGGGCGGCTCGCAGGACGGCCTGGGCCGTTTTCGTCCCGCTGAGATCGCAATGTGGAGGACCGCACACCCAGGCGTGGCCCGTCGAGCGTCGGGTGATCCGACGTCGGCGCGATCGCCCGCTGCCTTGTCGGCGCGCTCCTCTCGTCGCTCCCGAGCCATGATCGTCCCGCGGCACGACGCGACGCGCCGGAGCAGAGCCCCCGCGAAGTCACCCCCGAACGGTCACCACGTAAGGAACGCCGCTCTCGGGATCAGCCCCCACCCGCGCCTCGACGCCGAACACCCGCGCGAGCTCGTCGCGCACGATCACCGATCGAACCGCTCCCTTCGTGACGATCCGCCCGTCGAGCAGCAGCGCCGCGTGCGTCGCGTACCGCAGCGCGAGCGCGGGATCGTGAACGACCATCACCGCCGCCCGCCCGTCCTCGCGCACGAGCTTCGCGATCGCCTCGGCGACCCACCACTGTTGCTTGGGGTCCAAGAACGCCGTGGGCTCGTCGAAGAGCAACACCTCCGTCTTCTGTGCGTACGCTCGGGCCAGCGAGACGCGCCTGCGTTCGCCGCCCGACAGCTCGGCGACGTCGCGCTCGGCGATCGCCTCGATCGACGCCCACACAAGCGCGTCGCGCACCGCGGCTCGATCCTCGTCCGTGAGCGCCCCGTGCCACGGCGTGTACGGCGCCCTTCCGAGCGAGACATACTCGCGCACCGTACGTCGCTCGGGCGCGAGCTCCTCTTGCGCGACCCACGCCAGCCTCCTCGCTCGCTCTCGCGGCGAGAGCGTCGCGAGCAGAGCGCCGTCGAGCACCACGGTGCCAGCGCTCGGCGCGCAGAGCCCGGCGAGCGCGCGCAGGAGCGTGCTCTTTCCCGCGCCGTTGGGGCCGAGCAAGGCCCAGAGCTCTCCGCGGCGCAGCTCGAACGTCGCGTCGCGCAGGACGGGCTCGTCTCGCCCATAGCGGCAGCTCAGCGCCTCACAGCGGAGGACCGGCTCGCTCACCGCAGAGAGTCCGTCTGCCCCTGCGCGACGTAGGCCCGCGCCTTGGCTGCCTCCCACTGCCACCTCGCGCGTACGAGCGTCGCGCGCGCTTGGGTGTCCTGCGCTTGCGCGTCGACGAGCTCGAGCATCGTCCCCGCGCCGGCTTCGTAGCGCCCTTGCGCTTGCGCGAGGTTGGCCGCCGCGCCGCGAGCGAGCACTTCGCTCTGCTCGAAGACCTGCCGCGCGGCGCGCGCCGCGACGACCGCCTGCACGGCTTCGGTCCGAACGGTCACCATCGACTGCGCTTCTTGCGCGCGCGCCGCGGCGGCGTTGGCTTCGGCCACGCGAATGTTGGCGCGCACCGTGGGGTCGAAGGCCGCCCACGAGAGCGTCACGCCCGCGTTGAACGACTCCGAGGGTCCGCGCGTGTCGGTCCACATCGGCTCGCTGTAGCGCCAGTTCGCGGTGTACCGAACGCCCGCGCTCGCGCTGGCCGAGAGCGTCGGCATCAATCCCCGTCGCGCGTTCTCGACCTGCTGGTCTGCCTGTTGAGTTCGGATGCGATTGGCGAGGATCTCGGGACGGTCGACGGTCGCGCGCTGCGCAGCGAGCGAAGGATCTTCGAATGCCACGAGCGGCGCGGGAGAAGCGACGTCGAGCTCTGTCGTCGCGTCGACCCCGAGCGCTCCGGCGAGCGCGACGATGTCCGAGCGAAACTGCACTTCCGCGTTGGCCACATCGACCCGTGAAGAGGCCAGCGCGACCTCGGCGCGCGTCCGCTCGATGTCGGGCCGCGCGCCAGCGTCCGTGTAGCCGCGGGCTACCTCCAGAGAGCGGGCGCGGAGGGTGGCTGTGACGCGCGCGTTTTCGATGGAGTCCTTGTCGAGGACGACCGCGTAGAAGGCGCTGACCGCCGCAGAGATCGCGCTGCGCCTCGCCGCTTCGATGTCGAGGGTCGAGGCCCGCGCGCCGAACTCCGCAGAGTCGACGGCGCCGGAGGTTCGGCCGAAGTCCCACAGGGTCCAGCGAAAGCTCGCGGAGGCGTCGAGCTGCAGCGAGATGTTGGTGTTGTTGAGCGCCAGGGGGCCGAGGACCTGCGTTCCGTTCGAGACCTGAGTGCTGGCGCCGCCCGAGAGCGTCAGCGACGGAAGAAAGCCCGCCCGCGATACCGCGATTTGCGCCTGCGCGACGCGGGCGCGTTCGACGGCCACGAGCACCGCGGGGGCGTTCTCTCTCGCGCGCTGAACGACCGACGCGAGCGCGAGCACGCTGCGAGCGCGGGGCGACTGTTGCTGACTGAGCTCACGCTGCACGAGCTCGCGCGGCGCCGGCTGCTGGTTGGGCGTAGGAGCGGGCTCTGCTCCGGCGGGGCGGGCCTGTCCGGACGCCGCGAGGGGCGCGCCAGAAACGCAAATCGCCAGCGCAAATACAGAGTATCTCGATTTCATGGGCTCACTCGTGTCTGAGGGCGACGATCGGGTCTAGCTTCGCCGCGCGCCGCGCTGGAAAGAACCCGAACACCACGCCGATGCCGCCGGACACGAGGACCGCGAGGATCGCTGTGTCCGCTTGGAGGCTCACCTTCCAGTCGGTCGTCCTTCCGACGATGACCGACGCGCCTGCGCCGAGGCCGAGGCCCGCGAGGCCGCCGATCGCGGCGAGCACCACGGCCTCGATGAGAAACTGCGCGAGGATGTCTCTTGCGCGCGCGCCGATGGCCAGGCGAATGCCGATCTCTCGGGTCCGCTCGGTCACCGAGACGAGCATGATGTTCATCACGCCGATGCCTCCCACGAGGAGCGAGATCGACGCGACGACGAGCAAGAGCGTCGTGATCGCCGCGCGCTGCGCGTCGAAGCTCTTGACCACGTCGGCCATGTTGCGCACGGTGAAGTCGTTTTCGTCCGCGGCCGCGAGGCGGTGCCTCTGCCGCAAGAGCGCGGTGATCGCGGTCTCTGCCCGAGCCATCAGCGCCGGGTCGCGCGCGGACACCATCACGAAGCCCACGTCGCGCCCCGATCGCCTCGACACCCGCGTGCGAAACGTCGTCATCGGAACGACGATCAGATCGTCCTGGTCCTGCCCGAAGCCAGACTGACCCTTGGACTCGAGGACGCCGATCACCGTGCAAGGCATGCGGCCCACGCGGATGGTCGCGCCGAGCGCGGGTTCGCCGCCGAAGAGCTCGCGTTGAATCGTGGTGCCGATCACGCAGACCTTCGCCGACGTGCGAAGGTCGGAGTCGGTGAAGGGGGCGCCGTCAGCGGTGTTCCAGCTGCGGACGCGAAAGTAGTCTGGCGTCGAGCCGTACACGCGCGTCGACCAGTTGCGCGAGCCAAGCACGACCTGCGCGCTCGCGGTCGAGATCGGCGCCGACGCGGTCACGCTGGGAACCTCCACGCCGATCGCCCTCGCGTCATCTTCGGTCAGCCCGGAGCCGCTCCCCGCCGCGCCGCGCGCGCCTCCCGCGGCGCTCGCGCCTGGCCACACCATCAACACGTTGACGCCGAGCGACGCAAACTGGCTCTCGATTCGCTCCTTCGCGCCAGCGCCGATGGCCGAACTCGCGACGACCGCCGCGACGCCGATCAAGATTCCGAGCACGGTCAGCACCGCGCGGACCTTGTTGCGCATCAGCGAAAACAGCGCGAGGCGCATCGCCATGTAGATCATCGCGCGTCTCCCTCTCGAGCGCCGACCGAGGACTTGAGCGCGTGCTCGGGGGGCTCGACGCCCGCCTGCCTCTGCCGCGCGAGCCGCTCGTCCGAGACGATCAGCCCGTCGCGCACCGTCACGATCCTCTTGGTGCACGCCGCCACATCGGGCTCGTGCGTCACCATCACGATCGTCAGCCCTTTCTCACGGTTGAGCCACTGCAAAAGCGCGAGGATCTCTTCCGTGGTCTTGCTGTCGAGGTTTCCCGTCGGCTCGTCGGCGAGCAGGACTTTCGGCTCGGTCACGAGCGCCCTCGCGATCGCGACGCGCTGCTGCTGCCCGCCCGACAACTGCGCGGGCGTGTTGCGAAAGCGAGACTTCAACCCGACCAGGGACAGGGCTCGCGCCGCGCGAAGCGTGCGCTCTTTCGCGCTCATCCCGCGGTAGACCAAGGGCAGCTCGACGTTCTCGAGCGCGGTGGTGCGCGCAAGGAGGTTGAAGCCTTGAAACACGAACCCGAGCAGCCGATTGCGCACGAGCGCGCGAGCGTCGGGGTCGAGCTTGGAGACGTCGTAGCCCGCCAGTCGATAGGAGCCGCGCGTGGGAGTATCGAGGCAGCCGATGGAGTTCATCAGCGTGGATTTTCCCGATCCAGATGGGCCTACGATCGCGACGAAATCGCCCGAGTCGATCTTCAGCGACACGCCCCTGAGCGCGCGGTGAATCACCTCGCCCTGGGCGTACACCTTCTCGATGTCCTGGAGATCGATCACTGGAGTTGCTTCGCTCATCGCTGACGCGCCCGCGGCTGCCGCCGCTACCGCTTCGGCTGCCGCTCGAGGCGCCGCTGCCGCCGCTGCCGCTCGCGCTGGGACTGCGCGAGGCGCTCTCGTCGATCTCGTCCGTGATCACTTCGGTGCCCTCGTGAAGCTCGGGCGACTCGACGGCCGTGTGGGTCCCGTCGCTCGCGACGATGCGCACGCGCACGTACGTCGGCCGCCCTTCGCGAAGCACGAACACCCTTCCGCTGCGAGGCCCCGCGCCGCGCGACGCAGGAGCCTCCGTCTCGCCGCTGTTGTTGCCCGCGCCCGCGTCGCGATCTGCGCGCCCGTTGCCTCGGCGCGCCCCGGTCCCGTTGGACTCGGAGTTGGACGGGCGAAACCTCAGCGCCGCGTTGGGAACGCGCAGCACGTTCTCGAGCCGCGCCGTCGTCACGGTCACCGTCGCCGTCATTCCGGGGCGCAGCTTCAACTCTGGATTGGGAACCTCGATCACCGCCGGATACGTCACCACGCCCGCGGTCGTCGTCGCGCCGTAACGAAGCTGCGTCACGGTCCCGCGAAACCGCTCGCCTTGAAACGCATCGACCCGCGCCTCGACCGCCATGCCCTCGCGCATCCGCCCGATGTCTGCCTCGTCGACGTCCGCCATCACGCGCATTCGCGTGAGGTCCTGCGCGATGATGAACATCGTCGGCGCCTGCAAGCTCGCGGCGACGGTCTGCCCCGGATCGACCTGCCTCGAGATCACCAGCCCCGCCATCGGAGCGTAGATCTTCGACTGCGCGAGCAGATTGCGCGAGCTCGCCAGGGTCGCCTGCGTACGCGCGAGCTCTGCGAGCGACACGTTGATCGCCGCCCGCGACAGGTCACGAGCCCCGAGCGCGGTGTCGACCTCGGCCTGCGCGTTGAGCCCGCGCGTGCGAAGGTCCCGCGCTCGAGCGAGGTCTCGCTCTCGGATCAGCAGGTCGGCCCGCGCCCGAGCGAGCGATGCACGCGCGCTGGCCTCGGCCGCGCGCGACTCGTTGACCCTGGTCTGAAACGGGTCTGGGTCGAGCTCGGCCAACAACTGCCCCTCGCGCACGGTCTGATTGAAATCCGTGTGCACTCGAAGGACGCGGCCCGAGGCCTGCGCTCCGACCTGCACCTGCAAGAGCGGCTGCACGGTGCCCGTCGCCTCGATGCTCTCGACGACCTCGCCCATGGTCAGCCGCGCCGTCACGTAGCGAATCTGCGCGGGCTTGGTCCCTTTCATCCGCCACCAGACCGCGGCGCCGCCGGCCACGACGAGCAGCACCAACGCCATCCAGCCCCAGGGAAACCGCTTCTTCGTGATCTCCGCGAGCAGCTCGGCGTCAGTCGTCGCCGCCCCTGGTGGACCGCCGGGCGCGCTCGCGAGCGCAGAAACATCGCTGGCTGTAGTCATCGCTAGACTCTCGAACAGTAGCTCTTACGCCCCGACAACCGCTGGCAAGCTACAACATTGCGAGGTTCTACAAATCTTCTACAAATCTTCACGATCGATCGGTCCGAGCGCCCTGCCCGAACAGAGCGCTTCCTGTCGATTTCTTGCGTAAAGCTGCGCCAGTCTGCATTCACCTTCATCGTGCGAAAGACGCTGCTCTCTCTCACGGTCGTCGCGTGCCTGGCGGTTCCTGTCGCCGCCGCGGGCTTGCGCGTTCGAGACGCGCGACGCGCAGATGCTGCGCTAGCCGAGGGCGCCGCGCTCTTGGATCGCCCCATCACTGACCGCGCCGAGCTCACCGCGCTGCCGACCCGCGAAGCGCGCACACAATTTCAAATGGCTCGCGGCGGGATCGACGAAGAGACCAGCCGAAGGGCCCGCGCGCTCGAGCACGTGTGCGACGCGCTGGATTCGCTCGCGCGCGGAGAGCTCGCCGCCGCTGCGCAAGCCGCGGACGGAGCGCTCAGGCTGCGGCCCGACGAGCCGCTCGCGCTCGTGGTTCAAGCGCAAGCCGCCGCGAGCGGAGGCGACCGCGGCGCGGCCGAGCGTTCGATCGAGCGCATGCAGCGAGGCTCCCTCGCGAGCCAGAACCTCCGAGTCCGCGCGCGCCTCTTGCGCGCAGGGTGGCTGCTCGACGCAGGCCGTGCGCACGAGGCGCTCGACGTGCTCGAGGCGCTCGATCGGGACAACCCCAACGTGGGCGCGGCGCTCAACCTCCTCGGCCTCGCCCGAAGCGCGGTCGGCGATCGACTCGGCGCGATGCGCGCCTTCGAGCGCGCGATCGAGCTGCACCCGCACAAAGAAGTCGCCCTCTTGAACCTGGCCCGCGCGCAGCGAGAGCAAGGACAGCTCGAGGAGGCCAAATCCACCCTCGCGCGCGCGCTGGGCCTCGCGCCGGACTACGCGGACGGATGGGTTTTGTACGGCGTGGTCCTCGCGGATCTGCGCGCCACCAACGCGCGACACGTCCTGGTTCGCGCCGCGCAGCTCGCGCCCACCGACGCGACGCCGCTCGCCGCGCAGGGAGCGCTCGACCTCGCCGATCAGCAGTACGAGCGCGCGGCGGAGTCCTTTCGACAAGCGTTGGCGAGGGACCCCGAGCACGCGATCGCGCGCACCAACCTCGGGATCGCGCTCGCTCGACTCGGGCGCAACGACCTCGCGCAGCGCGCGTTCGAAGAGGTCACGCAGCGCGCTCCGCACGTCGGCGAAGCGTGGAACGGCCTCGGCGCGCTCCGTCTCCAATCGGGCCAGTTCGAGACCGCGGTCGGCGCCCTCAGACAAGCGGTCACGCTTTTGCCAGAGGACCCCAACCCCTCGATCAACCTCGGCCGCGCGCTCGAGGGGCTGCAGCAATGGGACGCCGCTTCGCGCTCTTATCGCGAGGCGCTTCGGAGACAGCCGCAGCACCCAGCGGCGGCCGAGCGGCTGCTCGCGCTCACGCCTCCCGACGCGCGCGCGAGGCTTCGAGCGCGGCTCGGGCTCGAGCCCGAATCTCCCGCGCCCGTTGTGCGCGCGGCGCGTTCGTCGCGTACGCTGGCGTCACGGAGATAACGTGATGACCGAAGAGCGAACAGCGAGGCTCGTACGAGCGACCGTGGCCAGCGTCGACGAAGGGCGCGTGGTGCTCGACGCCGACGGCGAGGTCATCAAGCTCCCCGCGTCGCTCTTGCCAGCGCCGCCGAGAGAGGGAGACGCCTACGTGATCACCATCACTGCCGCGCCCGCAGAGAAGGGCTCGCTTCAACAGCGCGTGATCGATCGGCTCGAGTCGCTCACCAAGGGCGAGCACCTCGAGAAGAAGTAGCGCAGCCCGCAGCGCGAGGAGGGAGCTGCAGAGAGACGGAGTCACGTGTTGCAGCGAAGTGGTCACCAGGGTCCCTGGCGAGCGCGCTCCACGCAAACGCAGTAGACTCTCCGCGCGATGGTAGACAGCAAGCACAAGGCTGGGGCGGGGCCGTTTCGGGCGGATGGTCTCGAACCTGGGGGCTACTACGAGATCTCCAACGGACACCCAGTCGCGCTCGCTCCCGCGGGCACACGGCATGGCAACGCCAACATCACCGGCGCCCTTCCGCTCGCTACCGACCCCATGGTGATCGAGCTCGGCGTCGACGTGGGTCACAAGCTGAGCGAAGACACCGTGCGAGCTCCGGACATAAGCGTGGGAAGAGTTCCTGCCGACCACGGGGGCTGGGCCGAAGGCGCGCCGTCGCTCGCCGTCGAGTACGCCGACGAAGGAACCAAAGAGGGCGACCTCCAAACAAAGATCGCCCAATACTTCGCCGGAGGATCGAAGTACGTGTGGGTCGTTCGACTCGTGGGACTGCGCCGCGTCGAGGTCTACACCGACCGAGACACGGTGCGGACGTACACGGGCCAGGATCAACTCGAAGCGCCCGGTGTATTGCAGGAGAAAATGCCTGCTGCGGCGCTGTGGGACCGAGGCGTCGCGCTCGACGTCAGCATGCGCAACTTGCTCTCTCGCGCGGGCTACAAGGACATCGAGCAGCTCCGCGCACAGGCCCGCGAAGAGGGCCGTGAAGAGGGCCGCGAAGAGGGCCGCGAAGAGGGCCGCGAAGAGGGCCGTGAAGGAGAGCGTATCGCGCTCGTTCTCGCGACGTTCGAGGCGAGGCTCGGCCGCGCGCTGACCGAGCACGAGCGATCGAGAGCGATCGCAGAGGTAGGCGCAGGGCGCGCCGTCGAGCTCCTCGCGCTGCCGAACGACCAGGTCGAGCTGCGGCTGCGATGAATTCAACGGCGCTCATCGGCCGACGATCCTGCGCTATTTCGTCAACGAAACTCCCACACGCTCGACGTCCGCTTCCGCCGTGAAGCGCACTGCGACTACGTCGCCAGCTCGGGAGGGGGCAACGGCCCCGACGGTTCGCCTCGCGTGATGGTGTTGCAGCCAGCGTCGAGCTCGCTCGACGTGCACGCGCGCGACGACCGTCCGGGCCCGCCGTCCGATCCAGCGCTCCCGCTTAGGCACTCGCAGTACGTGATCGTGCCGCCTCCGCAGCCGCGCGCCGCGCCGAGTCCGCCCATGGACAGCGCGCTCACGAAGCGCACCGCGTGGTCGAAGCGAGAAGAGCGTCGAGAGCCACCCTTCGTTGAAGCGACCGTCATGAGTGCGACGGTAGCCCACGTCCCGCCCCCACTCCAACGAACCACGCCCGCGAACGCGACGAGCATTGCCGGCCGGCGTGGGAGCCGAGGTAACCGTTCAGGCCCCTCTTGCCCCTCAATGCTACCCACGTAACGCGAGAGAAAATCCAGGCAGAATGCGATCGACGCATTCCCGGGAGCCAAGGGGCCCGGCAATGCGTCGATCGTGTTCTGCCTGGACTTTTCCTCATACAGTTTGGGTAACGATGAGAGGCAAGAGGGGCCTGAACGGTTACGAGCCGAGAGGACCGCGACCCCACTCGCGCGCGGCGCGCGCATCGTGCACGCTATCGGAATGCGCACGACACCCGCTTCGTTTGCAGCCTTCGCGCTCACGCTTTCGCTCGCCGCCTGCGGCTCGACGCCCGCGCAGGACGCCTCGACGGGCGACAGCTCGATCGATGATCGATCGACGCCTCCGATGGACAGCGCTCCCGTCGACGGCGCGGTCCCAACGGACACGGGCCTCGCGACGGACACTAGCGTCTCGACGGACGCCGTCACCCCCGACGCGATCACCCCCGACGCGAGCGCTCCGGGCTGTCGCGGCCCGGCGCCGTTCGACGAGGGAATCACCTACGCGCGCACGCTCTACGTCGCCACCTCCGGCAACGACACGAGCGGCGACGGCACCGACGCGCGCCCCTTCGCGACCTTGCGCGCGGCGGCCATGCGCGCGATGCCAGGCACACGAATTCTACTCCGCGCGGGCACCTACACCGGCTCGGCCTTTCTCTCGAACCTCCGCGGGACCGCCACCCAGCCGATCGCCATCGTCGGCGAGGGCACCGTGGTCCTCGACGCGATGCGCATGGGCGAGGCGCTGCACATCTCGGATCCGACCTGGCTCGTCCTCGAGAACTTCACGATCCGCAACTCCACCATCAACGGGCTCAACATCGATGACGGAGGCAGCGCGGCCACCCCTGCGCACCACGTCATCATGCGACGACTTCGCTTCGACGCCGTCGGAAGCGGCGGAAACAACGACTGCATCAAGCTCTCGGGCCTCGACCAGTTTCAGGTGCTCGAGACGGACATCGCGAGCTGCAACGCCGGCGACGCGATCGACATGGTCGGCTGTCACGACGGGTTCATCGCGCGCAATCGCTTTCACGACACGACGGGGTCTGGCGGCGTTCAAGCCAAAGGAGGAAGCGCCCGCGTCACCATTCACGGAAACATCTTCGAGAACGTCCGCGGCCGCGCGATCAACGCCGGAGGATCGACGGGGCTCGAGTTCTTTCGTCCCATCGACGCGCCGCACGAAGCCGCGCAGCTCCGCGTGACCTCCAACGTCTTCATTCGACCGGGAGCCAACAGCGGCGCCGCCATCGCCTACGTCGGCTGCGACGCGTGCGTGTTCGCCAACAACACCGTGATCGAGCCGCAGACGTGGGTCGTGCGGATCCTGCAAGAGACCACCGCCCCGCGCTTCGTGCCGTCCCGCAACGGTCTGTTCGTCAACAACATCGTGCTCTTCAATCGCGCCGCGCTTCGGACCTTCATCAACGTCGGCGGCAACACCGCCCCCGCGACGTTCGTGTTCGGCAACAACCTCTGGCACTCGCTGGACGTGCCCACGTTCGCAGGCCCCGTCGTGAGCGATGGAATCCCCGCAGAGATGGGCACGATCTTTCAGCGCGACCCCATGTTCGCCAACCGCGCGATGCAGGACTTTCACATCAACGCGTCGAGCCCCGCGGCGCGCGCAGGAAGGTCGGTGCCCGGCGGAGTTCTCGGCGACTACGACGGCCGCTGCCAGGGCGCGCCGCCCTCCATCGGCGCATTCGAACCACGCTGACCCGCGGTCAGCGTGTCGATTGGCTCATCAATCCGCGCGGCCCGTGATCGGCCCGCTGGCGCTTCCGGACAACAGCGACGCGAGGTCCGCGCCGAGCTCTGTGCGAGGGCTCTCGATCACGCGGCCGACCTCTCGGCCGTCGCGCATCACGATGAAGGTCGGGACGAAGCGAATGTCTCGGCCTTCGGTGAAGCCCTCGGCGTGCTTCGCGCGGTCGACCGCGATCAACCGATAGCTGAAGGGCTGCGATCCTCGCTCGACGTACCGAAGAAACTTCGTCACCTCGCGGACGCTGTCGCCGCACCACATTCCGAAGACCACGTCGAGGTGCGCTCCAGTCGGCACAGCGGCCAACGCTCGAGCGCCCTCGGGAGTGGTCGCGGCGCTCCCGTACGCTCCGCGCCAACGATCGTCGGCCTCGAGCACCTGCGCGCCGGTCACCTCGCCCACGAGCATCGTTCCTCCACCGCGTCTGTATGATCGAACATCGTCTCCGCTCGACGACTGAGCGATTGGCGAAGGCATGCCTGCGCCTCCGGCGGTCGTCTCGCTCCGGATCGTGCTGGCCGTTGCGCTCGTCTCTGCGCTCCGGCCGCTGCAAGAGCAAAGGGCTACGACAGCGGCGCCCACGAGAGCTCGAACGACGTTCACGGCGTGGCACTGTACTGCACCGGCAAACGCGAGCACCATCCTGGGCCAAACAACGCATGGCAGCCACGCCGACCTCCCCTTCGCTCGAGCTCTCCAAACACCCATCGTTCGCTGGCATCGAGGGCCCCGTCGTCGTCGTCGTCATGGACGGCGTCGGCGTCGCGCCGCCAGGCGACGGCAACGCGTGCACGCTCGCTCGCGCACCGACGCTCGCGTCTCTGCGCGAGCGCACGCCCAACACCATCCTACGCGCCCACGGAAGGGCCGTGGGCCTCCCCAGCGACGACGACATGGGCAACAGCGAGGTCGGCCACAACGCGCTCGGCGCGGGGCGCGTGTTCGACCAGGGCGCCAAGCTCGTCAATCAAGCGATCGCGTCCCAGGCGCTCTTTCGCGGCGACGTGTGGCGATCGATCGTCGCGCGCGTCCGAGAGCACAAGAGCACGCTGCATTTCATCGGCCTCTTGTCAGACGGCAACGTGCACTCGCACGAGCAGCACTTGTTCGCGCTGCTCGAGGCGGCCGCGCGCGAGGGCGTCGGTCGCGCGAGGGTCCACGCGTTGCTCGACGGAAGAGACGTCCCCGAGACGAGCGCGCTCGTGTACGTCGATCGACTCGAAGAGAAGCTCGCGTCGCTGCGGTCGAGCGAGCGTGACTACCGCGTCGCCTCGGGCGGCGGTCGCATGAAGATCACCATGGACCGCTACGAGGCCGACTGGCCCATGGTCGAGCGCGGCTGGAAGCTCCACGTGCGCGGCGAGGGCCGGGGCTTCGCTTCGCTTCGCGCGGCGGTCGAGGCGCTTCGCGAAGAGCAGCGCGGCGTGAGCGACCAGAACCTCCCTGGGTTCGTGATCGTCGAGAAGGACGGCAGCCCCGTCGGTCCTGTGCGCGACGGCGACGCGGTGGTGCTCTTCAACTTTCGCGGAGACCGAGCGATCGAGCTGACGCGCGCGTTCGAAGACGAGCGGTTCGAAGCTTTCGATCGCGGATCGCGGCCGGACGTTCTGTACGCAGGAATGATGCAGTACGACGGCGATTTGCGACTGCCTTCGCGCTTTCTCGTGAGCCCTCCCGAGATCGACCGGACGCTGAGCGAGCACCTCGCGCACAACGGCGTCACGCAGTTCGCCTGCAGCGAGACGCAGAAGTTCGGCCACGTCACCTACTTCTGGAACGGCAATCGCTCTGCCCCTCTGCCAGGCGAGCAGTGGTTCGAGATCCCGAGCGACACGCTTCCCTTCCAAGAGCGCCCGTGGATGAAGGCCGCAGAGATCACGGACCGCGTGATCGAAGCGCTTCGAACGGGCGCGTTTCGCCACGGCCGAATCAACTACGCCAACGGAGACATGGTGGGCCACACCGGCGCCCGCGACGCTGCCGTGCTCGCCGTCGAGGCCGTCGACCTTCAGCTCGCGCGACTGCTACCCGTGATCGCCTCGCTCAACGGCGCGCTCGTGATCACCGCGGACCACGGCAACGCCGATGAGATGTTCGAGCTCGACAAAAAGACCAAGCAGCCCCTGCTCGACCACGAAGGGCGCCCCAGGCCCAAGACGAGCCACACGCTCAACCCGGTCCCGCTCTTTCTCTACGCCCCCAGCGCGCGGCTGAGCATCGACCCCAACGTCGCGGCGCCGGGGCTCGGCAACGTCGCCGCCACCATCCTACATCTGCTCGGCTTCGACGCGCCCGAGGGCTATCTCCCCTCGCTGCTCGCGCGATAGTCTCTGTACAGAGACCATGACAAGCACACGAATTCAAATCGACCTCGCGAGCGGACCGACCGACGGCGTCATCGCCCGCCCGAGCAACGAGAAGGCCGGCGTCATCGTGCTCCAAGAGTGGTGGGGCATCGTCCCGCACATCGAAGACGTCGTTCGGCGCTTCGCCCGGCACGGCTTCGTCGCCCTCGCGCCGGACCTCTACCACGGCAAATCCACGGTGGACGCCGAAGAGGCCTCGCACTTGATGAACGGCCTCGACTGGGCCCGCGCCACGGCCGAGATCGCCGCGAGCGTCGATCACCTGCGCACCAAAGAGGGATGCACCCGCGTCGGCATCGCGGGCTTCTGCATGGGCGGAGCGCTCACCGTCCTCGGCGCCAACGCCGCGAAGGTGGACGCGTACGCGGCGTTCTATGGCTTTCCGCCGGGCGGCGCGGACCTCTCGAAGGTGACGGCGCCCGGCGTGCTGTTCTTCGGCGAAAACGAGGGGTTCTTCTCGGTTTCCGACGCCAAGGCCTTCGCAGAGGCGCAGACGAAGAAGGGCGCGCCCACGTCCGTGCACGTATACCCCGGCGCAGGGCACGCGTTCTTCAACGACACCCGCCCCGAGGCCTACCACGAGGCCTCCGCCCACGACGCGTGGCGCCGAACGCTCGCGCATTTCGCGCGACACCTCCAGGGCTGAGCGACACCGACGCCGACCCACTGCGCGCGCGGGCGCGCGGCGCGCGGAATGGACGTTCTCGCTCGTGTAAGGTCTCGTCACGACTGTCGCGCAATTGTGACCAACGGAACTCTGGAGAAAGTGTGACGCTTCGAGCGCGAGGGACGCGGGTCGATGCCGGCGCTCGCTCGCGGAAGGGGCATCGATCGAGTCACATGAAGAGTTCGAAGTCGAGTCAGACCACAGCGCTTCGCGTCGGGATCGTCGGCGGAGGCGCGGCGGGGGTGTTCACCGCGTGGGCCTTGCAGCAAGTGCCGAACGCGACGATCACCGTCGACCTCTGGGAGGCGCAGGGCCGCTTCGGCGGCAACACCTGGTCCATCCCGTACACCTACAACGACGTCACGTACAGCCTCGACGCGGGCGCGCAGTTCTTCTTCGCCAATCCGCAGCCGACGTACATCAGTCTCTTGAAGAGCCTCGGGCTCTTCGAGCAAGACGTCAGCTCGTACCCAGCGGGCATCTGCCTCTGGGACACCGACCAGAACGCGCGCACGCTCTTTGTCCCATCGAAGATCGAAAACTTCTTCGACGGAACGCTGAAGCTCTCGGACATCCCGTCCCTCTTGCAGTTCTTCGCGTTTCTCCTGCAAGCCGAGGCCCTCGACAAGAGCGGCAACTGGTCGACCTCGATCTCCCAGTGGCTGCCGAACGTCCAGTGGGTGACACAAGATTTCAAGGACAAGGTCCTCACGCCGTTTCTCTATCAGTTCGTGTCGCTGCCGCTCTCTCGCATCGGCGAGTCCTCGGCGCTCTACGCGCTCACGTACTTCGTTCGAAACGTCACGGGATGGCCCGGTCAACCGGTCGTCGCGCCGGACGCAGGCGACGTGTTCACGCTGTACCAGAGCGCGTCGATCGGCCTCGACGGGATCCTCGCACAAATCCGCAGCGTCACCCCCAACACAAACTTTCGAGTCAACGCCGCCGTCGCGTCCGTGGGCTACGACCCGGTCCAGAAGCAGCCTGGGCTCACGGTCAACAGCACGTACCTTCCCTACGACGTCGTCATCCTCACGTGCGACCCGCAGACCGCCGCGAACTTGATCAACGCCGGCGGCCGCGCGGCGCAGCCCAACGCTCCTGCGCTGTTGCAGGCCATCGAGTACGCCCAGCTGCCGATCACCCTGCAAGCGCCGCAGTCCAGCTACATGCCCGCGGACCCTGCTTCGTGGCAAGCGGCCAACACCGTGGTCTCGAACAACACCGGAAACGTCGCGTTCAGCGGGTACTTCGGCGCGCTCCGGCCGCCTGCGGGCTCGAGCCTGGTCCCGGCGTTCAAGAGCTGGTCCAACCCGCCGATCGCGAGCCCTCCGCCGGACAACCTGCTGTTTCACTCGCACTCGGTTCTGTACCCGACGACCGCCTCGATCCAGGCCCGCGACGCGCTGCAAGCGCTGCAAGGCGCGAGCAACGTCTATTTCGCTGGCGGGTGGAACACCTGGTTCGACAGCCAGGAGGCCGCCCTCCGCTCGGCGCTCAATGTTGTCAACGCGATGGCCAACCCCTTCGGCATCGAGCCCGGTCCCGTCATCGAGCCCTGGCTCGCAGAACCGGGAGGTCGTCGCGAGACCACCATGTCTCGCTTCGTCGAACAGCTGATCGCTCGCATGCCCGAGCACCTCGCCAGGCCTTTGCGCGACGGCCTGCGTCCCGCCCTCGCGAGGCTGTGAGCGAAGCGCTCACTTCCAGTCCGCGGGCTTGCTGTCCTCGATCGCCTGAAGCAACGTCCGCTCGCTGATCGCGCCGGGCCCGTGCTTCGCGAAGAACTCTCGCAGCGCGACCACGCCCTCGTCGAGCGTCCCCACGATCTTCGAGGGAGAGCGCTGCTTTCGTAGCTGCGTGAGCGTCCCGAGCACGCCGCGCACGAGCGCCCCCGAAAACCCGTTCATCGACACGACGGTCACGCCGCCGAACGCGAGCTCGGTCATCTCGAGCGCTCGCTCGATGATCAGCTTGCGCTCTTCTTCGTTCACCGTGAGCACCGTGGACGCCGGCATCGCCATCACCGCCAGTGTCCCAAACGACCTGCGCGATCTCCGCGCGATCTCCGCGCGAAACGAACGGTTCAGCTCCTTCAAGTGCTCGGCCTTGGCCGGCGCTCGCCACATCTCGACCAACAGGTCTTCGCCGATCGCCACGAAGCCCCCTGGGCACTCGAAAAAACGCCGCATCAACATGGACAGCGCGCAGTTTCGCATGCCTCGATCGGTCCGTCCGCAGCTCGGACATGACACCCGCATTACACGCCCTCGCGGCGCCCCGATCGCATTGATCGCATTGATCGCATTGCTCACTAGCGGCCTCGGGGCCCGACCCTGTAAAACCCGCGCCGCGATGATCCGCCTCGATCAAGTCACGAAGCAGCACGGCTCGCAGATCCTGTTTCTCGACGCGTCGATGGGCGTGTTCAAGGGAGAGAAGATCGGCCTCGTCGGCCCCAACGGCAGCGGAAAGTCCACGATCTTTCGCCTCATGGTCGGTCAGGAAGAGACCGACGCCGGGCAGGTCTCGGTCGATCGCGGCGTCACCATCGGCTACTTCGATCAGAACGTCGGCGAGATGCGCGGCCGCACTGTGCTCGAAGAGACCATGGCCGGCGCTGGCGCGGTCGCCGACGTCGCGCACGAGCTGCACGCGATCGAGGCGGCGATGGCCGACCCCGATCGCGCACACGAAATCGAGACGCTCGTCGATCGCTACGGCCACGCCCAGGCGCGGTTCGAAGAGCTCAACGGCTACGCCCTCGAGGCCCGCGCGCAAGAGATCCTCGCGGGGCTCGGCTTCGACCCCGAGGTGATCCCCAACGACGTCGCCAAGCTCTCGGGCGGATGGAAGATGCGCGTCGCGCTGGCGAAGATCCTCTTGCTCGAGCCCGACGTGCTCTTGCTCGACGAGCCCACCAACCACCTCGACATCGAGTCGATCCTCTGGCTCGAAAACTTCTTGCGCGCGTTCAAGGGCGCCATCGTGATGACCTCGCACGACCGCGAGTTCGTCAATCGACTGGTGAGCAAGATCGTCGAGATCGACGCAGGAGAGCTCACGACCTTCTCGGGCAACTACGACTTCTACGAGCAGCAGCGGGCGCTGCGCGCCGAGCAGCAGCAAGCGCAGTACGACAGGCAACAGGCGATGCTCGCGAAAGAAGAGGCGTTCATCGCGAGGTTCAAGGCCCGCGCGAGCCACGCCGCGCAGGTGCAGTCGCGCGTGAAGAAGATCGAGAAGATCGAGCGCGTCGAGCCCCCGCGCAGCCGTCGCGTGATCGAGTTCGAGTTTCGCGCGCCGCCCCGGCTCGGCGAGGACGTCGCCAAGGTCGCGCGCGTCTCCAAGCGCTACGGCAGCAAGCAGATCTACAACGACTTCAACATGCTCATCCGCCGCGGCGAGCGCTGGTGCGTGATGGGCGTAAACGGCGCGGGAAAATCCACGCTCTTGAAGCTCGTCGCCGGCCAGACCCCTCCCGACGAAGGCGCCGTGACGCTCGGTCCGAGCGTGTCGCTCGGGTACTTCTCGCAGCACGCGATGGAGCTGCTCGAGCCACAGAAGAGCGCCATCGAAGTGCTGCAGATGAAGTTCTCGGGAGCCAACCTGGGGACGCTGCGGACGCTCGCGGGCGCCTTCGGCTTCTCGGGAGACGACGTCGAGAAGAAGTGTTCGGTGCTCTCGGGCGGAGAAAAAGCGCGGCTCGTGCTGGCGGCGATGCTCTTCGATCCGCCCAACTTTCTCGTGCTCGACGAGCCCACCAACCACCTCGACATGTCCACCAAAGAGACGCTGTTGAAGGCGCTGGCGAAGTTCGAAGGCGCGATGCTCTTCGTCTCGCACGACCGACAGTTTCTCGGCGCGCTCTCCACCCGCGTGCTCGAGCTCACCCCCGAAGGCCCCCGCGTCTACGGCGGCGGCTACCGCGAGTACGTCGCGCAGAGCGGCCACGAAGCGCCAGGAGTGCGCTGAGCGTCGCTCACACGAGGCCGCGGCGGCGCAGGTCCATCCCCAGCTCGCCGATGCGACGCAGGCTGCGCTCGAGCGGCGCGCGCGCGGTGTGAACCGAGCTCGTCCCGAGCACGAGCGGGTGCGGGTGCTGCTCGGCGGTGCCCACCAACACGCGCGCTGGGCCTCCGCGAGCGACGACGTCGAGCGCGCCGTTGCCCTTCTCGAGCACCACCAGCGTGTCGGTCACTTCTTGTCCTTGCACGAGCGCGGTGCCCTGGTGGACGAACACCCAGGCGACGTCGTGCGTCGCTGGCGGCTGATGCTGCCAACGCTGGGCCGGCGCGAGCTTGACGTCGAGGTACGCCATCGGGTTCGGCGCAGGAACAGGGCTCACCGCGCCACGGTACGACCCCAGCAACACGCGCACGCCGTCGACCTCGGGAACCTCGCTCGGCGCGATGTAGTGCGACTCGGCGCTGGCCTCTTCGTGACTCGGAGGCATCGACACCCAGAGCTGAAAGCCCGTCACGCGCGGCGAGCTTCCGTCCACGACGCCGCCGCGGTGCCACACGCCGCTGCCGGACATCATCCACTCGACGCCCCCCGCGCGCAGGACGCCCGACTTGCCGGTGGTGTCTTCGTAGGTTCCGTCCGCGTCGAGGATGTACGAGACCGTCGCGATGCCCGAGTGCGGATGATAGGGAAATCCCATACCCGGCCTCGTATCGCCCGCGATGTGATCGAGGAAGATAAACGGCTTGATCAGCTCGCCGATGTCCCCGGGGCTCACCATTCGCCGAATGAACCCGTGGCGGCTGCCGCGCGTGCGCAGCTCGATGCGCCGGGCGCTCGCGGTCGTGTCGATCGATGGTTGCATGATGGTCCTTGCTGTCGAAGAGGTCGAACGAGACTCGCACGCGACGAGGCCCGCAGCGGCTGCGTATCGAAGCGCCGCTCGTCGAGAGAGCGACCGTTGCCCGTCGGCGTGAGTCTTTCGCACGAGAGACAGTCTGCGTCAGCACGCGCCTCGGCGCATCGGGACACGACAGGACACTTTGTCCCAGATCGAGGGACAATGGTCAGCCTCAGCGAGACAGGTCGATCGTCGCGAAATAGCTGGTCAACAGCTCGATGAAGGCCTGCGTCTTCGGCGCGAGCAGCCGGGCGTTGGGATACACCACGTACATGCTCGCCGCCGGCGAGGGAAAGTCGGGCATGAGCTCGCGAAGCTCACCCCGATGCGCGCTGTCACGGGCGATGAACGTCGGAAGGTGCGCGATGCCCAGCGACGCCCGACACAAGTCGCGCGCGAGCAAGAGGCTGTTGACCCGGTGCTTGGGCACGACGTTGACCACGATCCGCTCGTCGCCGGCCTCGAACACCCATCGATTGGGCTGCCTCCGGCCGGTGAACACGATCGTGTCGTGCTCGCTGAGCGCCAACGGGTGCGAAGGCTCGCCGCGGGACGCGAGGTAGTCGGGCGAGGCGTACACGTGACCGCTCCCCGCGCCGAGGCGACGAGCGACGAGCGAGGAGTCCGAGAGGGGCCCGGTCCTGATCGCGCAGTCGATGCCCTCGTCGACGAGCGAGACCGGCGCGTCGTCGAGGCGCAAGTCCAGCTTCACCTCGGGATAGCGACGACCGTATCGCTCGAGCACTGACGGGAGAAACTGCTCGGCGACCAGCGGCGGAGCCGCGATCTTGAGCGTCCCAGTGGGGCGCTTCTTCAGCGCGCGCACCGCGCTCTCGGCGTCCGCGAGCATCACCAGCGCGGGCCGCGCCCGCTCGAGCAAGAGCGCTCCGGCCTCGGTCACCTTCATCGCCCGAGTGCTGCGCTCGAGGAGCCTGACGCCGAGCTTCGCCTCGAGCTCCGCGAGCGCCCGGCTCACGCTCGAGCGCGCGAGCCCCAGCTTCTGCGCCGCCGCGCGAACCCCGCCGAGCTCGACCACCGACGCAAACAGCTCGATCGAGCTCGGATCCATCGTCCCTCGCATGGGACGAACGTTCTATCACTGTCCCACAGTCGTCCACCGGCGGGCACATGCGCGCGTGCGCACAGAAGATCACGAAGGCGCACATTGGTTTCGCCGCGGAATTTGCAGAGCGAATTGCGCGAACGCAACGGCTGCGCTTACGATCCTTTGTATGAATACACGCGCTTCGAAGGACCCAAGGAGAGTCGTCGCTCTTTTCGCGCTGCTGACTGCCGCAGGCTGTAGCGCGCAGATGGTGCCCGGCGACGGCGGCGACGCGAACACCAACGACACGCGCGGTGACACGTCGCGCCCCGACGGGCAGCCGCCGGGCGACGTGATGGCGCCGGACGGTACGGTCGACGACGTTCCCACGGTCGAGGACTCTGGAGTGCCCGACGACAGCGCGTCGCCCACGGACACCGGCGTCGATCCAGACTCGGGCATCGTGACGATGGACACCGGCGTCGATCCAGACTCGGGCGTCATGGTGATGGACACCGGCGTTCGCACGGACACCGGAGTCATGGTGACCGACACCGGCGTTCGCACGGACACGGGCGTCATGGTGATGGACACCGGCGTTCGCCCGGACACCGGCGTCCTCGTCGACAGCGGCGTGCCCTTCGATTCGCGCGTGACAGACACCGGCGTGGACACTGGCGTTCGCGTGGACACCGGCGTCGGCGGAGACACCGGCGTCAGCGTCGACAGCGGAGTGCGCCCCGACACCGGCGTCGATACTGGCGTCGACACCGGCGTCGATACCGGCGTCAGCGCGGTCTGCGGCAACGGCCGTATCGATCCCGGCGAAGAGTGCGACGACAACAACACCACGCGATGGGACGGCTGCAGCGACCGTTGCCGCCTCGAGCAGACCCTGCGCGCGAACACGATCTCGATCGTGCAGTCTACGACGACCATGCCCGATGGGTGCGACCTCAACGGCGATCGCGTGATCGACAATCGACTCGGCGAAGCGATCACGGGCCTCGCGATCGGCACGCTCAACAGCTCGCTGCAAGACAGCGTGACCATGGGCCAGACCAACGTGCTGGCGCACTTCATGGACCTCGACGACCGCGCTGGCGTCACCGACCCGATGATCCGGCTCGCGTTCTTCACGGGCGCCGACGCGCTCGCGCCGTTTCAGAACATGGCCGGAGAGGCGTTCACGATCCCGCGCTCGGAGCTCACGATGGCGCTCGATCCTGCCTCGCCGTTTTCGCCGGCAGCGCTCAACGCGCGAATGCTCACCGGCGGCCCGGGCACCATCGTCATGCGCATCAACCTCGCCGGCACGCTCACGGCGCTGACCCTGTACCGCGGTCAGGTCCGAGGAACGACCACGACCAACACGACGCTCAACCGCATCGAGCAGCTGAACGGCGGTCGCCTCTGCGGCGCGCTGACTGTCGGTGACCTCGATCGAATCCCGTGGCCTGCAGGGCTGCCGGGCGCACCAGCCAATTGCGCAATTCCGACCGCTCCCGCTCCGATGGGCTCACCGTACTCGCTGCTCGACCTGCTCACGAGCGGCTGCAGCTTCGGCATCCTTGGCCCCATCATCCGCCCAATTCAGCCAGACATCGACGTCGCTGGCGATGGGCTCGCCCCAGGCGGGGGAACACCTGCGCGCGCCCTCCGCGACACCAACATGGATCGTGTCGTCGACACCTGCTTCGACAGCAGGTCCAACACCATGATCACCGGCGCCAACTGCGCTCAGGATCCACGGATGGACGACGCCATCTCGGCTGCGTTGAACTTCACCGCCATCCGCGTCGTCGTCTCTGGCCTGCGCTGAGAGACCGACACGCGCGGCGTTCAGCTCACGAACTCCGGCGGCCACTCGCCGCTTCCGTCGACGCGTTCTCCCATCGAGCCAGCGATCTCCGCGAGCCGATCCTCGTGGCGTCGATTCTGCTCGATCACGCGGCCCGTCGAGACGCGGCCACCACTGCGGCCCGCCACGACGAACGGCGGGGGTCAGCGCCAAGCAATCGCAAGAAAGTGTCGAGAGGGCGCAACACTCTCGAGGCGCACTGCGATATCGCGCCCCACCTGGACAGAACCGCACCGGCGATGTTGCATCGCCGGCCATTCCAACGCTGATGACTCGGCGCCGTCGAAGAACGCTCCTATGGCCAACATCCGTTCCCTCATCCTCGTCGTCGCTCTCGTCTGCTCGTGCCGTCGCCCCCCTGAGCAGTGTCAACCTGGTGGTGAGTACTTCCCCGAATACGGTTGCATCTACGACTGCGAGCGGTCGTTCGGAGCCGCGGTTTGTCGCGGCCCGGATGGAGCGGTCGTTCGGGACGCATCGACGCCAGGCGACAGCGCGAGCGACCGAAGCGACGTCATCTTGTCTGACGTTGCCGTGGAAGCGGCAGCAGATGTTTCGGTCTCGGACACGGCGTTCGACAGCGCAGTTCGGGAAGATCCGTCGCTCGAACCACCGCGGAGCATCGCGCCACTGAGCGGCAGTCGCGTCACCAGCCAAAGACCAACTCTGCGATGGACAAACGGCGCGAGCGCTGAGGGGGCGACCGTCGAGCTCAGTGCAACACGTGACTTTGCGACCATCGAGCGTCGCCTTCGGGCAACGGGCGATCGAATCCGTCTTCCGTCAGCGCTCAGTGCGGGCGTGTGGTTCTGGCGTCTACGCGGCTTTGCGGCCGGCCGAAACGTTGAAGGCGTAACGACGAGCGCGATCTGGTGGTTTCGCGTTGGAGCAAGAAGCGCCGACGGCGACCGTGATCGGAGCGAAGGCGCAGAGCTCGACGTGAATGGCGACGGCTACTCGGATCTCGCCGTTGGTTCGAGCGGGGCCAACAGCAACCTTGGAACGGTGTCGGTGTTCTACGGCGGTCGAGCAGGCTTTTCGCGAACGCCGAACGTCGTTCTTCGCGGAGACGCGGCGGGCGCCCAGTTTGGGGCGTCGGTTTCCAGCGCGGGCGATGTAAACGGAGATGGCTTCGGTGACTTGTTGGTCGGAGCGCCACTCGCATCGCCCAGCATGCGCGGGTCCGCGGGAAGCGTGGCGATGTTTCATGGCAGCGCGTCCGGCCTCTCGACGACCCCGAACTATGTGATCCACGGAGAACAGATGGGAGAACTGTTGGGGCATGCTCTTTCGCCCGCAGGGGACGTCAACGGCGACGGGTTCGCAGACGTCCTGATCGGCGCGCCAGGGGGGTCGCGACGAGGACTCTTGAATGCTGGTGTCGCCTTTGTGTTGGTTGGAGGGATCGCTGGACTACAGCGCATTCCGTTCCATGTCTTCGAAGGCGTCGAAGAAGAACGCCTGGGCGAAGCGCTGGGAGGTGGCGACTTCAACGGCGACGGTCGCTTCGACTTCGCCATTGGTGGACCGGGCCTTCCGATCGGCAGCCGGGCGCATGTGGGTCGAGTCAGCGTGTTTCTCTCGACCTTGACGGGAATCGCCGCTGCTCCGTCGCGAGTGCTAACCGGTGAACTCGCAGACGAACTCGTCGGCGCTTCGATCATCGCCAGCACAGACGTCGACGGCGACGGATTCGCGGATCTTGCAGTCGGGTGCCCGGGCGCAACGGCCGGCACGATGGCCGGCGCCGGGGTGGTACGCGTGTATCGCGGAACCTCGACAGGCATTCAATCGGCGACTACCACGACGCTCAACGGTGTTGCCGCTGGAGACTCGTTTGGCATCGCGGTCACAGGCGGCGACTTCGACGGGGATGGCTATGGCGACGTCGCCGTTGGCGCATACCAAGCCGATCCCGGCGGGCGCAACGGAGCTGGTGCTGTCAGCATTTTTCGAGGCACTCCAACAGGGGTCGCAACTGCCCCCACACGAACACTCGATGGTGCGTCGGCGCTCGACAGCTTCGGGGCAAGGCTCGCTACAATCGGAGACGCGAACGGTGACGGCTACTCAGATCTCGCGACTGCAGCTCCTACCGCAGCTCGGGGAGGACGAGTGTTCACCGGTGTGCTCGAGGTGTTCCTCGGTGGATCGATGGGAGTGTCACGCTCTGCATCATTGGCGCTCGAAGGCGACGAACCTGGTGGTGTCTTGGGTGCATCGATCGCATCTCATGTTCGACCCGCAGAACATTCGCATGGCCTCGACGCTCTGCGCGATCGTCGCGCCGAACGTCCCTCTCACAGGCCACTCGCGCATCGACCGCTTCTGACCGCGCTCAGCTCAGCAGCCCCGGCAGCCGCTCACCACTGCCGTCGCCCCAGCCGCTGACGCGCTCGCCCATCGCGCCGGCGATCGCCGCGAGGAGATCTCCGTGCCGTCGATTCTGCTCGATCACGCGGCCCGTCGAGATGCACCCGCCGCCGCGCCCGGCGACCACGAACGGCATGTCCGCGTGCGAGTGCGTGTTGCCGTCGCTCACCTCGCTGCAGAGCAGCACGACGCTGTTGTCGAGCATCGTCCCGTCGCCCTCGGGCCGCGCCCGCAGCTGCTCGAGCAGGTACGCAAACTGCGAGACCCACCAGCGACGCTGCTTGAGATAGTCCGTAAACAGTCGATTGCCGCGGTCTTGCCGCGCTCCGTAGTGCGACGCCTGGTGGCTGCGCATGTCGAAGCCCGGGTCGAACATCTCCGAGCCCATGAAGCGCGACATGATCAGCTCGCTCGTGTGATGCGAGCACTGGATCACGCCCACCTTCGTGAGACCGCACGCCATCGCGGTCACCATCAGGTCCGTTTGCGCCCGCAAAATCCTGGGAAAATTCTCGGGCGCATACAGCGCTGACCCCGTCAGCTCTGCGTACTCGAGCCTCGGCATCGAGCAGGACGCAGGCGGCGGAGGCGCGCCCATCATCATCCCCATCGACATCGCCCGAAGGCGCGTCTCGAGCTCGCGCAGCGCCTCGAGGTGCAAGTCCAGCTTGGCCGACTCGGAGACTCCCGCGCGGAGCTTCAGCTCGTTCAAATCGCCGAGCGCGCTGTCGATCACCGAGCGATCGTCCTCGAGGTCCGTGTTGGTCGGCATGGGGGCGGGCATTCCGCCGACGGTTCCGCTGCCGAACAGGCGGCGAAACGCGCGGATCGGATCGTCCTCGGGCGCCACGGTCACCCCAGGGCTCGCGTAGCTGATGTGCTTGTCTCCCGAAGCGTTGTTCGCGTTGGCCTGCGCGCCGAGGTACAGGTGCCGGTGCATCGCCTCGCGGCCGACGGTGTTGGCCAGGTGCTGGTCGATCGACGTCCCGCCGCCGCCGTCTTTGTTGGTGAGCAGCTTCTTGGCGCCGCCTGGGTGCGAGCCCTCGTCGGTCGAGCCCATGTGCGTCCCGCGCACGAACACGCAGTCGCCCTTGCGAGCCTCGAGCGGCTGCAAGATCTCGCTGAGCATGAGCGAGCTCCCGGCGCCGCTCGCCCACCAGAGCGTGCCCATGCCGTCCTGGCTTCGACCAGCGATTCCGTCGGGATAATAGAAGACGATCACGCGCCGCGCGCGCCCGTTGCCCATCGCCCGCCGCGTGGCCGCCGTGATCGCCGTCGCCGCCGTGCCCGCCAAGAGCCCCTGCAACAGCGCCCTTCTCGAAAACGATCGCACGCTCATCGTGGGCTCCTCAGAACAAACTCTGGCGCCGCGAAGACCGCCACCATCAGCTCTCGCACATCGTCGCCCGCCGCGCCGAAGCGCGCCACGAGCGAGCGCACCCCGCAGCGGTCCGACAGCGTCTCGTGGTAGCCCCGCGCGTAGCGAAAGTACTGCCGCGCGAAGCAAGACCGCGCGCTCTGGCTCGAAGACAGCGCCTGCCCCAGCTCGCGCAGCGTCGCGAAGCGAAGCGCGTCCATCCCGCCGTCGGACTCGATGTCTAGCAGCGAGCCGACCCGGTCGATCATCGCGCCGTTCTCCGTAGTCCTGACGCGGCCGATCGCGTCGAAGCCCTCGAACCCGAAGCCCACGTCGTCGATGTAGCGATGGCACGCGTTGCACGCCGCGTTGGACGTGTGCATCGCGAAGCGCGCCCGCGTCGTCGCCCTGGGATCGACGTCCGGAACCCCGCCAGCGTTCGCCGGCGGCGGAGGAAACTCCTGGCAGAGCAAGTTCTCTCGCACGAAGATCCCGCGCTGAATGGGCGAGGTCTGGTCCGAGTGCGCGAAGCGCGCGAGCACCGCCGAGAGCCCGAGCACCCCGGCGCGGTCTGGCGACGGCCAGGACGCCCGTTGAAAACTGGTGCCGGTCACGCCCGAGATCCCGTAGTGCGTCGCCAGCTCGCCGTTGACGAAGCTGTAGTCCGCGGTGAAGAGCTCGCCGAGCCGGTGCGAGCCGTCGAACACCACGTGCGTCACGAAGCGCCGCGCCTCCTCCATCACCGAGGCCCTCAGCGACTCGCTCCACGTCGGGTAGAGCGTTTGATTTCGTGTGGCGTTGGCGACGGGCTCGACCTCGAGCCACTGCAGCGCGAAGGACGCAAACGCGGTCCGCGCCCTCGGGTCGGCCACGAGCCTCCGCGCCTCGCGCTCGATTCCCGCTGGGGAAGAGAGCGTCCCGTCCGCCGCGGCCGCGGTGAGCGCCGCGTCGGGGAGCGTCCCCCACAGCGCGTACGAGAGCGCGCTCGCGACCTCGTAGCCCGTGAGCCTGTAGGTGCCGTCCGGCTGTCGTTCGCCGAGCTCTGTGCGATACAAAAACGACGGCGACACGAGCATCCCGCGCAGCGCCACGCGAAGGCCCAGGACCGGGTCCGAACCGCGCATCGCGAGCGCTGTGTACCGAGTCTGCTCGCCGCTGGTGAGCGGCCGACGAAACACCCTAGCGCCGAACTCACGGACGAAGCGCGCGCCGCACCCGGCCCTGTCCGCGCGGAGGTCGCAGCCCGCGAGCGTCGTGATCCGATCGCCGAGCGCGTCGACGACGGCCTTGGCGCTGCGCAGGTACTCGCTCGTGTGGCTGGCCGTCACCACGTTGACCGTCGCGTCGTTGTCGAACACGCCCCCTGACGAGCGCGCGTCGGGAGGGAGGTTGGCCGCTACGTCGACGCCCGTGCTCGATCCCATCGAAGCGCCGCAGGACACCACGATCACCGAATTTTGCCCGCCGAAGCCGTCGGACGCAGTCATCGGGTTGCGCTCGTCGCGGACCCAGTCGCGGCCGTCGAGGACGAACTTGTATTGGTGTGTCCCGTCGGCGACCTCACGCGTCGTGACCCACGCGCCCATCGCGATGTCGAAGGTCATCGGCCAGCGATCCGCGGACCAGTCGTTGAACGAGCCCGCGACGTTGACCCGGCCGACCATCCGTCCGCCGGGAAAATACGCGAACGTTCGACGATTGCAGTCGCCCTGCACGGCCGCGCCGCCCACGCCGAGCAGGTCGCGGACCGTGTTGCGATACTCGTTTCGCGTGAGCCTTCGCAGCCGTCGCAGAGACGGCCTCGGCGCGTCGCACGCGAGCGCTCGCGTCGTCAGCTCGGTGAGAATGAAGTTGGCGATGCGATCGGGGCACTCGCCCGTGCACGCCGCAGGGTTGCCCGCGGGCATGCTCGTCCCGATGGGCCGGCGCAGCGCTTCGTAGCCGCGCGACCAATCCTGGAGCTTGATCGCGCGTCCGCCCTCGCCCGCCTCGCCGTGACAGCTCGCGCACATCCGCGCGTAGAGCGTGGCGCCGTTGGCCACCTCGCCCACGACCGCGCCGTCTCCCGAGACGCGCCCGTCGCTGCCAGCGTCACCGCTGTTGCCGCGAGGCGGCCCGCACGCGACCAGCGCAAACGCGAACGCGGACGTCGCCCACCGAAGCCGAGGTCGCGCAAACTCTGTTGAACCTCTCACGTCGAGCGAGGATTCAAGCACGAGGCTCGCGGCTGTGTCTCGCTCATCGTAGCCCGAGGTCCTTCAACACGAAGCGAATCCACCCCCAAAATCCCGGCTCGATCGCGTCCGCCTTGCCTTCGCCGCGCGCGCGCTTGGCGGCGCACACCACGCAGACCAGCCCGTCGACGTCGAGCGTGCTCTCGTCGAACGCGACCATCGAGTCGCACTCGACGCAGCGCGTTCGCAGCGCTCCGTTGTCTCGCATCACCAGCGTCGCGGCCGCGCGATAGTGACCCGAGCCTCTGCCCTCGCCCGCCTCGTGAAGAGACAGCGCTTGAATCACCGCGTCCACCGCGCCGCGCGGAGCCCATACGCCCGAGCACCGCTCGCAGAGCGCGAGATCGACGCCCACGAATCGCACCGAGACGAGCGGCGCACCACCGGCAGGCGGCTCGAACTCTGGCGGCTGCGGAAAATCGCGATAGTGATTGCATCGCGGACAGCTCAGCAGCTTCGCGCTCGCCTCGTTGCCAGTTCGCGCGCTGCTCAAGAGCGCGTGCCGCGCGGACTGCGACGCGAGCCTCGGATCGATCGCCTGGTACTCACCGCGGTCGTACCAGGTTCCGCACGACTCCTTGTGATCTGCGCCCGGGCATCGATCGACATAGATCGACTCCATCGCCGCCGTCGGAACATCGTGCTCGCTCATCTCCTCAGCACACTCGGGACACTTCAGCGCCATCGTGAACCCAATCGTACACAATTGCCTCGCACGACGAGCATAACGGTCGAACGCGCTACCATCTCGAGCACCATGGCCCTCCACCCCTGTTTCAGCTGTGGCCGCCACGTGCGGCACCACGAGTCGCGTTGCCCGTTTTGCGCAAGCGCTCTCGGCGCGATGAGCGCAGAGACCCCGGCGATTCCGCGCGTGCGACGCTCGTTGCTCGTCGCCTCGATCGCGGTGTCTCTCGGCGCGACCGCGTGCGACCAGATCAACGAGATGCTGCCCTGGGTCCGACAGCAACGTGCTCGCGAGGAGGCCGATCAGGCCCGTCGCGCAGCAGAAGCCCAAGCGAACCGCGCGAGAGCGCAGGCCAACGAGGCCAACGCCGCGATGGAACGCGCTCGAGCCGCGGCCGAGGAAGCCGCCGAAGCCGCGCGTCGCGCGCGCGAGTCCGGCTCGGTGCCGGTGCCGCGCTACGGCGCGCCGCCCGCGTTCGACGCCCTCGATCACGACCTCGTCTGAGCCGCACGCTCTTCGATCGATCGATCGCCCGTACGAACTGCGTCGAAAACTCGCGACGCAACCTACATGTGGGACACAGTTCGTGGGCGGGCCGTTTTCGCAGTGAACGCGGGCTCGTTGGAGGTCTCGTCATGATCGCGAGCGAACGTCGTTCTCGTCGCAGCAGTGTCTCTTCGGTCGCGCTGCAGTGGCTGCTCGACGCGCAAATGAGCCGCGCGTCGCTCGACGCGATCACGATCGCCACCGATGACGGGCTGGTCGTGGCGAGCGCTGGCCGTGACGCCAGCGACTGCGAAATGCTCGCCGTCGTCGCCGCAGATGTCGCCCGCGGCGGCAATGGTCTCGCGTCGCACAACCGCGACACCGTCAGCGTGTTCGGCTTCGAGGTCGCTGGCGAGCAGCTCTACGTCGCGATGCGCGGCGGCGATCGATCGAAGCACTCGACCGTCGCGACGCTCGGCGTCGAAGGCGCAAAGCGCATCCTGTCCTGATTCGCGGCGCTCGCTCGCGGCCGTGCGCGTCGTATCATTTCGCGATGCGCTTCTCGTTCTGCTTCGCCCCCGCCACGATCGCCGCGGCGCTCGTCGCTTGCTCTCCGTCGAACAACGTCGACGCGAGCGGCTCGGACGCAGCGGACACCGTCACCGCGTCCGACACCATGAGCGCTCCCGACACCACGGACGTGACGGGCGACGCCGAAGCGGACGCAGCGACGAGCCCGACCGACGCGGCCACCTGCCCCTCGCTGCCGTCACCGATGACCTTCGTGCGCAGCCCAGCCGTCGCGCACCCGATGGACGACACCTTGCGGGTCAATCACATCCAGTCCGAAGCGACGCACAACAGCTACCACCTCCGCGGTCGCGTCGACCTCCCCGAGTGGAACTACGAGCACGCCCCGCTCGGCGAGCAGCTCACAAACCAGGGCGTCCGTGGCCTCGAGCTCGACCTTCAGTGGGACCCGCGCTGCAGACGCTTTCAGGTCTATCACGTCCCCTCGCTCGACGATCGCTCGACGTGCAGGTACTTCACCGACTGCCTGCTCGCGATCCGCACGTTTTCTGCGGCCAATCCGGGCCATCACCCGCTGTTCATCCAGGTCGAGCCCAAGGGCCCCGAGGGCGCGTACGACGAGGCAGGCTTCGCGCAGGTCGAGCGCGAGATCCTCTCGGTCTTCGATCGATCGTGGATCATCACGCCCGACGAGGTGCGCGGCGCATCCACTACGCTCGCCGAAGCGATCACCACCCGCGGTTGGCCAACGCTCGCGCAGACCCGAGGTCGAGTGCTCTTCTACCTCGACAACACCACGACGCCTCGCTCGATCTACACGCGCGGAGGCCGGGACCTCAACGATCGACTCATGTTCGTCGACGGCACCATGGGCGAGCCCTTCGCCGCCGTGCTCGTGCTCAACGACCCGACCTCGAGCGCGACGGCCATCGCGCGCGCGCTCGCGGCAAACTACCTGGTTCGCACCCGCGCGGACTCCGACCCGACGACGGCGCGCATGAATACACGCACACAATTGATGGCCGCGCTCGCGTCCGGAGCGCAGATCGTCAGCACAGATTTTCCCGCGCCTACGATGGGCACGTCGTACGTGGTCGAGATCCCGACGGGGACGCCCTCTCGCTGCTCGCCCGTCACCGCCCCGATGGGCTGCACGCCCGCGGCGATCGAGTCGCCCGCGCGCCTTCGACCCTGAGCGCCCTCAGTTCGCCGAAGGAAAGGCGCCGAGCTGCTCGCACCGCTCGACGAAGAACACCCCTCGCTGCCCGTCGTTGTCCACGTACACCTGCCTCACCGCCGACGCCGCGATGAGCGATCGATCCTGACACCGAACGCTCTGTCCCGGGCCCACTACGAAGCGCGCGCCCGCGCGAAGCTCGCAGCGAGAGAGCACGTCGAGCGCGCTCCACTCGGGGCAGATCGCGTTGTCTCGTCGGTAGTCCTCTCTCGAATTCGTGGGTCGCTCGAGCGACCACCACCGGCCGCGCTCGGTGTACGCGCGATCTCGCTGCCAGACGCGGTAGAGCGCGATCGGTCGGGTCGCTTCGTAGACGACGCCTGCGCAGAGCTCTCCCGCTTCGGGCGCGCCGACCGCGCGAGCGAGCAGCGCCGGGTCGTCCACAGCGCGCGCCCCGTCTGGCGCTGGGCCCACGGTCCCGACGCACGCAGCCGCGCCCGCCTCGACGCTCGCGTCCTCTACGAGAGCGACGTTGCTCGCGTCGGGCTCGAGCGCGCCCGCGTCCATGACCGCTCGACCGCCGGACGAACCGCCGCCCGCCAACGTTGTTGTGTCTGCGCTCGGCGTGCACCCCGCGAGCGACGCGACCAGCACGAAGAGCACCCTCGAAACGCCCTGCTGCAACACCGGTCGAACATACGCAATTCCCGCAAAATCTCACGCAGTTTGCAGTCTCTTCGCCGCGGGACGCCGCCCCGTATCGAGGCCCCGAGGCAGCCATCGCGCGTCGTCGTGGCGTCGCTCGATCGAGCTGCTCCTGCAAACGCGCTAGCGCTCTGCAGGGCGCTCGATCACACTGCACACGAGGTCCGGGCGATGCGGTTCTTTGTCATCGATGATGTGTTCGGGAGCTCCTCCGAGAGCTCGTTCGAGGCCAGCAGCGAGTCGCTCGGCGAGGTGAGCTGCGAGGCGTCCGGCGAAGCGAGCTCGTCCGCGTGCACCGGCAGCAGCTCGAGCCCAGGCGCACAACAGCCACCGCCACCCAACCCAGGCGCGCAGTTCGGACCGCCCATGAACGGACCGCCGCCGGGCTTTCACACCGCCAACCTCAGCAACGACGAGCTCTCGCAGGCCAACCCGTTCGCGCAGCACCCGCAGCAGGGTCCCTTTCCTCCCAAGAAATGACCCGCGCCGCGCTGACCGCACGCGGATACCGGCCGCCGACGCTGTCGCTCGCGTGGGACTTGTTCGTGCTCGCCATCGCGACGCTCACCGGACGCTCGGCGCGCACGCTCTTGCGTTGGCTGTCGCGTCCGTTCGCGGTTCACGTCGAGGGAGAGCAGCACGTTCCTCGGGACGGAGCGTTCGTGATCGCGCTCAATCACTTCAGCGACGGCGCGAGCGGCGCGATCGTCCGCGCTGCGCTCGACGCGGTCGGCGACGCGTGTCCGTCCGCGCTCGATCGCGTGCTCATGGTCGGCGGTCGACGAGGACGCGTCCCGAAGAGCCGCTTCGCGCGATGGCTCCGCGCCCTCGCCGCTCCCATCGGACGCGCCTTGCGCTGGCGATGGAGCGCCCACCTCGTCGTCATCGCCATGTCCGAAGCGCGCCCCGATTGGGGAGCGCTCAGGCAGTGGAAGCGCCGCGCGAGCGAGCGCGTCAGCGTGGTTTTTCCCGAGGGAATCGCGGGCGTCCAGCTCGGCGCGATCCGCGACGGCGCGGGGCGATGGCTCGCGACGATCGGCGTTCCGACGCTCCCGTGCGCCGCGTGGTTCGACGGCCAACAGTGGCGTGTGCGCTTCGGGCCGCTCGTGCTCTGGGCGAAGCACACGAAGGTCCACGACGCGCAGCTCGGGCTCGCCCTCGCCGAGCTGCTCCCACCGGCGCTGCAGGGTGGTTGGGCCGCAGACCTCGAGCGGGTGCGCCGACTGCGCGCCCCGCACGCGGAGTAGTCCCGCGCTCCGCTATCGCCAGGGCTCTGCTGGCGACTGCCCGTCGAACTCTGCCGGCAGCGTTCGACCCAGTCGGGCGGGATCACGCATGCCCGAGAGCGTCCCGACCACGCTCTCTTGCTCGTCGACGAAGTAGCTCTCTTCGTCGAGCGCATACACACGAACGCGGCCGAGCCCGTCGACGTTCATGTCGGGCTCGCGGCGAAGCGTGGATCGCCACGCGCGCTCGAGCGGATCGCGCAGATCGAGCACCCACGCCTCGACGCGGGCCCCTTCGCTCAACCGCGCCGCCTGAATCCACGGCAGAACCCCCGCGTTCGAAGGAGCCAGCACGATCGTGGGCTTCTCTTTCGGGCGCAGCTCTTCGTAGCTCCGACGCCCGTTCGCCTCGACGCGCGTGACCGTGATGAACGGCGTGCGAAAATCGTAGGTCCGCGTGTCGTACAGGATGCCTCGGGGGCTCGGCTTTCCCACGCGACGCCACGCTCGGACGGGTCGCATGGACTCGTCGTAGACGACCTCGCCGTCGACCACTTCGCGCGGAGACTCACGGTGCACGGTCACGACGCGATGGCAGCCGCGCGCGCGAAGCTCGAAGCGCTCCCACGCGTCTCGGTCGACAGCCATCGGAAGCGCCACGAGCGAGCTCGAGAACAGCGCCTCGCCCTGGGAGGGCGCGCCCGCGTCCTCTCCGCCGCACCGGGGATATCCGAGCTGCGGAACGCTCGCCACCGCGAAGTGCGTACGCTTACGAAACCGCCGAGCGATGCCGTCGACGTTGATGGCGAGAAACACCACCGCGAGCGCCGCGAGGGCGATCTTCTTGTTGCGGGTCAACGGCCGCTCGGCCTCGCCCGCTCGAGCGCTGCGCTCTGGAGCTTCGCTGGACACGTCCGGGGGTAGGTAGCGCTAATGCCCTCTGGTGGCGAGAGCCGAAGTGTACTTCGAGCGCCAACACCGCCACGGCAGCGCAAGCGCTGAGCGCTTCCGCACGCTGCCGCGGTCCCCTTCGCTTCCCCCCGTGTTCGCTCAGTGGTGCGCGCCGCCGCCAGCGGGCTGGCGCTCGCGCGCTTGCACGCCGCGCGGGTCGAGCACGAAGCCGCCAGGCGCCTGCTCGCCACGCCGCTCGTGCATGCGCACGGTGCTCGCGTTGTCGACGCGGCCGCGCGTGTCGACGTCCTCGAGCGTGATGAGCAAGAACACGCCCAAGAACACGAAGGACATCACGAAGATCAGCGCGTGAAAGCCCTTGTCGTACTTCAGGTGCATGAAGAACGTCGCGACGAGGGCCGCCTTCGCCGTCGCGATGAGCACCGCGATGAGGGTGTTGGCCGAACCGAAGTCGAAGCGCGACGCCGCGACGGTGACCACCGTCAAGACCACCAGCGCTCCGAAGATCGCGACCATAAACAAGAACGGCGAGACGTGCGCGTGCACTTTGCCGTCGTCGTGTGCGTGCGAGTGATCGCTCATGGCTTCAGCCCACCAGGTAGACCAAGGGGAAGAGGTAGATCCAGACGAGGTCGACGAGGTGCCAGTACAGCGCGCCGATCTCGACGGGGGTGAAGTACTCGGGCGAGAAGTCGCCGCGGAGGTTGCGATACAGAACGTAGCCCAGCGCGCTGGCGCCGATGAGGACGTGCAAGCCGTGCAGGCCCGTCATCATGAAGTACAGCGCGAAGTACATGTTCGCGCGCTGCGGGAGCACCTGGCCGTTGTGGGCGTGCTCTGGCAAGTGCGCGGTGAAGTATCGGCCGGGCAAGAGGCCGTCATGAAACTTGTGGGAGTACTCGACGTACTTGATCCCCATGAACACGAACGCGCAGGCGATCGTGATCATGAGCCACATGGTGGTCTCGTTCTTCTTTCCGAGCTGGCTCGAGCGCACGGCGAGCGCCGCGGTGAGCGAGCTGAAGAGCAGGACGATCGTGTTCGCGCTGCCGAGCTTCCAATCGAGGCGCCGGTGGGCCTCGATGAAGACGGACGGCTCCTGACCCTTGTAGATGAGGTAGGCCACGAAGAGCCCGCCGAACATCAGGATCTCGGTGACGATGAACACCCACATTCCGAACTTGGCAGCGTCGAACTGCTGCTCGGGGGTGTCGAAGTGGTGCGCGAGGAACTTCGGATGATCTCCGTGTCCGTGGTCGCTGTGCGCGCTGGCCATTGGCTCTTCGTCCTGTCGCCTTGGTTGGTTTTGAACCCGAGACGCTGCGATCTCCGCGCAGCGTCGCGGAATCACTTCTTGAGGTCCTCGGGGAAGCCGTCGAACAGCTCCTCGTCGGTGCACAGATGGTAGTCGTACGGCCCGCGGGTGATGGTGGGCGTCTCGCGGAAGTTCTGCATCACCGGCGGGGACTCGGTCCCCTGCCACTCGTAGCCGGCCGAGCCCCACGGGTTGGGGGGAGACTTGGGGCCCGAGCGCAGCGACTTGATCAGCACCCAGGCGCAGATCGAGAAGCCGATGAGGAGGAGCCACGAGCCGACCGTTGAAACCTTGTGATAGATTTCAAACTGCGGGAGGTAGTCGTAGTACCGACGGGGCATGCCCTTCGAGCCCATCACGAACTGGATCAAGAAGGTCGTGTTGAACCCGACGAACACGAACAGCCACGAGATCTTCGCGAGGCCCTCGTCGTAGAGCTTGCCGGTCATCTTCGGCCACCAGTAGAGGATGCCGCCGACGAAGGCCATCACGGTCCCGCCCATCATCACGTAGTGAAAGTGCGCGACGATGAAGTAGGTGTCGTGGAGGTGGATGTCGGTGTTCAGCACCGCGCAGAAGAGGCCCGTCAGTCCGCCGATCGTGAAGAGCACGAGGAAGGACAGGGCGTAGAGCATCGGCGTCGTCAGCTCGATCGAGCCCTTGTAGAGCGTGGCGGTCCAGTTGAAGACCTTCACGCCCGAGGGGATCGCGACGAGCATCGTGAGCGCGCTGAAGAGCATCGTCGCCCACTCGCTCTGCCCGCTGGTGAACATGTGATGTCCCCAGACGAGAAAGCCGACGAGCGCGAGGCCGAGCGAGCTCATCGCCACCGCGAAGTACCCGAAGATCGCGCGGCGGGTGAACGTCGCGAACAGCTCCGAGGCCACGGCCATGCCCGGGACGATCATGATGTAGACCGCCGGGTGCGAGTAGAACCAGAAGAAGTGCTGAAAGAGGATCGGGTCGCCGCCGAGCGCGGGGTCGAAGATCCCGACGCCCATCGTGCGCTCCGCCGCGAGCAGCAAGAGCGTGATCGCGAGCACAGGCGTCGCGAGGACCTGGATGATCGACGTCGCGTAGGTGCCCCAGATGAAGAGGGGCAGGCGCTTCCAGTGCAGCCCCGGCGCGCGGAGCTTGTGCACGGTCACGATGAAGTTCAGCCCGGTGAGGATCGAGCTGAACCCGAGGATGAACACCCCCAACACCATCGAGACCACCGACGTCTGCGACGTGGTGCTGTACGGCGTATAGAAGGTCCAGCCGGTGTCCACCGAGCCGGTCACGATGCTGTACAGCGAGAAGGTCGCGCCGATGACGTAGATGTAGAAGCTCAGGAGGTTGAGCCTCGGAAACGCCACGTCCTTCGTCCCGAGCATGATCGGCAACACGAAGTTGCCGAGCGCTCCTGGCACCGATGGAATGATGAAGAGAAACACCATGATCGCGCCGTGAAGCGTGAACGCGCGGTTGTAGTACTCCGCGCTCATGATGGTTCGGCCCGGCGCAAACAGCTCGAGGCGCACGAGCAGCGCGAAGACGCCGCCCATGAAAAACGCGAGCAGCGTCGAGATCAAGTACATGAGCCCGATGCGCTTGTGATCGAGCGTGAGGAGCCAGCCCTTCACGCCGCGGCCAGCTTCTTGGCTCAAATACGGCGCCAGGTGATCTGGCTCGTCGTGTCCGTGCGCTCCTGCGACTTCGGTCGCCATCGCTTGAGGTCCCTTTCTCTCAGAAAGTCAAAACAGCTCGAATAGAGGAATCGCCGCTCAGCGCAGCGTGCGGATGTACGCGATCAACGCGTCGATCTGGTTGTCGCGGAGCGTCCCCGCGAACGAGGGCATGACGCCGTTGAAGCCCTGAACGACCTTCGCGTTCGGCGCGATGATCGCCTGACGGATGTAGTTTGCGTCGGCGTTTGCGCTCGAGCCGTCCGTGAACTGACGCTGACGGCCGAAGAGCCCACGCCACGTCGGACCGGTCATCGCCGAGCCGTCCGTCGAGTGGCACGTGTTGCACTGCTGCGAGCGATAGAGGATCTCGCCCCACTTCTCGGGCGTCGCCTCGCGGCCGGTCGCCGGGTCCGTCGGCGGCCGCAAGATCGACTCGAGAAAGGTGTTGTACTCGGCCATCGTCTGGATGCGGACCTTCGTGATCATGCTGAAGTGTCCGACGTGCCGACGGTTGCCCTCGCGCCCGACGTTGGGATCGCCCGGAGAAATCTCGGTCGTTCCGACGGCGGCGCCGCAGTACTCGGTGCAGAACAGGTCGGTCTCACCGGTCTGCGTCGCCTCGAACCACAACGTGCTGTAGAAGCCGGGAACCGTGTCCTTCTTCACGCGAAACGCCGGGATGTACAGCGAGTGGATCACGTCCTCGGAAGACATCACCAGGCGCACCGGGCGGTTCACCGGGACGTGCAGGATGTTCGAGTGACCGCCGTTGGGATACTCGAAGTCCCACGACCACTTCTTTGCGCGCACGCGAATCTCCATCGCGTCCGCAGGCGCCACCGACATGTCGATGTAACCGCGAAACCCGATGTGAAAGAGAAACGCGAGGATCGCCAGCGGCGACACCGTCCACGTGATCTCGAGCACCGTCGCGTGACCCGTCGGCTCCGCCTTCACGCCGGGCTTTCGGCGGTACTGGTACACGAAGTACATCGCCGCGCCGATGATCACGACGAAGAGAAACACGCTCAGGTAGTAGATGAAGTAGAAAGCCCAATCGACCTGCCTTGCGAAGGTGGACCATTGGGGGGGCAGTTGCATCGTCTCCATCGTCTTGTCGCCGTTCGTACGAGACTGAAGGGTCTCTTTAGGAAATCCGGTTTCTGATGCGCCGCGGGGAGCTACCCGCGGTGCTCCTGCTCGTCAGTGTCGCGGCCGTCGCGGCGATAGATGCCTGCGGTCGCGGTCGTTCGGTCGCGGTCTCTGCGCAGCTCGCGAAGCCAGAGCGCAAGCAGACCGCTGCCGAGCAGCGCCGCAGTCACTCCGCCTCCGAGCTTCATCACCTGCCGCGCCACAAGGACGTAGCGACGGTCTTGGGGATCGAAGTGAAAACAAAACATCAGCACGCGATCCACCGTGCTGATCGAGCGCCCCTCGGACGCCTCGATGAGTCCCAGCCGAAGGTCGTTGGCCGGAAACGAGATCCCGTACAGGTATCGCGCGATCTTTCCTGACGGAGTCGCCACGAAGATCACCGCCGGGTGCGAGTACTGGTTCTGGCTTCGCTCGTAGCGGTAGCCGAAGCCCAGCGCCGTCGCCAGCCTGCGCACCTGCGCCTCGTCACCCACCGTGAAGTGCCAGCCGCGGGCGCCCGACGCGCGCGCGAACTGATCGGCGACGCGCGCACGGCGATTCGTCGCGTCCTGCGACGTCTCGCGCGGATCGATGCTCACCGTGAGCACTTCGTATTGATCCCCAGGGTTCCACGCGACCTGCCGAAGCCCGTTGACCATCGCGTTGGACACGAGGTTACAGAGCATCGGACAGCGGTAGTACGCGAGGTTGATCAGCACCGGCTTGCCAGTGGTGAAGTACTCGCTGAGCCGCACCGCGCGGCCGCGCTCGTCGCGAAGCTCGACGTCCATCGGCAGCTGCGCGTTCAGGTGCTCGGTCACCGTGATCTCTTCGATCCTCGGCGGCGTCACGTTGCGCGCGGCGTTCGACGCGCCTTCGTCCTGACGCACGCCCAAGCCGTACTGAGCGAACGCCAGGGATTCTCCCAGCGTCGCGGACGCCGCCATCGCGAGCGTCGTCATCAGTCGGCAGTTCGAGCGGGTCACAGTGCGTTCTCTCGAGGGGTTCGTGTGGCTCTACCAGCGAGCGTCAAACAATCAATTCGCTGCGAATTCGCTCAATGCGCGGGAGCGCCTGCGGGCGTCGGCGTCGCGTTCACCGGGTGAACGCTCGGCGGCGCGGTCGGCGATGGGTTGACGAGCGCCTGCACGGTCGCCGGGTTGACGACCGCAGGAGCCGCGATCGCTGCTCCGCCGTCGCCCACCACCGGGGCTCCACCGTCGCCCAGCGTCGCTGGGTCCACCGGAGGCGGAGGCGGAGGCGGCTCGGTCAGCGGCATCTCTCGCGGCAAGGGCTGGCTGTTCTGCATCCAACCCGTGATCGCCGAGGTGTCCGTCGAGGGGCGCGGGCTGACCGCCGAGGGGCGCTGCCCCTGCGCGATCGCCGCCATCGCTTGATCGATGGGCATCGCGCCGCCCGACAGCCGCTGCTGCGCGCTCGCGCGAAGCTCGTTGAGCTGCCAGATGCCGCGCGTGGCCACTTTCACAGAGGTTTCGGTGTCGTGCATCATGTCGTAGTACGAGACCAGCCCGTACCGGACGAGCACCACGCTGACGACCACGAACACGGAGAGGCCCGTGATCAGACCCGTCTTTGGCTCGCTTCTGTCGTACGCCATCGTCTGATTTCCTTCAGTTCGAGTGGTGCTTCGAGCGCTCGAGGCGCGGGTCCGACACCGGGATGAGCTTGTGCTGCGTCATGAGCTTGAAGACCATCGCGAGGTAGACCCCGCCGACGGCGAGCACGCTCACGAGATCCATCCAGCTCAGCGGTAGCGAGTGATGGCTCTCTGCGCCGTGCGAGGCTGCGCCGTGCGCGCCCGCCTTGAACATCGGCAACACCAGCCAGTAGTACTCGACGAGGTGCATCGCGAGCAGGAGGCCCGCGCCCATCGCCAGCATGTTCATGCGGCGCTTGATGTTACGAGACATCAAGAAGATGAACGGCACCACGAAGTGAAGCGCGCCGAGCGAGATGCTCACGGGCTGCCAGGCGGGGTTCTGGTTCCACCGGGCGTGGTAGAAGATGGTCTCTTCGGGGATGCTCGCGTACCAGATCAAGAAGAACTGGCTGAAGCACACGTACGCCCAGAAGCAGTTGAACCCGAACATGAGCTTGCCCATGTCGTGGAAGTGCTCGACGTTGATCGCGTCGCCGAGGTAGCCGGCCTTCTTCAGTCCGAGCCCCGTGAGGATCAGCGCCGCCATCGCGGCCACGAGGCCGCCCGCGAAGATCGTCACGCCGAAGATCGTCGAGTACCACGCGGGCTCGAGCGCCATCAGCCAGTCGAACGACGCGAAGGTCAACGTCAGCGCGAGCAGCGCGATCGACCACGGCGCCGAGCGCGCCATCGTCACGGTCAGGCTCTTGTCCTTGCTCTTGTCCTGGTCGGTCGAGAGCTTGAAGAAGCGCCGCGAGAGCCAGGCCCAGATCCCGAGGTAGATCGCCTGACGAATGAAGAAGAAGGTCTTGTCGAACCAGAGCTTCTTCTTCTCGAGCACCTGATGGTGGACGTGGTGGAGGCCGCGCGTCTCGAGCTCGTGCAAGCTCGGGCGCTCGCCGTGGCCCGCTTGCGCGCCGTGCCCTGCTTGCTGCCCGTGCTCACCGTGGCCCGCTGGCTGCGCGCCGTGGCCCGAGGACTGCGCGGCGGCGCCGTGCGCGCCCGCGTGATTGTAGTGCTCCCACTGGGGAAAGTACTGCATCAGCGCGAACAGCGGCAGAAACAACACGATGAGCGCCGGGATGCCGCCCATGAAGAACTCCGCCGTGCGCCGGATGCCAACGCTCCAGTGCGCCGCGGAGATGTGCTGGATCACCACGAAGAACAGCGTTCCGATCGCGAGGGTCAGAACCGCCATGATCGCGAAGAGGTACGAGAACGCCAGCCGCTTGGGGTCCGACGCGAATCCAGCGCCGACTCCTGCGAGGCCAAGGGCGCCCACGCCCGCGGCGATCTTCCACGCCGAGGACCAGGGGCCGTTGCTGTCGATCTCGAGCTTGCCTTCGCTCTTGTGCGATGTGGCGCTCACGGGTTCGCTCCTGCGTTGGCCTGGCTGAGCTGCAGCGCGCGAACGTACGCGACGATGGCCCAGCGGTCATAAGTGGGGATTTGCGCGGCGTATCCGGGCATATTTCGGATGCCGTTGCGAATGCTGGCGTAGAGCTGACCGTCCGGCGTGTGGCGGATGCGGTCGTCGTGCAGCGACGTGGGCTGCGGGTACTGGTAGCCCGAGATCCTCGAGCGCAAGTACACGATGCCCTGACCGTCGCCCACCGTTCCGTGGCACGGCGAGCAGTAGATGTTGTAGCGCTCGCGGCCTCGGGCGACGGCGCCCTCCATCCCCTCGACCCAACGTCCGTCGTTGGTTCGGTGGCGGAGGTTCGCGATCGCCGCCTGGGGGACGCGCTCGACGTAGTTGCGCGTGCCCGGCTGCAGCCCGGACTCGATCTCGGGATCGATTCCGCCCTGCTCTCTCGAGACCGTGTGCGCAGGGATCGGGCGCATGCTCCGGCCGTCCTGGAAGTACGCGCTCGTGTCTTGCGGGCGGTACTTCTGCTGGCGGTGCATGTTGCGGATCGGGACGATCGGCGGCAGTTCGGTCGGACCGCCTCGGCACGCCGAGAGCGGCATCGACAGGACGCCCGCCGCGATGAGCTTGGAGATCGTCGGACGCATCAGACCACCTCCTCTTCGACCACTTCGATGTGCGTCGCGTGCGCCTCTTCGAGGAGCTTTCGCGTCTTCTTCTCGTCGTACTTGGGGTCGTCCACTTCGATGCTCACGAAGAACCGGTCGTCCGACGCGCGCTCGAAGCGCTCGGACGCGAAGATCGGATGATGGTGTCGAGGGAGCTTGTTGAGCCCGAACATCCCGAACACCGCGCCGAACGCGCTGAACAGAATCGTGAGCTCGAACGCCACCGGCGCGACCGACGGGATCGACCAGGCGGGCTTGCCGCCGATGATGATCGGGTAGTCGACGACGTTCATGTAGTAGAGCCATCACGGCGACGATCCACCCGAGCCTCGAGTCGGGCAGGCCCATGGCGCCGTCCATCCCGTGGATGGGAAACGGCGTATGGACATCCCACCGCGTGAAGCCCGCGTCGCGGACCTTCTCGGCCGCGTGAAAGATCTTCGCCGTGGAGTCGAACTCCGCGAGGAGAAGAACGGGCTTCTTCTCGCCCGAGCTCTTGGTCTCTTTGTCGTGATCGTGGCTGGCCATGGTCGTTCTCTCAGGCCTCCGCGCGCGACTCTTCGTCGCCGGACTTGTCATCGTGATCGTGATCGTCGCCGCCGTGCTCGCCGTGCGCTTCGTAGTGCGGGTCCGCCTCGGGCAGCACCAGCTTGACCTCGGCGATCGCGATCGCGGGCAACCATCGGATGAAGAGCAAGAAGAACGTGAAGAACAACCCGAACGATCCCAGGTAGGTCATCACGTCGATCGGCGTGGGGTGAAAGTAGCCCCACGACGACGGGAGGAAGTCCCTGTGGAGCGAGGTCGCGATGATCACGAAGCGCTCGAACCACATGCCGATGTTCACGAAGATGGACACCGCGTAGGAGACCGGGACGTTGGTCCGCATCGACTTCGCCCAGAAGATCTGCGGCGAGAGCACGTTGCAGATGATCATCGACCAGTAGGCCCACGCGTAGGGGCCCTTCATGCGGCTGACGAAAAAGACGTAGCGCTCGTAGTCGTTGCCCGAGTACCACGCGATGAAGAACTCCATCGCGTACGCGTAGCCAACGATGCTGCCGGTCGCGAGGATGATCTTGTTCATGAACTCGATGTGCTTCAGCGTGATCAAGCCATGCAGCTTGAACACCGAGCGCACGACGAGCATGAGCGTCAGCACCATCGCGAAGCCTGAGAAGATCGCGCCCGCGACGAAGTACGGCGGAAAGATCGTCGTGTGCCATCCGGGGATGACCGACGTCGCGAAGTCGAACGAGACCACCGAGTGCACAGAGAGCACGAGGGGCGTCGAGATCGCCGCGAGGATCATGTACGCGCGCTCGTAGTTCTGCCAGTGACGGTTCGAGCCGCGCCAGCCGAGGGCGAAGCCGCCGTACGCCATGCGGCGGATCTTGTTCTTCGAGCGGTCCCTGAGCGTCGCGAGGTCAGGGATGAGGCCGACGTACCAGAACAAGAGCGAGACGGTGAAGTACGTGCTGACCGCGAACACGTCCCACAAGAGCGGGCTCTTGAAGTTCGGCCAGAGCCCCATCGAGTTGGGGATCGGGAAGGGGTAGTACATCAACCACACGCGGCCGACGTGGATGCCGGGGAACATCAACGCGCAGATCACCGCGAAGATGGTCATGGCCTCCGCCGCGCGGTTGATGCTCGTCCTCCACTTTTGACGGAAGAGAAAGAGCACCGCGGAGATGAGCGTTCCGGCGTGGCCGATACCGACCCACCACACGAAGTTGGTGATGTCCCAGGCCCAGGAGATCGGCTGGTTGTTGCCCCAGGCGCCGATGCCCTTCCAGAACAGGTACGCGAGCGTCAGTCCGAGGGCGCCGAGCAAGCTGACGGCGATGAGAAACATCACCCACCAGCCGCGGGGGGCCGGGGTCTCGGTGACCTTCGCGACGTCATCGGTGATCCGATGAAAGTCGTACTGAGGGGCCGCGAGGGCGACCTCGTTGATCTCCTTGATCGGAGCGTTCGGGTTGGCGGAGCTCATCCGTGCATCTCCGGATTGGGATTGCGGATCTTGGCCAGGAAGGTCGTGCGCGGCTGCGTGCCGAGCTCGGCGAGGAGCTGGTAGCGGCGGTCGGTGCGCATGAGCCGGTGAACCGCGCTCTCGCGGTCGTTCATGTCACCGAACACGATCGCGCCGGTCGGGCACGTCTGCTGGCACGCGGTCTGGATCTCTCCGTCGCGCACCGTTCGGTACTCGTTCTTCGCGTGGATCTTCGCGTTCTGGATGCGCTGCACGCAGTAGGTGCACTTCTCCATCACGCCGCGGAAGCGCACCGTGACGTTGGGGTTGTGCTGCATGCGCACCGTCTCGGGAACGTCCGGATCCTTCGGCTGGTACACGCTGTCGTTGTGGAAGTTGAGGTAGTTGAACCGCCGCACCTTGTAGGGGCAGTTGTTCGAGCAGTACCTCGTCCCGATGCAGCGGTTGTAGGCCATGTCGTTGAGGCCCTCGGGGCTGTGCGCCGTCGCGTTGACGGGACACACATTCTCGCAAGGGGCCTCTTCGCACTGCACGCACGCGACGGGCTGCACGGCCATCATCGGATCGGAGTCGACGAGCGCTCCGTCTTCGTCCGAGGGAAAGCCGTCCGCTCCTACGCGCGGGCTGACGAAGTAGCGATCGAGGCGCAGCCAGAGCATCTCGCGGCCGCGAGCGACCTGCTCTTTGCCGACGCACGGGATGTTGTTCTCCGACTGGCACGCGACGATGCACGCGCTGCACCCGGTGCACGCGGTGAGGTCCACCACGAGGCCCCACTTGTACCCGTTGTACTCGACCTCGCGCCAGAGCGGCAGCGTGCGCGGCGTGGGCGTGCGCATCGCAGGAAACCGCGGGTTTTCCTTGTACTTCGCGAGCGTCGTCTCGACCGCGAGGGGGCGGTCCACCATGCGGTGGTGCTCTTGCGTGTGCGAGAGCGGGTAGCGCTCGCCCGTCTTTCGGATCGCGCCGTCGGCGAACCAGAAGTTCTCGTGCGAGCGCACGACGTTGACGTTGAAGCCCTTGCCGTCGCCCACGCGACCGGCGGCCGTGCGGCCCCAGCCGAGCGGGAGCGTCACGCTGTAGTCCGCCTGTCCGGGGGCGACCCAGGCGACGATCGTGAGCTTCTTTCCGTCGACGGTGACCTCGATCTTGTCGCCGCTGGTGATGCTCTGCTCGCGAGCGAGCTTCGGCGACACGAGCGCGGCGTTGTCCCAAGTGATCTTGGTCACGGGGTCAGGCAGCTCTTGGAGCCACGCGTTGTTCGCGCCGCGACCGTCGCTCATCTTGGAGTCGATCGCGAACACGATTTCAACTCGCTGCGCAGAAGGCGCGGCGCCTGCGCGTCCGCGGGCGGCGGTGACCGCCGTCGCGACGTCCGATGCGCGCGCGGCGACGCCCTCGAGGGGACGCGCCGCAGAGTCCGCGACCACGCCGGACGTCAGCGCTCTGCGCCACGCCGTCTCGCTCGCCACGGTCCACGGACGCTCTCCGATGAAGGTCTGACGAACGATGTCGTGCCCCGAGCGGGGCCCTTCATTGAGGATCTGCGCGAACAGCTCGATCTCGCTGCGCGACGCGTAGAGCGGCTCGATCAGCGGCTGCTGGATCGTGACCGCGCCGTCGAGGCCCTTCTGATCGCCCCACGTCTCGAGGTAGTGCGCGAGCGGCATGCAGAGCTTGGCGCCCGCGCACGTCTCGTCGTGAAACATCGTGGCGTGAAGCACGTTGCGAATGCCGTTGATCTTCTCGCCGATCCCGAGGGACGCCGGGGCGTCGTACGCGGGGTTGCCGCCGACGATGATCAGCGTCTGCACCGACCCGGCCTCGTTGGCGAGCGCCGCGAGGTCCGTGAGCGAGTCGCCCTCGTCCGCGTCGGTGATGGGGTAGAGCTTGACCGTGCGGCCGAGGTTGGTGAGCGCCGCGTTGATTGTGTGTGCGAGCGCGTGCACCGCGGCAGGCTGCCGCGAGCCCACGATCACCACGCTCTCGCCGCGCGCCGCGAGCAGATCCGCCGCGACCGCCTCGACCCAATACGCAGGAACGCCCGCCGGGGCATCGCCGCCGAGCGACGTGGAGAGCCCGAGCGCGCTCTCGCGCGCGAGCCGGCCAGCGAGCGCCTGCAGGTACGCCAAACCGTCGCGCGCCGGGAGGCGGAGGCGATGATCCGCCGTTCCGCCGGTGACGGTCATCGAGGGCTCGACGACGTAGAGCCGCGACATGTCGCGGTCTTCGGCGCTCTGCATCTTGCGGCGCGACGACCACGCCTTGGCGTGGCGCACCATGCCGGGCTCGGTGCCGAGGAAGTCCGAGTCGACCGAGAGGACGACCCTGGCGTTCTCGAGCGCGTACACGACGTTGGCGGCTTGTCCGGTGGCGATCTTCGCGCCCTCGCGGATGTTGCCCGTCGAGCAAGCGTCCCACGTGTAGAACTTCGCGCGGGGAAACTTCTCTTTGACCTTCGAGCGCAGCCGCATGAACGACGGCGAGATCGACGGCTGCACGAGAAAGCGCAGCCCTGCTCCTCCGTCGGCCCTGTGCGGCGTGATCATCTCGCTGAGCGCGCGGTCGAAGTCGTCCCAGCTCTTGTTGACGAATCCCGCGTGCCCAGAGCCATGCGCGGCGTGGTCGCCGTGACCCGCTGCGGGGGCGCTGCCCTCGCCCTTGGCCATCGGAGAGCGCATGCGATCGGGGTCGTACAGGTCGAGCACGCTCGCCTGTCCGCGGATCGTCAGCGCGCCGAGCGAGCCCGAGTGCTCGGGGTTGCCCTCGACCTTGGTGGGCCTGCCAGTGTGGCTCTCGACGAGCACGCCGATCGCGTCGCCGCGCTCGACGTACACCGACGTGTAGTGATTGGCCACGCCGAGGTTCACGTCGCCGGGCATCCGCACGTACGGCAGGATCGGCTCGACCGGCCGACGGCAGCCCGAGAGCGTCGCGAGCGCGACGGAGGCGCTCATGATGCCGAGGAAGTTTCGGCGCGAGTGATCGTCGGAGGGACCGAAGGAGTCACCCTCGCCGAACTCGCTGTCGACCGCATCCCGGACGCGCTTTTCGTAGGCGGCCTTCGCGTCGGGCGCGCTCGCGCGCTGGCCCTCGAGGTCCTCGATGCTGGTCCAATACTGCGGCGCGTCCGGCGCGTCGTCTGGGCTCTTCGCGAAACTGTACGGCTGTCGCTTGCTCATCGGTGGCACCCCGAGCAGTTCTGAGGAGGCTCGACCCTGCGCTGCGGCTGGACCTGCTGCGCTGGATCGGGACGCCATTCCATGTTCGTGACCTGGTCCCTAGGCCTGAGGTTGGGCCCGGGATTTCTGTGGCAGTCGAGGCACCAGCTCATGCTGAGCGGCTGATCCTGACGGACGATGTCCATCTGATCGACGCGCCCGTGGCAGGTCACGCACCCGACGCCGGCGGAGATGTGCACGCTGTGGTCGAAGTACGCGTGATCCGGGAGGCGATGAATTCGCACCCACGGAATCGACTGACCTGTGCGCCAGCTCTCGCGCACTGGCGCGAGGCGGGCGCTGTCAGTGCGCACGAGCGAGTGACAGTTCATGCACGTCTGCGTCGGGGGAATCATCGCTTCGCCCGAGCGTTCGACGTTGGCATGACAGTACCTGCAGTCCATCCCCATGATGCCGGCGTGAAGCCGGTGGCTATAGGGCACCGGCTGCCGGGGCGCATACCCAACCTGGAGGTGCTTCGGCGTGCCGTAGTACCAGAAGCCGCCGACGACGCCTCCTCCGAGGAGGGCTGCGCCCACGGCCACCACCGCGGGGAGCTTGTTGAGTGAACGTGGGAAGATCTGCATGGTGGGGCTGGTTCGTTCTTCAGGAACCACTTCGAGAGCGCCCTCGGTCCGAGCTCACTAGTGAGCGCGGAGCGCGAGTGCGCGGCCACTTGTCTTTCGCTTCGTCGCTCAACGACTGTTGATCAATCGTCGGGCTTCTTCAGCGTGTGTTGGACAGTCACGTGCGAGGAGGGTGAGCTCCACGCGTCCGTCCTCACGAGCTCGTCGCCGGAGGACGGTTGCGGTTGATACCTCAAGTGCGTCGCCGTGCGTAGAGGGATCTCTCGATTCGAGAATTGCGCGGACAGCCATCAGCTGGGCGTTGTGAAACTCGAAGCGAAAGCTCCGTCCAGAACCGCGCCATTCGATCGCATTGGCTCCGCTCGAATCGAGCCGCCACTGCGAAGTCCCTGCCGCCGGCGGCGCAAACGTTGCGCGCACATCGGCTGGCGTCATTCCAAGCCGAACGCGAAACGGAGCCAGGGGCTCGCGGTCGCGATCGAGCCTCGACCGGGCGACGAAAAACACGACCCCCGCCACGGCGACCGGCAAGACCGCCGCCGCGAGCATCGAACGCATCGTCGTCGTCCGAAGGGTCATCGAAGCAATGCACCGTCGGTAGGGCGAAGCCGAGGCGACGAAAAGAGCACGAGCGGGTTCCGTCGAATTACGCGCTTTGCCACCGGTGGGCGCCTCTTGCGACGAATCACCGCCGGCCGTCAACTCCACGGCATCCCGAGCAGCGCAGGCCCGCCGCTACCCGCGGGACACACCGGTGCGAAGCCGTGATCGCAGTCGGGACACACGTTGACGGCCTAAACGCTCGCAAGGTAACAGCACGCACACTTCTCCCTCACGCAGGAGCGTTGCGACGTGACGAGCACCAAAGCCGAAGTCGATGTCGGGTACAGCCTCTCGAACGACTTTTTTCGCCTGTGGTTGGACGATCGGATGCACTACACGTCCGCCGTCTACGAGCGGCCCGAGGATTCGCTCGAGCACGCCCAAGAAAACAAGGCGCGCATCCTCTATGACTGGGCCGAGCTCGACGCGGGCAAGACCGTCCTCGACATCGGCTGCGGCTGGGGAGCCAACCTCGAGTACGTCGCCAAGCGCGGCATCAAGGAAGCGCACGGGATCACGCTCTCGACCGCGCAGTTCGAAGAGTGCCTCGCGCGCAAGATCCCGAACACGAAGTTCTGGATGATCGACTACAAAGACTGGGAGCCGCGCCTCGACGGCGAGAAGTACGACGGCCTGCAGTCCATCGAGATGATCGATCACCTCGTGAGCCCCGCGCAGTCGCGGCAGGGCCTCGCGATCGACATCTACCGCGAGTACTTTCGCAAGCTCTCGACCTGGGTGAAGCCCGGCGGCGTGTTCGCCTTTCAAGCGATCTTGCGCAACCGCGTCCCGCGCACGCGAAAGGACCTCCAAGACCTCGCGTTTACCGCGGATATCATCTTTCCGGGCGGGCTCAACCCGAGGCTCGAAGAGCTGGTCGCCGCGGTCAATCCGTACTGGGAGATCGAGAAGCTCGAGACCCGCCGCGTGCACTACGGCAAGACCACGGCCGAGTGGCTCCGCCGCCTCGAGGCCAACGAGAAGACCATCCGCGAGACGTGGGGCGAGCAGGTCTTCACGGACTACGTCCGCTACCTCTCGACCTGCGTCCGCGCGTTCGCCAACCACTGGTCGAGCGACGTGCAGATGAAGCTCCGCCACATCGCGCTGTAGTGACGCGCGCAGCGCGGCGCGATCACAGCGTGGGGCGAATGCACCACACGAACGAGAAGCCCGGATCGTCCTCGCTGTGAACAGGGCCCGCCCCGGCGATGGAGCCAGGGACCATCGTCCTGCAGACCATGGCGAGGCTGTTGAGGCACGCGTTCGAGCGGCGAGCGACGTCGGAGGTCATTCCCATCGAGCAGGTGCCGGGGAGCATGTCGTTGGCGATCGTGAGCTGGGTGGTGCGCGCGGGGGGGTAACAGACGCCCGCCACCGTGCCCGAACCGATGAGATCGATCGCGCCGAATCCGCCTTGCCCCATACAAGCATCGACGATCGCAGCGGTGCACTGATTGCTCCACTGTGAAGTCGGCCCACACCGGCGGGCGCCGTCCATGAGCGCAGAAACCATCGTGCCCGTCGTGGGCGCCGCCGTGTACACCGCGCTCTCGCACACGACCGTCGCTGTGACCGAGTTCGCTTCGATCGGCCCCCAACCGCCACGCGTATAGCCGCGAGCCATGCAGGCCGCGCGCGCTGCGTTCGTGCAATCTCGGATCATATCTGGGCTCGCCATGCCGTAGCTCGGCATCCCGCAGGACCCCAACGACGACCAAGGCACCGCGAAGAGCGCGGTACCGCACAAAGCGGGCGGGCACTCTCCGCCCGAGCATCGAGTCACCGCTCCGCAGGCCGAAACGCAGGTCGAGCCCACGAGGCCGACCCCCGGCGGGCACTGCGGCATGCAACGACCGCTCGTGCAGACGGCGGTTCCTCCGATGGGAGCGGGGCAACGAACCCCGCACATGCCGCAGTTGTTCGCGTCGGTGTTGGTGTTGACCTCGCAGCCGTTGGCGAACATCCCGTCGCAGTCGGCGATGCCTCCGGGGCACCCAGAAATGCCACAGCTTCCCATCGAGCACACGATCCCACCGGACGGAGCAGTGCACGCTCGAGCGCACATGCCGCAGTGATTGACGTTCGTTTGAAGATTGGCGCACACGCCGGCGCCGCAGCTGGTCTCGCCGGCGCCGCAGTTCGATCGACACGTTCCCGCAGAGCACATCGGCATCGCCATCGGACAGCGCATTCCGCACGTCCCGCAGTTGGTCGGGTCGGACTGCGTCGAGACGCAGCTCCCGCCGCAGCGCACTTGACCGGGCGCGCAAACGCCTGTGTCCACGACCATGACATCGACAGGCGCGACGTCGTCCGTCGAAACGCCGGTGTCGAGGACGTCGGAGGCCACCGTGGAGTCCGGCTCGACGACATCGATCGCGCCGGGCGCGTCGAGCGGAACGTCGGGCGCCACGCTGCGATCTGCGATCACAGCGTCCGGCATCGGCGACCCATCCTCGACCCATCGATCGATCTTCGGGAGCACGCAGCCGCTCGCCGCGAGAGCGGCAACCACGACGAACCATCGCTTCGACGCGTTCACAACACACCTCCCACCGCGACGCCGTTGGTCATCGGAACGACGGCCACCGCCGGCCGCTCGAGCCGTCGAGTGGCCTGAATCACCAGCCACACTCCGCCAGCGACCGCGAGGCCGCCGCCGAGGCCGAGGGAAATATTGGCACCAATATTCATGCTGCGCGCCGCGCTCTCGTCGGCCTCCCTGCACTCGATCGCGCCCATCATGCCGGGGCGGCAGCGAGCGAGGGCGCCCTGTTGAAGCGCGAAGAAGAGGGCAGCTCCACCGAAAGCGAGCGCGCTCCCTCCGAGCAGCACGAACGGCCCCGCGGAGAAGCGCGGAGGCGCTGGATCGACCGGACGCACGGACACCGGAGGTCGATCCGTGGGCGGCGGATCGACCCTCGGCGGCTCACGGACCGGCGGAGGCGTCGGCGCGCGAAGACGATCGAGCGACTCTTGCACCGAGCGCCTCGCGTCCGCCGCGCTCTCGGGCAGCTCGCGCAAGAGCCACTCGTAGTGCGAGACCGCTTGCGGACGGTCATCGGCGCGCTCGGCGGCGCGCGCGGCGTTGAACAGATAGGCGGTGTTGCTGCGATCGGCCTCGAATGCGGCGCGAAACAGCGCTGCGGCCACGGCGAATCGCCCAGCGTCGTACTCGGTCGTGGCGCGCCGAAAGAACTCTTGCGCTTCGGCCCTGCGACGCGGAGCGGTGGCGCTCGGAGGATCTCCGTTCGGCGCTGTTTGCGCGGCGGACGAAGCGCTCGCTGAGCAGGCGAGCGCAAAGACGAACACACACCGACGAAGGAGCGGAGGCATGCCAGACGTCCCACGGTACATCACGGTGACCGCGTGGACGAGTTTGCCGATCGATCAGCCGGCGATGCGCTTCTTCTCGGGGCGTTGCGTCGGGCGCGTCGTGGCGACGGGCGCAGAGCGCGTGGCGTTCTTGGCGGGTTGCGGCTTGACTGGTTCGGCAGGAGGGGTGCTGCTGCTCGAGCGCTTTCCCGCGATGCACGTGCGGTTGCGTCCGCCGCGCTTGGCCTCGTAGAGCGCCTCGTCGGCGCGGTGAAACAGGTCTTCTTTGTTCGCGCCGTCCCGAGGAAACTCTGCGACGCCGAGCGAGCACGTGACCTTCAGGGGCCCCATCTCCGTCGCGAAGACAGCCTTCTCGAGCTCGGTGCGGATGCGCTCGGCGAGCGCGTAGGCGCCCTCGGTGTCGGTCTCTTCGCAGACGAGCACGAACTCTTCGCCGCCGAAGCGCGCGACCGCGTCGGTGTCGCGCTTGCACTTCGACAGGATCGCGCCGAGGCCCTTGATCACGACGTCGCCCGTCGAGTGACCGTAGGTGTCGTTGACGCTCTTGAACTTGTCGATGTCGGTGACGAGGACCGAGAGCTTGCGGCCGAAGCGCCCCGCGCTCTTGATGCGCTTTTCGAACTCCGCCTCGAGCGAGCGCTTGTTGAGCAGGCCCGTCATCGGGTCGGTCGTCGCCATCTCTTCGAGCCTGCGCACGGCGGCGGCGTTCGAGAGCGCGACGGCGGCGTTGCCCGCGAGCACGCTGAGGAGCTGGCGCGTGGCGTCGGGAAAGGCGCCGCGACGACGGGCTGCGAGCGTGAGCGTTCCGATCGCGTGATCGCGGACGACCAGGGGGAGGCAGAGGGCGGACTCCATTCCCTCGAGGGGCTGCTCGCGGGTGAACAAGACCTGGGTCTTGGGGTCGTACTGCCCGCGGTACGGCGCGGCGTGACGCGACTCGACCACCGCGGACGCGATGCCCTTGTTCGACGCGAACGTCTTGCCCGCGAGCGACTCGGCGCCGTCGCCCTCGGCGAAGCGAACGCGGTGCTCTCTGGCGCGCTCGTCGAACGCGGTGATCACGCACAGATCATGGTCGACGAAGGCCCGCGAGCTCTCGGCGACCGCGTCGAGCACCTGGTCTTCTGTGAGCGCGTCTCCGAGGGCGCGCGACGCCTTGTGCATCTTCGCGAGCTCGTCCTTGCTCTTCTCCATCGCCGCGAAGAGCCGCTCGGTGCGCACGAGCCGCAGCGCTTGCTGCGCCAGCGACTCGAGCGCGTGCTGCTCGTGCTCTTCGAACGGACGATCCTCGGAGCGATCCGCGACGACCACGCCGCGGAGCTCTTCTTTGTCGTCTCGAATCGGAATCCCCGCGAACGCCTTCGCTTCGTGGGCAGAGCGGTAGTAGGTCAGCCCGCCGTACTCGGGCCGGAGCTTCGAGAGCAACACAGGGCGCGACATCGCCGCGACGCCGCCCACGGCGCCCGCGCCCACGGCGATCGGCTCCTTCGAGAAGATCTCGCCCGCGTCGGTGACAGCCTCGACGAGGCGCAGCGTCGCTCCCTTGGGGTCGAGCCAATAGATCGCGCAGGTCTGCAGGTCGAGGGTCTTGCTCGCGAGCTCGAGCAGCCCTGCGGTGGACTCTCGGATCTCTTCGAGCCCCGAGCGCACGCGACGCCCGTCCTCCGAGGGAGGGTGCGGCGCGTGCGAGGGCGCGGCGACGAGGCGAAACGACCGTGCCGCTTCCTTCTGTCTCTCGCGCTCGGCCTCGAGGGTCTTGGCCGCCGCGCGACGGACGCGCTCGACCTCCGACCGAGTGATCGCGCCGTGCGCCACCGCGGCGAGCGCCAGCACGACCACCTTGAGCAACAGCACCGACAGCGGCGCGCCCGGCGCGCGAAAGAAGAACATCGCCTCTGCGCAGAACGCAAAGAGCGCCGCGAGCACGGCGGACGCAGGCGCGGTGAGCGCTCCGGCGACGGCCAGCGCCACCACGGGCAGCGCAGACAGCGCAGCGCGCGCGCCGTCCGTCGTCGCGCCGATGGCGACGTAGCTCGTGGCGACGAGGATCATCGCCGTTCCCCCGTCGAGAGGAGCGATCGTGCGATCGTCTTTGCGAGCGCGAGCTCGACGAAACGCGCGCGTCCCGGCGAGCAGGATCGACAGCGCCAGAAGCGCCAGCGCCGAGCGCGAAGGATGCGTCCCCGGAGCGCTAGCAAAAGCGCCGCGAGCAGCGAGCGACGCGAGCCCGAGCGCGCACGCAGGGGCGAGCGCGACCCGCGCGAAGCGTCGGGTCGCGCGGAGTGACCGCACGAGTCCCATGAGTGATCCCCCGGGTAGCAGCGCGCCGCCAAGAAGGACAACTTCTGTGCAACCGTGACATTCCCTGTCACATCCGCATGCGCGATCCTGAGCTTGCCACGCAGAGACATACTCTGTCACACGCACTACGTCTGCGATTTTGCAGCACTTCGAGCGAGTTCACGAAACCCCAACGACGGATATGGCCCTCTGGCGTCGTCGCCCGAGATCACGCATCTCTCGGTTCGACACGAGGTCGCACGGCACAGCGGGCACCGAGGCTCGCGCGAACGACAGGTCGGTCCAGAGAAGAGGACAAAGGAGCAGATCATGGTCGACGAGAACAAGGCGAAGGCGCTCAAGGGAGCACTGGCAGAGATCGAGAAGCAGTTCGGCAAGGGCGCGGTCATGCGCCTCGAAGGCGAAAAGAACTCGAAGAACGAGATCGGCGTGATCCCCTCGGGCTCGCTCTCGCTCGACATCGCGATGGGCATCGGCGGCTATCCCCGCGGACGCATCGTCGAGATCTACGGCCCAGAGTCGTCGGGTAAGACCACGCTCACCCTGCACGCCATCGCCGAAGTGCAGAAGCTCGGCGGCGTCGCGGCCTTCATCGACGCAGAGCACGCGCTCGACGTGAGCTACGCCAAGAAGCTCGGCGTCAACATGGAAGAGCTCCTGGTGTCGCAGCCGGACAACGGCGAGCAGGCGCTCGAGATCGCCGAGCACCTCGTTCGCTCCAACGCCGTCGACCTCGTGGTGATCGACTCGGTGGCGGCGCTCGTTCCCAAGGCCGAGATCGAGGGAGAAATGGGCGATCAGCTGCCCGGCCTCCACGCGCGCTTGATGAGCCAGGCGCTGCGCAAGCTCGCGGCCGCCGTCCACAAGTCCAACACGATGATGATCTTCATCAACCAGATCCGCATGAAGATCGGCGTGATGTACGGCAACCCCGAGACCACCACCGGCGGCAACGCGCTCAAGTTCTACGCGTCGATGCGCATGGACATCCGCCGCACGGGACAGATCAAGGACGGCGAGAAGGTCCTCGGCAACCGCACCCGCGTGAAGGTCGTGAAGAACAAGCTCGCCCCGCCCTTCACCGAGGTCGAGTTCGACATCCTCTACGGACAGGGAATCTCCAGGTCGAGCGACGTTCTCGACATCGCCGTCGAGGCGGGATGCGTCGAGAAGGCCGGCTCGTGGTTCAGCTACAAGGGCGAGCGCCTGGGCCAGGGCCGCGACGGAGCGCGCGTGTTCTTGGACGAGCACCCCGAGATCTTCGCGAAGATCGTCGCCGAGACGCTGCTCAAGAAGGGCATCCGTCGCCCCGGCGACAAGGGCGACCTCGGCACCGACGCCGCGCTCAACACGAACACCAAGCGCGCCCAGGCGTGACCACACGCTGAGCGAACGAGGGGGCAGGACAACGGCGCAGAAGGGTGGCAGCGCAAAGCGAGCTGTGACTTCGCAGCTCAATCGTAGTCGTTCAGGGGATCACGCCGCGACTGCGGGGCCGTCGTGCGCCCGCGTCGTACGCGAGCGCCAGGGCGAGCTCTCGTCGACTCCCCTGACGATGGCGCGGTGACTGGCGCGGGGGGCTCGCAGAGCACCGTTCGCTCAGCGGACGGATCTGCTGTGGGAGGAGGATCTGCGACGAAGTTCCGCACGGGCATCTCGACCCCGGTCCCCTCCGTGTACTGGTCGAGACAAAACGCCCACGTCCGTCCCGCGCCGGGGACGACCGCGCCGAGCGTAACGGCCGCGATGAACGCCCCCTGCCCCGATCCCTCGCGGCGCACCGCGCGCACAGGACCGCGTGGAATCCGCGGGTTCGTTCCGTTCGAGCAGTGCGTGAAATCGAGCCCATGAATTCGACACGGGATCACACCGGCTCCAACGCCCGGCTCGCTCGGGTTTGGGTACAGGTCGACGAAGCGATGTCGCTCTTGCCACGGGTTGCGTCGGTGCTCGACGCGCCAGGTGGTGCCGTCGTGACCATAGACCAAGAGCGTCCTTTCGACGCCAGAGTCGTTGGAGTGCAGCTCCCAATAGCGAATGCCGTCTTCGACGAAGCTCCGCTCGACGCGCAGCTCGCGACGCCCCTCGCCGAAGCGTTGGCTCGGCATGGTCTGTGGAGTGAGGTGCGAGAGTCCCTCAGCCATCGCGATGCCCCAGCCGCCAGCGCGCGTTGTGCTCTCGAGCCGCTCGCGAAAGGTCCACCGAGCCCCCACCCGCAGCGGAAATTGCGGGTCTCCGCGGCCGTCCTCGACGTCGTACGCCACCATCCGTTCGACAGAGAACGCGCCGACGCGGGCGCGAAACATCACGATGTCGCGCCCGACAGTGACGCCTGAAATCTCCCGCGAGCACTCGAAGCACTCTGCGCGTAGCCGCGCGGTTTCCGCCGGGTCGATGGCGCGCGCAGGGGATCGAAAGATCCAGGTCGTGTTCGCCGGCCACGAGAGCGCGACGCTCGCTCGAATCGAGGCGCCCGCCTGCACGCGAAGGGCGTACGCGCCGAGCAACTGTGGCAGCGGTGCGTTCGGCGACCCGAGCGCGGATCGCGTCCGCCACAGGTAGCAGCCCGACACAATCGAGAGCGCCAACGCGAGCGCAACGACGATGTACTCCCAGAGACGCGCGCGGCGCGCGACCCCGTCGATCGCCGCGCCGAGCCCCAAGACAAACGCCAGTGCCGTCGCTGCGGCGAGCATCGCGAGCGCGTCGAACACCCGCGGAAACAGCCCAAGCGCGGTGTATGTCGATCCGCGTACGAAGAGCGTGATGGATCCGCGCGTCAGCAGGTAGCTCACCGCCGCGAAGGACAACGCAGGCGGAATCGATAGCCCGCGCGCGAGCCCGCGCGTCCTCACGAGCGTCGCAGCGCCGACGAGCGCAACGACCGCAGCGGACGGAGCGATCGCCGCGAACTCGGGCAGATCGAAGACGTACCGTGTCTCGCCGATCAGCGATCGAAACGTTGTCATCCGAACCGATCGAGCATAGCTGACGAGCGCGCGAAGCGCGGGCGCTCGAGGTGGGACGACGACAGCGCGGTTGTCGTAGCGCCCGGCGACAGATTGCGAGATTCTCTCGGCGATCCACGGATGGAGCGGCGCTTTCACGTCTTCGTGCGCAGGTGCTCGGGGCTCGGGTATCACGTCGAGGTGCTCGGGCGCAGCGAGCTCGCGACGTTCGCCGAGGACGTGGACGAGGCGCGCGCGGACCTCTCGAAGGTGCTCTCGCGGCTGCTCTCGCGGGACCCGGAGTTCGATCGCGCGGTTCCGCCGTTGCGCGAGGTGCGCGTTCGTCGCGTCGAAGTGAACCTGCGCGCGGTGCAGGGAGAGCGGCTGTTGCCGGTTCCGCTGCGCGTGACCGCGGTTGTGCACGCTCCTGCGGAGGGCGACGCGCCAGCGGGCAGCGTGGTCGTGCGCGTCCCGCGGCTCAACGTGAGGCACACGCTCGCCAACGAGGCGGACGTCGACGCGATGGTCGAAGAGATCGTTCGACAGCGGCTCTTCATGGCCGACGCTGACAAGCTGCTCTCGCTCGCGTACGACGGCGACGAGACCGTCGAGCCGCTCACGGTCACGTTTCGACCGAATTTTCCCACGGTGGAAGAGGACGAAGCCCGAGGACAACCGAGGGCGCGCGGGCCCCTCGCCGAGGCGTGCCGAGACGTCACGCGAGAGGCTCGCTCGCAGACCCTCGACCGGGCCTTCGCGCGAGACGAATCGCTCTCGACGCTCGCCTCGGTGCTCACCGCGCAACGCAAGGCCAGCGCAGTCCTCGTCGGCCCCGCGGGCGTCGGAAAGAGCGCCATCGTCAACGAGCTCGCGCATCGCATGATCGAAGCGGACGAGAGCTCTCCGCTCCACGGCATGGAGCTGTGGGCCACTTCGGGCGCGCGGCTCGTGGCAGGGATGCGCTACCTCGGCGAGTGGCAAGCGCGCGTTCAACGCATGCTCGACGTGCTCGCGACGCGACGCGCTGTCCTGCACATCGAGGACTTGAGCGAGCTCTTTGCCAGCGCGCAGAGCGATCGCGGCATGGACATCCCCGGCTACCTCCTGCCCTCGATCGAGGCGGGCGAGCTCGTGGTGCTCTGCGAAGCGACCGCAGAGGACCTGCTGCGCGCAGAGCGCACGCACCCTGCATTTGTCCGCGCGCTTCGGGCGATTCATGTCGCGCCGCTCGAGGGTCGCGCGCGAAAGAGCGCGCTCGAGTCGGTCGCCGCGCGCATCGCGCGAGGCAAGCGCGTGCGCTTCAGCGAAGAGGCGCTCTTGCGCGCCGAGGATCTTTGCGAGCGTTTCGGCGACGGAACGGCGCTGCCGGGCGCGAGCGTTCCGCTGTTGCGGGCCACGGTGGCCAACGCGCAGTCGTCGGTGAGCGACAGCGGCGCGCCGCGCGCGCTCACGGCGGACGACGTCACGCGGGCGTTCAGCGAGCGCACGGGCTATCCGCGGGCGCTCGTCGATCCAACCGTGAGGCTCGATCCAGATGACGTGCTCGCGCGACTGCGCGCGAGGGTCGTCGGTCAAGACAGCGCGCTGATGCTCTTGCGCGACCTGGTCGTGACGCTGAAGACGGGGATGTCCGACCCGTCGCGACCGCTCGGGTCATTTTTGTTTCTCGGCCCGACCGGCGTGGGAAAGACCGAGAGCGCCCTGTCCCTCGCCCACTACCTCTTCGGCGACGAGCGCCGCGTGGCGCGCTTCGACATGAGCGAGTACGCGGCGCCGGGGAGCGCTCCTCGGCTAACGAGCGACGCGCCGGGCGGACAAGGGTCGCTCACGCGCCGCGTGCGAGAGCAGCCGTTTGGCGTGGTGCTCCTCGACGAGATCGAGAAGGCCGACGTCGGCGTGCACGATCTTCTCCTGCAGATCCTCGGCGAGGGTCGCCTCACCGATGGCTCGGGGCGCACGGTGAGCTTTCGCAACACCGTGGTGGTGCTCACGTCCAACCTGGGAGCGGACACGGTCAACCGCTCGATGGGCTTCGCGGCGGCGGGTCCGAAGGACATGGCCGGGCACTACGTGTCGGCGGCGGCGCAGTTCTTCAGGCCCGAGCTGTTGAACCGCGTCGATCACATCGTGGCGTTCTCGCCGCTCAGCGAAGAGACGGTGCTCACGATCACGCGACGCGCGGTCGAGAGCGCGCTCGCGCGAGAGGGGCTCTTTCGCCGCGGCGTGAAGGTCCGCTACGACAGCAACGACGGGAGCAGCGCGGTGCTCACGACGCTGGTCAAGCTCGGCTACGATCCGCGCTACGGAGCGCGGCCGCTCAAGCGCGCGATCGAGCAGTGGGTGATCGCCCCGATCGCGCGGGTGCTCGCGGCGAGGGGATCGGCGACGCCGCGCGAGGTCGAGCTGGTCGTGCGCGGATCGGGCGTCGCGGTCGCGCCGACGAGCACGCCCGAGGTGTCCGCGATGAGCGCCGAGGACGTGCGCGCGGAGATCCAACGGCGAGCCGAGCGCCTCGCGACGCGGTCCGTCGTGTTGGCGATCGAGCCGGTGGACCCTGGCGCGGGCGCCCGCGCGCGATGGCTGATCGAGCGATACGCGTCGTGGTGCGAGTCGCACGAGAGCGCAGCCACCATCGAGCCTTCTGGACGGCTGCGGGTCGAAGGCCCGATCGCGGCGGCGATCGTCGTCGAAGAGGGAACACACGAATTCGAAGCGGGCTCGGGCATCGCGCGCGTCCGCGTTCGCGTGGACGAAGGCGTCTCGCGCGACGCAAAGGGCGACGGGGGCGTGCGGCTCTACACGGTGGTTCCCGAGCCGGCGGTGTGGGACGTGACGACCGAGCTCGAGCGCGTTGGGGCCTGGGAAATGGCTGCCGAAGGCGAAGGGCTCGATCGCTTCGTGCTCGCGAGGATGGCCACCCTCTGAACGCGAGCGGCAGCACGCGAGCGCGCAGCGTTTGTGATCAGTCGACGACGTAACGAAAGCGGTAGTCGACCGTGATCGGACTTTGACTCGAGGGAAAGCTCAACCTGAGAAACGCGCGGTTCAAGCACGCGCCGAGCGTCGTTCGCTGCGCGGCGTTGAGCGACGAGCGCTCGTCGACGCGAATCTGAGCGGCGGACGGAGCTCCGTTCGGGGCGACGATGAGCCCGGCCGCGACTTCGACGCCCTGCACGACGCGGACGTCCCCGCCGCTGCGTACGAGCATCTCTGCGCAGGACCGCGCCATCGCGCTGGAGCGAAGAAACACCCTGCGAGCGATCGCGGGATCGACGGCGGCGTTCGAGCTCGTATGTCCGATGAGACGCACGCGAATCACGGTCCCTGGTCGGGGAGAAGGCGCGATCCCGTACCGCGCCGCGCCCTGCGCGATCGCCCAGCGAGAGTAGCCCTCGCTTCGATCGTCGCGTTGGTGCTCGGTCGCGGCGTCTGCCGACAGCGCCGCGGACACGCCCGCGAGCGCAGCGGCGATCGCGACGCGCACGCTCGCCTGCGAGCGAACGGGGCGCACCTCGATCATCTGCGGTTCTTGCCCGCAAAATGGGCAACGCGATTCGCTGGTCCGCACGTGCCGCTGACAAGAGCCGCACGGAATCCATCGTCGATCGCTGGGAGCGTCGTGGTCCATGGCGTCGATCGTAGCAGCGCTCGCTGCGCAAGCGAGCGCGCGACCGACGCGCCCCGGGTCTACGCCCCCCGTCGACACCCGCCCTCGTGAGTCGTCAGCTCACCGCATCATGAGCCACATATCGACGGCGGTGCGCTGCTCCATGGGAAACATCCCGCGCGGCGGCATCACCGGCGCCATCATGTTCACGACGCTGTTGCGGATCCGCATGCGATTGGCGTCCCAGCCCATGTACGTCGAGAGGTCCGGCAGCTGCCCGCCCATCCCCGGAAAGTGGCAGTCCGCGCAGTACGTCGCGTAGACGGGCTGCATCGTGGCGCGCCAGATGGCCTCGGGGGTCTGCGTTCCTGTGTCCGCTGCGTAGCGGCGCGGCGCGGCGCGGCTGAGCACCCAGACCTCGTCCATGCTCGCGGGCGAGAGCGTCGAGTTCATCTCGAGCATGGTGTTGCTGGTCATCGAGACGCGGCCCATGGCGTAGGTCCCGAGCTCGCGGCCCGAGACGAACCACACGCGCGGACCCGAGCGGATCATCGACGTAATCGGCGCGCTCGCGCGAAACACGCCCTGAAGTACGCCCTCCGCGCCCTCGACCCAGAGCACGGGCCCGGCGGACACGACGAGCTTGCCCATGGCGTCGACGGCCACCGCTGTGGCGCCCGGAAGGTTCCACGTGCGCAAGCGACCGGTGGCGGCGTCGAGGACCTTCACGCGGTCGGTGCTGACGCCAGCAAAGAAGTTGTTGCTCGCGCCAAACGCGGTGAACGGCCCCTCCATCACGCGCCGGGTGTTCATCCCGTCGGCGATCGAGAGGTGGGTGTCCGAGGCGAAGCCCACGTAGTTCATGCCGCCGTGCGCGACCCAGCGAACGGACATCCCTGCCACGCCGTAGCGATCGCCGACGAACTCGAAGAGGTTGTCGGGTCGCACGCGGTGCACGCGGCCCATCGCGTCGACGGCGATCGTCCACGTTCCCGTGCCCAACACGGCGGGGACCGTCGCCGCCGCGCGCCAGGTGGTGATCTCTGCGTTCGACGCGAGCAGCGCGCCCGAGCGAAGCAGCCGCATGCCCATCGAGCCAAAGAAGGCCGACGTCCCCGCGTTGTCGGTGACCGCCGCCACGGTGCCGAGCATCACCATCATGTTGTTGAAGGTGATCGAGCGGACGAAGAGCGGCGCTGCGACGGTGGGGAGCACGCCTCCGTCCGAAGGGGGCAGCACGACGTCCGGCGGTGGCCCGGAGTCGACGGGCGTCGTCCCCGTGTCCATCGCGACGCCGCTGTCGTTGCCCACAGGGGGCTCCATCGGTCCGCAGGCGCCGAGGAGCGCCGCGAGCGTCGCGAGGCGACCGATCGCTCTCGTCACCGACGAATCTCCCGCATCACAGCGCCGTCGCGCATGAAGCGCCGCGGGTCTACGCCGAACGCGTCCAAGAACGTCGCCAGCACGTCGGCCGGCGTGATCGCGCGCAGCTCGCCGCCGATCATGCGACGCGTAGAGAGCAGCTGATTCGGGTCGGTGGCCCCGAAGACCATGTTGCCCCTGAACCTGGGCGAGATGATCACCGCGGAGTTGCTGGGGTAGTGGTCGCGTCCGCCGGACACGTTGATTTGTGGTGTGCGACAGAAGTCGCTCGTCACCAGGATGTGCGTGTGCTCGAGGAGCTTGTGCCCCGCGACCGTCGGGTGATTGGTCGCGCCGAGCACGTCGATGAGCCCCGCCAGCATGTTGAAGAGCTCCTGCATGTGTAGCGGGTGGTCTGCGTAGTTCGAGAAGTGCGTGTCGAAGCTCGTCGTCGAGAAGCTCACGCAGCGCGCCAGGTTGAGTCGAAACGCCTCGACGGCGAACGCGGCGTTGTGGATCACGTTGTTCTCGAAGACGTAGGGCATGACCGTCGTCGTGCCCGGTTCCATGGGCCGGTAGATCGGCGCGAGCTCGGGCTTCGCCGCCAGCGCGGCCGTCGAGAACAGGTTGGTCAGTTCGGGGTTGCCGTGGATGCGCTCGAGCGACTCGAGCTGCTGCTCGATGCCCTGATACACCTGCGGAAAGTGCGAGCGATCGATCAGCTCTCGCGTCTCTTCGCGGAGCAGCTCGTTGACGGCCGTGCGCGTCTGTCGGTCGACGGCGCGGTTGGATCGGGCGAGCGAGCGAGCGACGGCCCCGATCGCGTCCACGCGCAACGGCAGCGCGCGCGAGCTGAGGTTGGGCCCCGTGTAGTAGCTGGGATATCGCACGCTCAGCGTGGGGAAGAGCTGCGAGGTCCCGAGCTCGCTCGCGAGCATCGTGTCGATGCTGGGCGCGACGGGCTTGCCGCCGGCGAGCCTTCGGCCGGTGGACGAGTAGGTCGTCCCATCCGGGTGCGAGACGGTGTTCATCGCGATGCCGTTGATGACGAGCATGCGCTCGAAGCGTTGAGCTTCGGCCATCAATCCGATGCCGGGGCCGAAGCGAATGTTCGAGCCCGTCGGCTGAACGAAGCGAAAGCTCGTGCCTCCGGGCTGCACAGGCCCGTTGCGCCACTGAAAGAGCCCCGCCGTTTCGATCGTGTCCCTCGTTGCGGGCTCTGTGATGCTGACGAATTGATTTCGTGGGTCGGTGCCCACCGTGATGTCCCACGCGCCCGCGGCGTGGACGAAGATGAAGAACTCGGTCGACGCCATGCCGGGCATCATCTGCCCGAGCGCTTCGAACATCGGGCTGGTCGCGCCCGCGGCCGCGCCGGCGCCGAGCACCTTCAAGAACCGACGACGTCCTGAATCCGTTGGGGTCATGGTATTGGCTCCGTTGGCTCCGTTGGCTCCGTTGGCTCAGTACATCTGAAATTCGGGGTGACGGATGAGCGCGTAACAAACCGCGGCCCATCCGGTGCTCGACTTGAGTCTGAACGTCGTCGCGGGCGCCCCCGTCGCAGCGGAGAAGCGCGCCACCGTCGATTGATAGAGCGTGAAGAAGCGCTGCGCGCGGTTGTCTGGCGCGAGGCTCGCGGGGTACCCGAGGAAGGTCCTGTGCAAGAGGTCGAAGCGCGTTCGAAAGCCCGCGAGGTCCAGCGCGCCTGCGGGTTGATCGAAGGCGAACACCCGGCGATTGGCCATCGGCGGCGGCGTCATCGCGTCGAGCTCGTTCGCCACCGTGACGTCGCAGAGCGCGATGCCCGTGCGCTCGAGCGTCGCGAGCATGAGCGGGCTCGTCTGGGTGTTGCGGTTGATGTCGACGCGGTGGTCGGGAAGGCCCATGGAGGCGAGGTAGTCGTTCCAGGTGTCGAAGAGCGTCGCGTCACGGGCGCGGATCTCGCCCTGCACCTGCAGGGGCGTCTGCGTCGGGCGCGCCATCGGCCCGGCGAAGAGCTGCAGATAGCTTCGGATGTACGTCTCGACCGGCAGCATGCGAGGCCCGCGCTTGGGCGTGGTGTCCTGCGCGACGTTCTCGTGGCCAGGGATCGACTCGATGGGCGTCGCGCGGTTGGCGTCGGGAGGAAGCGGGTCGGGCACGTCCGCCAGCGGCGTCGCGCTGTCAGAGCCACCGCCAACGCCGGTGTCGGCGACCGAGCGCGTCCCGTCCTGACACGCGGCGCTGGCGACGGCGACCGAGAGCGCCGCGCCGAGAAGCGAGCGGCGGCCGAGAGCCCTCTTGAATTCGTATGCGATTTTCATCGGGACGCTCCTGCGCGCCACGCGGTCGAAGAGAGGTTGTTGGCTCGGCGGTAGGCGTCCGAGAGCAGAAGCTGCCGGACCATCGCGCGCGCCCTGAAGCCCGCGCCCGAGAGGGTGGTCTGCAGCTGCGTGCGCAGCGCGGCGTCCTCGACGTTGAGGTCCCTGCCGAGGAAGCTCTCGGCGACGTTCTCGACGAAGCACCCTGCGAACTGCGGCTGAGCAGCGATGAAGCTGCCCATGCCTTGCGGTCCGGCCTCGGCGTTGGCGCGCGCCTCGGTGAGGTTGTAGATGCCGCGCATCCAGGACTGAGTCGCCGTCGTGAAGGACGGGTCGTAGAAGGCGTTGCACCCGACGGCCATCGCGCCGCCCGCGAGGCGACAGCGCGTCGAGTCGAGCGGAAACTGCAAGGCTGGCAAGTACGTCCAGTCGTTCTCCGCGACGCGCGTGAAGAACGCGGACATCGGCTCGAGGGCCCGGTGGCAGTCCCTGCAGCCCTCGCGAATCGCGAGGTTCGGCTCGTCGCTGGGCGTGAGGGTCCCGTTGCCGGCGACGAACTCCTGGCACATAAAAGACTGGTAGAGCACGTGCGCGCGAGCGCGGCGCGTTCCGTACTTGGTGAGGAAGATGGGCATCGTCAGGATGCCCGAGGCGAGCGGTCCTCGGTCCGGCACGCGCGCCCACCGATCGACGTCGTGCGTGAGCAGCGCCGGCGGAACGTTGGCCGGCACGAACAAGCTCGTCGGGTTGGTGTAGTCGAAGCGCAGGTGGTTGGTGTTGCAGCAGCTCTGCTGTTGCTCGCTGCGATAGAACATCGCGAGCGGACCGTTGATGTACGTGTCTCGCGCGCGAACGATGTCGCGCACGTCGCGATTGGCCTGAAAGATCGCGTCCATGAAGTACGCGGCCTCTTGCGAGAGCCACAGGCGCATCCAGTCACCGGACGTGAGCGCGCGGTTCTCGAAGGCGTTTTCGTTGCCGATCGGCGCGCGGATCGCGCCGTTGACCATCGCGCCTGCGTTGAGGTTGTTGATCGCCGCGCCCGGCAAGCATCGCTCGAGCCCCGGACCGCAGCCGCACTCGGTCGACAGGTTGAAGCCGGTCTGCGTCTCGCACGAGAGCGCCCGCCCCATCATCGGCGTCGTGAGGCTGTCGGTGTTGGGCACGCCGGTCAGGCGAGCGTCGCAGCCGGTGGCTGGCGTGGGCGTGCGCGTCCCGGCGACGAACGGGCGGCCGGTCGCGGCGGTGCCCGCTTCTTCGTTGCAGACGAACACGTCGTTGACGGGGTTGCCTGCGGCGTCTTCGAGCAGCCCCTCGACCGGGTTGTACCCAGGCGCGATCGTCGCCCACGTCGCAGGGTTGTAGCGCTGCGTGGGGTTGGCCGCGCGATAGTCGCGGTAGAGCCACCACGGTCGGACCCGCGTCACGCGCGCGTTGAACACGGCGTCGGACACCGCGCGCGGCGTGTTGCACATGGGTGTGCGCGGCTCACCGGTGGACGGGTACTGCACGCCGAGCTCGCGGGGCGAGAAGCACATCGTCCCGTCGATGTCGACGTTGGCGCGGCGCTGCCCCATTCGGTAGTACACCCACACCGTCGTGCCGTTCGCGCGCTGCACGGGGATGCGTCGCAAGAGGCTTCCTCGCGGGTTGAGCTGCACGACCGTGTTCACCTCGAGCCGCAGCCGGTCCATGTAGATCCGTCGCAAGCGCTCGGCGGCCTCGGGGGTCGCGAGCTGCATGTCGATCCACGACTCGACGTTGAACGCGGGCTGCTCGAAGGCAGCGATCTCGGCGCGCGTCGGGATCCTGCCGACGAGGTCGATCGAGAGCGAGCGAAAGTACCGATACTCGTCGATGGTGCGCTGCGCCTGAGCCTCGCCGCCGCTTACGAGCGACGCGAGCGCTGCTGCGACCGCTGTGACACCGAGCGTTCTTCGATCCGACAACCGCATCGAATGACCTCCAGAACAAAGGATCGTACGCAAGCCGCAAGTCGTGCGCGAGTGGGATGATTTGCGCCCACGTCGAAGCCCACCCGCTGACGCAGCGCGATCATGCGATCTAGAACTCCGCAGACGTCCCGAGCAGAAGAATCGAGGAATCGCGGCTCTACGAGCGGGCTCTCGGGAGACTTGCTAGGACCGATGGGAGCGCGAAGCGCTTGATGACGCACCTCGGCTACCGACACGAAATCCTACAGGTCACAGCTCGGAGATCACCTTGCGTTCGAACACCTCTCACTTCGCTCCCTTCTCTCGCTTCGCGCTGGGCGCCGGGGCGCTTCTCGCGCTCGCGCATTGCTCGCCAGCCCCAACTCCGCTCGACGGCAGCGATGCGAACACTCAGGAAATTGCCGCGGATGCGCGCGACACGAGCGTGACCTCCGACGCGACCCTCGATGTCTCGGACAGCGGCGTCGTCGACGACGCGAGCGACAGCGCAGTGCACGAGGGAGACAGCGCCGCAGGAGATGTCATCGAGCCAATGGACGTCGACGCGAGCGGAGGCGACGCAACACCCGACTCGATGCCCGACTCGATGCCCGACTCGATGCCCGACTCCATGCCCGACTCGATGCCCGACTCCATGCCCGACGCCGGACCGATGCGATCGCCGATCGTGCACCACGCGACGGGCAATACTCACAGCTGCGCGGCGCGCATGGACGGGACCGTCGAGTGCTGGGGTGAGAACGATCAGGGTCAGCTCGGAATCGGCTCGGCGGAGCGCGCGTACGCTCCGGCCCGCATCGCAGGAATCACGGACGCTGTGCAAGTCGTCGCGGGGACAGACTTCTCCTGCGCGCTGCGGCGCACGGGCGAAGTGTTGTGCTGGGGTGACAACAGCAACCTACAGCTCGCGCGCACTCCGACGACGATGGACTCGACGACGCCTGTCGCCATCGCGGGCTTGACCAACGTCACGCAAATCGAGGCCGGCTCGCTATTTGTGTGCGCGCTGCGCGCGGATCGCACGGTGTCCTGCTGGGGCGACAACCTCAACCGTCAGCTCGGCCGAGGAGGGACAGGCACGACAGACAGCGAGGTGCCCACAACGGTCACGGGGCTGACCAACGTCCTGTCGATCGCGGCTGGCGCCGACCACGTGTGCGCGCGCTTGATGGACAACAGCGTTCAGTGCTGGGGGGACAACGACAACGGGCAGCTCGGCATCGGAGGGACCTCTACGATCGACGTGAGCACGCCGGGCCCCGTGCCGGGCCTCACCATGGTGAGCAGCCTCGGCGCCGGACAGAATCACACGTGCGCGACGCTCTCGAGCGGCGAGCTCTTTTGTTGGGGGTCGAACACGCAGGGTCAGCTCGGCGACGGCACGACCGTCACCCAACGTGCGCCGCTTCGAATCGCGGCGGTCTCGATGGCGACGCGCGTCGGGCTCGGCGCCACCCACACGTGCGCGATCGTTGTCGGTGGGGCGCTCCGCTGCTGGGGCAACGGGTTCGACGGGCAGCTCGGGCTCGGCGCGACGCTCGACGAGACCGTTCCTCGCGCCGTCACGCTCCCGCGCGCGACGACCCGCGTGACCGGCGGCGGATCGCACACGTGCGCGCTGCTCGATGACGGAACGCTCTCTTGCTGGGGCCGCGGCGAAGAAGGGCAGCTCGCGACCGATCCGCGGAGACAGAGCATGTTCGTCAGCACCGCAGCGCTGCCGTCACGAGCGATTTCGGGCGCTGCAGGATCGATCTTTCGCGGGCACATGTGCGTCGTGCTCGAGAGCGGCAACGTCGCGTGCTGGGGCAACAACGACAACGGCCAACTCGGCGACGGCGCGCTCGCGCCGCGCGCGACCCCGACGGTGATCAGCGGGCTCGCGACGGTTCGATCGATCGGGCTCGGGATCAATCACACGTGCGCGCTGCGCGACGACGGGACCGCGCAGTGCTGGGGTGACGGGCTCGACGGGGCGCTCGGCAACGGAGGCACGACGGACTCGAGCGCGCCCGTCGCGGTCATGGGCCTGAGCGGCGCGACCGGCATCGCCGTGGGCGGCGACAGCGCCTGCGCGATCGTCACAGGAAATCAAGTTCGCTGCTGGGGTGACAACGACAACGGCCAGCTCGGCATCGGGTCGACCACAGACAGCCTCGTCGCTGCCGCGGCGATCACGGGTCTCACGAACGTGGTCGAGCTCGCAGCGGGCGCCGATCACTTCTGCGCGAGGATCATGGACGGGACCGTTCGTTGCTGGGGCGACAACGACAACGGGCAGCTCGGGACGATGCCGACGACGGACAGCACGACGCCCGGCGCGCCCATCGCGAGCCTCACCAACGTCGCGCAGATCGTGGCGAGCGCCAACGGGACCTGCGCTCGCCTGACCGACGGGACCGTTCGCTGCTGGGGCGACAACGCCTTTGGGCAGCTCGGCGTCGGCACGACGGTGGATACCCATGTTCCGACCGCGGTCCCAGGGCTGGCGAACGTCGTCGACATCGCGAGCGGAAACAATTACGTGTGCGCTCGGCGGATGGACGGATCCGTTCGCTGCTGGGGCTACAACGAAGAGGGCAACCTCGGAAACGGGACGATCGTCAACGAGACGAGCCCCGTCACGATGAGCGCGCCGAGCAACGTTCGCTCGATCCTCGCGGGCAACTCTGCGACGTGCGTGATCACCGTCGCTGGCACTGTCCAGTGCGTGGGCTGGGTTGGGTACGGGCAGCTCGGCAACGGTCAGACGTTGCGGCGCGTATCGCCAGCGCCTGCGTTTTAAGCGGACCTGACAGCCGGCGCGCTCGCGCGGTGCGCCAGCACCAGCGCAGCGGCGATCACCAGCAGGGCGTTGCACTGGTGCGTCAGGGCGGTGTGCAAGTGAACGTGCGTGAGCACGGTCAGCGCGCCGAGCGTCACTTGCAGAACGACCGCCGCGAGCAAGAACCACGCGGCGCGGCGCACCGATGCGCTGGCGGCAGCGGTTCGCATGGTGGTGACCACCGTCGCGATCACGATGCCAGCCGTCGTGTACGCAAGAGTGCGATGCACGAACTGCACAGCGAGCCCGTTGTTGACCAGGTTGGACGCAGCGGGCGAGAGGACGAACAGGTTCGCGGGGATCACCGAGCCGTGCATGAGCGGAAACGTGTCGCACACGAGCCCGGCTTTCAGCCCCGCCACGAGCCCTCCCCACGTGACCGTGACGAACGTGCTCGCGAGCGACGCGAGCGCAAACGAGCGCACCCTGGGCAGCGCGACGCGCTCGCTCGGACGAGCCTCGTCCCCGATGCGCAGGCCCATGGTGACGAGCGCGACGAAGATCGCGAGCGCGAGCAGAAGGTGCGCGGTCAGGCGAAAGTGACTGACCGACGGGTTGCGAACGAGCCCGCTGGCGACCATGAACCACCCGAGAAAACCCTGCAATCCGCCGAGCGCGAACACGCCGAGCACCGCCGCCAGTCGCCGTCCGCGCAACGCTCCCTTCACCACCCAGTACAAGAGCGGAAGGAGAACGACGAACCCCGTCACGCGCCCGAGCAGCCGATGGCTCCACTCGATCCAGTAGATCCCCTTGAAGTCCTCGAGGGACATCCAGTGATGCAGCAGCTGAAACTCCGGCGAGGCGCGGTACTTCGCGTACTCGCCGAGCCAGGCTTCGTGCGACAGGGGCGGCAGCGCGCCGGTGACCGGCTTCCACTCGGTGATCGAGAGGCCGGCGTGCGACAGGCGCGTGTAGCCGCCGACGGCGACCATCGCCGCGACGAACAGCGCGCACACCAACAGCCAGCGCGAAATCGCGGTGGCGGTGGCGGCCGCGGCGGCTCGAGCGTCCATCGCTCTTGTATCGGTCGACGCGCCGGCCACAAAGCTCGTGGCGTCTCCTTGTGCGATCGAGGTCATCGGCGAAGACGTGGGGTCGCTCGTGGTTGGTGGGGAGGCCATCGTGCGAGCCGTTGTGTACCGTAGGTTGGCTACGGCAGCGAGGGCGCGGGGGCGTCGATCGTTCCGCGCAGGGTGACCCGCAGTCCGCGGGGCTGTTCGCGAGAGAACTCGAGCTCGATCCGCTCGCGCTTGCAGACCGCGACGACGATCGCGAGCCCCAGGCCCTCGCCGTCTCCGCTGCGGCTGCGCTTTCTCCGCTCGGCCACCGTCGGCAACTCCGTCGGCGGAACGCCCGGTCCGTCATCCACGATGCGCAGCTCCCACCGCGCCCCGTCGCGCTCGAGCACCGCCGCCACGTGCCCCTCGCCCTCTTGCACATCGTGGTGGGCGACCGCGTTTTGCAGGAGGTTCATGAGCGCGCGCTCGATGTGCAACACGTCTCCGAGCGCGTGCACCGCCTCGTCGGGCCGCGCGCACGCGAGCTCGATGGACTTGCGCCGCGCCAGCGGATGAACCCGAGAGACGCAGCGCTCGATGAGCGCGCCGAGCTCGATTCTCTGCGCGACCCTGCCATCCGCATCACCCTCTTCGATCTCCGACGCGACGCGCAGGTTGCCCACCAGCGAATCGATGTAGACCACGTCCGACAGGGCGCGCGCGGCGACCGCCGACAGGTCCGCGTCGACGAGCTTCGCGCTGAGCTCTTCGAGCTCGAGCTGCAAGGACGACAGGGGCGTCTTCAAATCATGGGCGACGTCCGCGAGGTGCTCGGCGAGCGCGCGGTTCTTGCTCTCGATCTCCTCGCGATCATCGAGGATGCGAACGTGGGCGTCGCGCAGCGCGGACTCGACCTCTGTCAGCTCGTCTTCGTGCACCGCGCGAGAGCCGGTCGAGGCCGGCTCGATCACCGCGTCTGCGCGGCCGACGCGCGCGGCCAGGCGCGAGGCGTGCGAGAGCCGATCGAGCAGCGGACGCACAACCCACAGGCCTCCTCCTGCGACGGCGATCGCGATCGCGACGGCGAGGATCATCGCGAAGGTGAGCGTCGTGCGCGCGCGAAGCTCGCTCGTCGCCCGCCACTTGAGCTGAAACACGTCGCACGGCGCCGGGCGATCGACGGCGATCACGACCGATCCATACCCGAGGATGACGTTGGTCTTGATGGCGTACTCGGAGCCCCCCTGGACCTCGGCGAGCAGCCCAGTGTCGATCGGCGGCGCCTGGCGGTTGGCGCTCGCGCCCGTTCGACGATCGTAGGCGTAGATGCTCGATCCGTCGCTCAATTGCTGGCCGAATCGCGGCGGATCCGCGCTGCAATCGAGCCTCGACGGGTCCGCGGCGACCGCGCGAACAAAATCGCTCACGCGCGAGGCGCGCAGCCTCGCGACGGAGTACAGGGCGACGAAGATCAACGCGAGCCCGACGAGCAGGACGAGGGCCGCCGTCGCGAAGCCGAAGCGGCGACGGAGGGTCTGCAGCGCGCGAATCACGACCTGGCGCTCGGCTTGGGCTCGAGGGCGGACACGAAGCGATAGCCGATTCCCCAGACGGTTTGCAGGTGTTTCGCCGCGTCGGACCCGAGCTTTCGGCGCAGCCTCGCGACGTGGCTATCCACGGTGCGCTCGTCAACCTCGCCGTCGGTGAGCGCGGCGGAGGCGATCTGCGCTCGGGTGAGCGCTCGATCCGCGCGCTCGACGAGGACGGTCAGCACGTTCTGCTCGTGCTGCGTGAGATGAACGTCCGCGCCGTCGACGAGCGTCTGCCTTGCGTCGCAGTCGACCACGACGTTGGCGAAGCAGAGCTTTCGTCCTTCGCTGCCCTCGCTGCGACGCCCGAGGCGAGCCTTGATGCGCGCGACGAGCTCTTCGAGAAAGAATGGCTTCGACACGTAGTCCGCCGCGCCGAGCTCGAAGGCGCGCAGGCGGTCTTCGAGCGTGACGCGCGCGGTGAGAACGATGACCGGACACGCGACGCGGTGCCGCCAGTGCGCGAGCAGCGCGTCGCCCGAGAGGCCAGGGAGGTTCCAGTCGAGGACGACGAGGTCGAAGCGGCTGCGGAGGGGGAGCTCTTGCGCCTGGTCCCCGCGCACCGAGAGCTCGACCTCGAAGCCCGCCGCGCGAAGGCCGCGCACGAGCGTTGCTGCGATCGGGGCGTCGTCTTCGACCACGAGGATCTTCGACGCGACTGCGTTGTTGGTGGTCATGACGGCGCTGCTTTCGCGCTCAGCGAAGGCCCGAGCGCAAGAGGGATGCTACCGCGCGACTCTTGAAAGAGTGTTGAGCGACCGCAGAAGCCGATCGGGTGCGGAGGTTTCAGGTCGGCTCGACGGGGCGAGCGCGGGGCGCTCGTGTAGCTCGTCGGCAAGCGTAGCGCGACCGCGCGCGAAGTGCTGTGCTCGCGCGCATGGACATCGAGCAACTCGAGGCGCTGGCCTTCGGCGAAGACCGTTCTCGCGCGCTGGCGAAGCTCGTCGCTGGGAGCGTCGAGCACTCGTACTGGACCGCGATCCACTTGCAGCACGCGGGCGATCTGCCCGCGGTCGACGCGCTGCTCTCGCGCTGGCCGCACACGGGATCAGACTCGGAGGCGATGCGCCAGCGGCTCGAGCGACGGCAGCTGCTCTTGCGGGCGGGCGTGGACTTCGCGGCGTGCGCCAGCGAGATCGCACGAACGAGCGACGCGTCGCTGCACGCGCAGAGAGAGCGAGCCGCGAGCGCCAACAGCGATCCGTCCGAGCTCGGCCAGGACTTCGACGTCGCCGCAGAGATCGCCAAGCGAATCAAGCAACGGACGAGCGACCTCAGCGCCTTCAACGAGTGGGCGGACGACGCGCTGGTCGCGCGGCACATGGAGCTGTCGCCGGCGCAGCGGCAAGCGCTGGTGGCGCGGCTGACCGTGAGCGGGCAGCCCGAGCTCGCGCACCTCGTGCAGATCGAGCTCGTCGAGAACCGGGCTACGTCCTTTGGCTACGCGAGCGTCCACCAATCGTTGACGCTCGATCAGCTCTTGTCCCTGCGGGGCACGCCCAAGGTCGAGGGCAACGAGCAGTACGTGCTCGCGGTGCTCGCGCGGCTCGCGCCGCCAGCGCACGTGGACAACAACGCGCCAGGGGTGCTCGGGCCGTGGATCGACGCGGTCGTCGAGTTCACGCGGACGCTGCCGCCGTCGTTCAATCGATATCGGGCGCGGGCGCTGTTGGCGAAGATCGACTTCGAGCGCGCGCGAGGACGGTTCGACCGCTCGTTGCTGAGCGACTATCTGTCGCTGCCGCTGCTCGCGTCGTACGCGGACCGCGAGCGCGCGGGGCGACACGCCAGCGACGCGATCGTGCGAGAGCACGGGATGCTCTCGGCCCAGGCGATTCCGGCGCTGAGCGCGGGGGAGGAAGAGATCGTTCGAGAGGCGTGCGAGCGGCTGCTGCTCGAAGACGACTCCGCGGGCGACGAGCTCGCGGCGCTGCTCGACCCGCAGTGGTTCGGCGAGCTGCGCGCGCGGGTGGCGTTGTGCGCGGGGCGCGGAGACGCCGAGCAGTGGGCGCAGCCTTTCGGCGCCGCGTGGGTGGCGGCCCTACGCGACGAGGTTCGCCTGAAAATTGCCGCACAGAACTCGCTCCACACGCGCGCTGACGCCGCCGTCACCGTCGAGCTCGCGCTGAAGAACGTTTCGTCGCTCACCATCAAGGTCTTCGCGCTCGACCCCGTGGCGTACTTTCTCGCCCGCGGCCGCAGCATCGACCCGACGATCGACCTCGACGGAATGATCGCCCAGCACGAGCGCAGCCTGCGCTTCGAGCACGCGCCCATCCTCGCGCACCGCGCGTCGATCGCGCTGCCCGAGTGCGACGCGCCAGGGGTGTACGCGGTCGAGTTCATCGGCGCGGGCCGCGCGGCGAGGGCGTTTATCGTGAAGGGGCAGCTGCGCTGCACGGCCACGCCCACCATCGCCGGGACGTTGCTCTACGTGTTCGACGAGGACGGCGCGCTGCTGACGGACGCGCAGGTCATCATGGGCGGCCGCAGCTACAGCGCGCGCGAGGACGGCGGCGTCACGCTGCCCTTCAGCGACGCGAGCGGACCGGTCGCGGTGCTCTTGCAGCGCGGCGCGATCGCGCAGGTCGCGCAGGTCGAGCTCGCGCGAGAGCGCTTCGAGCTCGCGGCGGTCGCGCGCGTCGAGCGAGAGTCCCTCGTGGCGCAGAAGCGAGCAAAAATCCTGCTGCGCGCGGTGCTCACCAACGCAGGGGCGCTCGCGCCGATCGCGCTGCTCGAGGACGCGCAGGTCACCCTCGCCGCCACGCGTCTCGACGGCGTCTCGTCGTCGAAGGACGAGCGGCCGACGCTCTCGGACGAGCGCGAGTCCGTGCTCGAGCTGCGCGTGGCCGAAGAGCTCGCGCGCTTGTCCGTGACCCTGCGCGGAACCGTGCGGCTCACCACGGGGCAGCGCGTCCCGCTCGAAGCCACGGTCTCGCTCGACGTCAACGGCGTGAACGGCACGAGCGACTGCGGCGAGCTCTACCTCTCTCGCTCAGCCAGCGGCTACACCCTCGAGTGCCTCGGAAAGTCCGGCGAACCCCGCCCCCACCTCCCCCTCACCTGCTACCTCCGCTACCGCGGGCTCAACGAGAGCCGCACCGTCGCGCTGCAATCCAACGAGCACGGCCGCGTCGCGCTCGGCCCCCTCGACGCCATCGAATGGCTCTCTGTCGCGCCCGCGGGCGGCTCCACACGCCTGTGGACCTTCGCGCCGATGGCGATCGCCCCTGCGCAAATCCACAGCATCGAAGGGCAGCGCGTCGCGCTCGCCGTCGACAACCCGCGCGGCTTCGAGCGCGCAGGGCTCTCGCTCTTCTCGCTCGCCGGCGGCGCGCACCGCGAAGACCACAGCGGCAAGTGCCGCGTCGAAGACAACGCCTTGATCATCGAGGGCCTCGCGCCCGGCGCGTACGTCCTTCGCACCAGCCCGCGCGGCGCGCAGACCTCGATCATCGTCGCCGAGCGCTCCGCGCGCGTCGCCCGTGGCTTCGCGACGCAGCCGGGCTCGACCATCGAGCTGCGAGCCCCGCCGGCCTTCGCGCGCAGCGCGGCGATCGACGGCGACTCCCTGGTGATCCGCGTCGAGAACGCCACGCACACGACGCGGGTCCACGTGATCGGCACCCGCTTCATCGCCACGCCCGCGCTGCGCTCGGCCTCCGCCGCGGTGTTGCGGCGCAGCGTCGCGCGCCCTCACGTCCCCGCGAGCAACGCCTTTCTCTCGGATCGTCAGCTCAGCGACGAGTACCGCTACGTGATCGAGCGCAGACACGCCAAGCGTCGCGCCGGCGTCCTGCTGGACAAGCCCAGCCTGCTGTCCAACCCGTGGGCCCGCGCGAGCACCGACACCGCGCGCGAGCTGCTCTCTGAAGGAGCAGCCTTCGCCCGCGCGCAGATGGCCCCGTCTGCGCCGCCGCCGCCGTGCGCCAAGCCCGTCGTGCAGTCGCGCGCAGACCACTCGAGCGCCGAGGCCGCCCTGCGCACGTACGACTTTCTCGCGCAGCCCGCGGCGCTGATCGCCAACCTGACCGTGGGGCCCGACGGCGTCGCGCGCCTTCCCCTCGAAGCCCTCGGCCCTGCGCGGACCGCGCGCATCGTCACGGCGGACACCGAAGGCGCACACGAATTCGAGTTCGCCCTGCCCGAGCGCCCCTGCGCGACGCGCGACCTGCGCCTCGCCCACGCGCTCGCCGCCGACGCGCACGCGATCGAGCTGCGCGCGGTCGAGCCCGCCCCCGCGCAGCGAGAGATCGTCGTCGACGACGTGCGCACCGCCAGGCTCGAGCTGCTCGACTCGGTCGCGGGACTGTGGCGCACCTTCGCCGCGCTCGCGCCGAGCTCGGCCCCCGCAGAGTGGGCCTTTGTCACCCAGTGGCCCGCCTTCGACGAGGCCCGCAAGCGCGCGCTCTACAGCGAGCACGCGTGCCACGAGCTGCACGTGTTCTTGTGGCGAAGAGACCCAGACTTCTTCGCCGCCGTCGTGCGTCCGCACCTCGCCAACAAGCGCCACAAGACCTTCGTCGACCGCGCCCTGCTCGGCGAAGACCTCTCGCGCTTTCTCGAGCCCTGGGCGCTCGGGCGGCTCAACGCGATCGAGCGCGCCCTGCTGGCCCGAGCGCACCCGCCCGCCCGCGCGGCGCTCACCCGATGGATGGCAGACGCCGTCGAGCTCACGCCGCCCGACCCCGACCACGAACGACGACTGCTCGACACCATCCTCGGCGCGAGCGGTCTCGAAGGAGGCGCCTTCTCGGACGCCGCCGATCAGCTCACCGAGGTCCTCGAAGACGCCGCTCCCCGCGGACGCGGCGGACAGTTCGGCGGCGAGGGTCCCTACCAGGCGCGCGCCGAGGCCTCGATGGACCTGGACGACGAGGCCGCAGCGCCCGAAGAAGCCGAAGAGAAGATGGCAAAAGAGGCAGACGACGGCGATCGCTTCGGCGCTGGCGTTGGCTCCGGCGGCGGCGGGCCGCGCTCGCGGCTCGACCTCGACGATCGTCGCCGCGCCACGCCGCTGTTTCGCGCCCCGGACAAGACCCAAGAGTGGGCCGAGAGCAACTGGTGGCGCACGCGCGAAGAGCACGCAGGCCCTGCGAAAGCGCAGCCCAATCGCCTCTGGCTCGACTGGGTTCGCCACGACGACGGCCCCTTTCTCTCGCCGCACTTCGCCGAGTGCGCGACGAGCTTCACCGAGGCCCTGTGCGCGATCGCCGTGCTCGACGTTCCCTTCGTGGCCGCCGCGCACGAGACGCAGCTCGACGACGTCCGCTACACAGTCACCGTGCGCAGCCACGCCCTCGCCGCGAGCACGCGCATCGTGCACGCCTCGCTCGATGGCGCGACAAGCGCCGACCCGATCCTCATCGGCCAACGCTACCTGCGCGACAACGACCGGGACGAGTACGTCGGCAACGTCCGACGAGACAAATACGTCACCGGCCCGATGCTCGTCGGCGTCGCGTACGTCTGCCGCGTGGTCGTGAGCAACCCCACCAGCAGCGAGCGAGCGCTGGATTTGCTGCGGCAGATCCCGCGCGGAGCCCTCCCCGTCTCGCGAGGGTTCTTCACGCGCTCGACGCGCCTGTGGCTCGCGGCGTACGCGACCGAGTCCGTCGAGTATGCGTTCTACTTCCCGCGCGAGGGGCGCTTCTCGCACTTCGGCGCGCACGTCTCAGCGGGCGCGCAGCTCGTCGCGTGCGCAGAGGGCGCGCAGCTCGACGTCGTGCGCTCGATCGACCGCAGCGACGTCACGAGCTGGGATCACCTCTCGCAGCACGGCTCGCTCGACGCGCTGCTCTTGCACCTGCGCGAGCACAACCTCGGCCGGATCGACCTCGGCCGCATCGCGTGGCGGATGCGCGAGCGAGAGGCCTTCGACGCTGTGATTTCGCTGCTCGAATCGCGGCTGCATTTCGACGAGCGCCTGTGGGCGTACGCGCTCGTCCACCGCGACGCAGACCGCGCCCGCGCCTGGCTACGCCACCAGAGCAGCTACATCGCCCCCGCGCGCCCTGCGCTCGACCGCGCGATGATCGAGCTCGACCCCGTCGAGCGAGGCTGGCACGAACACCTCGAGTACGCTCCGCTCATCAACGCCCGCGCTCACCGCGTCGGAGCGCGCACGCGCGTGCTCAACGCCGGGCTCGCCGCGCAGTACACTCGCTTCATCGAGACGCTCGCGCACCGGGCCGAGGTGTCCGACGACGACCTGCTCTCGCTCGCGCACTATCTGTTCGCGCAAGACCGCTTCGACGAGGCGATCGCCGCGCTCGATCGCGTTCGAGACGAGCGCGTGACCGCCCGCGTCGCCTACGACTACCTGCGCGCGTACGCTCGCTGCTCGCTCGGCGACCTCGCCGGGGCCCGCGCGCTCGCGACGCCGTGGGTCGCCTACCCCGTCGACCGCTGGCGCCAGCGCTTCGCAGAGCTCGTCGCGGCGCTCGACGAGGCCGAGCGAGGCCCCGCGGCGACCGTCTCGGACGGAGAGAAGCGCGAGCCCCGCCTCGCGGCCAGCGCCGCTGCAGAGCCGTCGCTCGACCTGACGATCGAAGCGGGGACGGCGCACATTCAGCACCGCAACGTGCGCGAGTGCGAGCTGCGGCTCTACCGCATGGACGTCGAGCTGCTCTTCTCGCGACAGCCGTTCGTGCAGGGCGACATCGAGCGATTCAGCTGGATTTCTCCTGGGTACTCGCAGCGAGTCGCGCTCGACGGGGACGGGCGCACGAGCGTGTCGCTGCCCGCGGAGTTCGCGCGGGGCAACCTGGTGATCGAGGTGCGCGCGCGGGCGGCGCGCAAGGCGATCGCGTGGTACGCGCACGACCTGAGCGTCGAGGTGACCGCGGCGTTCGGGCAGCTTCGCGTCCTGCGCGCCTCGACGCAGCGCGCGTTGCCTGCGACGTACGTGAAGGTCTTCGCGCGGTCGAGCGACGGCACAGTGAGCTTCTTCAAAGACGGGTACACGGACCTGCGAGGGCGCTTCGACTACGCCTCGGTGTCGACGAGCGATCTGGATTCGACCACGCGGTTCGCGATCCTCGTGCAGTCGGACGAGGCCGGTGCGACGGTGCTCGAAGCCGCTCCGCCGCAGCGGTAGCCGGGGCAGCGGGGCTCCGACTCGAAAACGTGGGAGAAGCCAACACGACGTCGATGGAGGCGGCGAGCTAGTAGCGCTCGTTGATCGAGAGAAAGTCATCGAGGGCCATCGCGCCGACGGTGTCAAAGGGAGGGTCGGTGATGTGTCGAACGCGCTGCGCGGGCGAGCCGCGCGCTTCGATTTCGTGTGTGTCCGATGAGCTGACCGACACGGGTGCGGGGTGCAAGCGATGTTCGGCGAGCAGTCACAGAAGAACGTGCTCGCGCACGAGCGCGCGGAGCGTCGCGGCGAACGAGGCGCACCACCAGCAACACCGCGGCGGACCGCGGATTGCGCGCAGCGGAGACATCCGCGTCCCACCGAGGCGCGCGGCGCTCAAGCGACGAGGCAATGTGGACCGACTCCCCAGCGGCGCTTCGGGTGTGAGTACGCGAAGATCGACGGACGAGAGATAGGTCTGGAGTGTTTCTGGAGTCTCGCGCGCTGAGCGCGCAGGGAGACACGGCGAAATGGGCTCTTCCGGGAGAGAGTATGGGCGAGGGAGAGCGGTGCGACGAGCGCAGCGCTGCGCTCTTCGCGGCGCACGGACAACACGCTCCTGCCCCCAGCTTCAGTTCTCTGGGTTGACCTCATCTCCGCGGAGCTCGAGAGGGCCTCGTTTGCAAGCGCGTCGCGTGGCGAGCAGTTCTACGCTTGCCTCGCATGTACCACTTCCATCAAAGCCTCTCTCATCCTGCCGCAACCTCCAATACCGCTGTCAATCGGTACCCCTTAGCTTCGGTCACGACCGTTGGTGGTGTCGACCTTCCCGCACAGAGCACTCACCGCCGCTCGGCGGTGCCTTCACAGCGTTTGACGTTAGCGCGCTCCAGGACGGAAAGGCTCAGACTATTTCAGTCGACGAAGCTCGTCGGTCGACGCGGTTCGCACGCGACGTCGCGCTCTAAGATTTGCCCCGAAACGGGATCACCACGCCGGGCATCGCGGTCTTCGTCGATTTCAGCGCGCGAATGCAGATAAACGCGCCGTGCCGCTGGGGTTCGGTCACGTCGAAGCCGAGCTTCGCGAGGCCAGCGCGAAACGCGTCGACGTCGTCGAAGTAGTTCGCGGACTCCCAGATGTGCAGCCGACCGTCGAGCCGCAGGCAGCGGTGCGCCTCTCGTAGGTAGTCGGTGAAGTTCGAGCCCATGAGCGACAGGCAGAAGATCGCGACGTCCAACTCCCCGTCGCCCATCGGCACCGCAGCGAGGTCGCACGCGGTGACGGTGGGGTTCACTGCGACGTGATCGAAGCTGCGCACCTCGTGCTTCGATCCCATACGCTCGGCGATGATGGCCTCGCCGCAGCCGAAGTCTCCCACGATGAGCGGGTCACGCTGTTCGAGCCATCGGATCTCTTCTTCGAACGGGATCACCGTCCAGCTCTGCCGGGCCTCGCGGTAGAGCGTGTGGTAGTGCGCCCACTCCTCGGCGTTGACCTCGAGTCGAGCGTGGGTCTTGTCGCTCGACGACATGTACCAACGGTTGTTGATCTTCGTGAAGTCGCCGTACATCGCGACGCGACGCTTCACCTCCGTGGGCTCGCCCGAGAGCGGGATCACGATCTTCTTGCGCGCGAGGTTCACGACCTGGCCGTCTTCGAGCCGTCCGAGCCAGCGCAAGATGTCTTGATGCGCCTGCGCGGGCGTCCGCAAGTTGCCGTCGGGAACGACGCCGTCCACCGCCGCGTCCGCGATGGACTTCTTGTACTCGATGCGGTTGAGCTTCGACTCGCAGTACGACCAGCGCTCGCCGTTCACGTTGGCGTACGTCACGGGAATGATGACCTCGACGTGATCGAAGCTGCTCCCTTGCCGGTAGAGCCTCCCGATGAGCTGCTCGTACTCGGCGTTGGTCCACGGCAGGCAGTTGATGATCAGCTTGCGACACACGCGCTGCAGGCCGTCGACGCCGGTTCCGATGCGGCTCGACGCGACGAGCACGTCGACGCGGCCGTTCTTCTTCAAGAACTCCTTCAGGTCGTCGTCGCCTGTGTCGCCGGTCAGCATGCCCGCGGCGTGGCCCGCGTCGCGGACGGCGTCGAAGAGCTCCTTTGCGATTTCGTCGACGAAGTGCGTGTAGATCAGGACCTTCTCGCCGCGCGCGATGTTCTCGAGGATCGTGGGCAGTCGAAGGCGCGTGAGGACCTTTTCGAGCTCGAGCGTCGTGCCCTGCGAGACCGCGCGGATCTCGTGCAGGTCCGCGGCGCAGTCGATCTCGACGCGCTTCACGTCGAGCTGGATCTCGTAGTCGGGGCGCCAGCGGGTTCCGAGCGTGACCAGCCGCTGGTAGAGCCGCATGCAGTTCTGCACCGTGGGAGACACGTCGAGGTCGTCGTGCCTGTGCCCGGTGACCATTTCGACGAGGCTCTTGCCCTCTTGGAGGGTGTTGATCACGGGCGTCCCGGACATGCCCAGCACGCAGAGGTCAGCGTTCTTCTTGCCCGATTCGAGGACGAGCCCTTGCACGAGGCGCTTGCGCTTGCTCATGAGGTCGCCCGCCTCGCGCTGCTTCGTGAAGTGGATCTCGTCGATGACGATGAAGTCCACGGTGCTCGAATCCAAAAACGCCACGAGCCGCGACTCGGAGTCGGGCTGCTGAAACTGCTCGTAGTTGAGCACGAGGTAGTGCGGCGCCGCTTGATCGGTCCACTTCGGCGTCCATGTTTTGCTCTCGACCTCGCTCGCGGGAAACGCCTTCTTGATCTCGCGCGCCCAGTTTTCGACCACCGCGTTGGGGCAGCAAATCACGGACAGGTTCGCGTTGGTGACGCGCGTCGAGAGGATGGCGCTCAGCGTCTTGCCCGCGCCCATGCCCGACCAGTTTCCGAAGCGACGCGTGTCTTTGAGGCTGACCGCCACGCGGCGCTGCATCAGGTTGGGCGCGACGATCGGGCCGCCGGGCTCGAAGCGAAACGAGTAGCCCTTCGGCAGTTCGAGCGCCTGCGCCCCGTCGAACTCCGCGATGAACCGGTCGCGGACCAGCGTCGAGTACACGTCACCCTGAAAGTTCGCGGCGTGTTCGCGCGCTTCCTTGGGGTTCTTGTACGCGTGGCGCCAGAGCTTGGCCTTCGCGCTGTCGAGCAAGAACTTCACGGTCTCGGCGTCGGCGCTCGCGACGAGGTCGCTCTCGAGCGCGTCGAGCGCTTCTTTCGTGGTGACCACGGGGAGCGTCGTGTCGTTGTTTGCTGCGGGCGCGCCATGCACGTCGACCTCGGTGCTGACGTCGACGTCGATCTTGTTGGCGTCTTCGGGCGCACGCGCCGCAGGAAGCGCGTACGGGTCGAGGGGCTTCTCGGGTTTCGCGCCGGTGGCTTCGTCGGGCTTCAGCTCCAAGGGACCGACGGCGTGCGGGTCGGCGCTCTTCGTACCGAGGTAGCCGTCGACCATCGAGGGCTCGTCGCGCATGAACTTCTCGAGCTCGCCGACGGGAAACTTGCCTCCCGTGAGCGCGCGGACGAACGGCCTCGACTCGTTGTCCTTCAGCAGTCCGCCCTGCATGGCGAGCGCGAACATCTCGCTCGGGTCGAAGGCGTTGATGTGCTCGATGAGCGACTTCACGAACTCGCGGATGTGCTCGACCGACCAGCCCGCGTAACACGTGGGGCAACGGGCGTTGCTCTTGGTGCGCGAGCGCACCGTCGCTTGAAAGTCGTGCCCCTTCGAGCACGTCCACCACGCGGTCATGATGTGGTCCGCGTCGACCGTCGAGGGCGTGACGCCGTCGTTGCGCTTGGCGTTCCACTCGGCAGCGATCGTGGGGTGCGTGACGGCGAGCGAGGTCTTCGCGAGCGCGCACGTCGGGCACGATGAGTCGCGGAGCATCTGCAACGGCGCCCGCTGAAACTCGTGCCCCTCTGTGCAGCGCCACCAGCACGGGGCGGCGGACATCGCGTCCACCGTCGCGAGCGTGAGCGCGCCGTTCTTCTCGCGATGCCAGATCGCGCTGAGGTGAGGCTTCTTGTCGGCGAGCGACCCGCCCCCGCCCGCGACCTTGCACTGCGGGCACACCGGGTCGCGCACGAACAGGTGCGGCTTGCGCTCGAACGAGTGCCCCTTCGGACACGCCCACCACACGGTCTTGTAGCTGGTGACGAGCAGCTTCGTCGGGTCGTCTGCGTTCTTCGAAGCGTCCCACAGCGCCGCGAGCGCGGGGTGTCGAGCAATGGTCTGCGACATCGATCAGGACTCCGAGACAGAGGGAGGTTGAATGCAATCGTCGCTGTTCCAGCGAGGGTCTTTGCGATCGAAGCCCGGAGGCAGGCCCGGCCCCGCGATCGCTCGCCCCGCGGCCTCGTCCTCGACGAGGCAATGATTGAGCTCCAGCAAGAACTCCGTGAGCTCCTGGTCCGACGGGATGCCGTACGCCTCTGCGACCGCCTCGTCGAGCGCGCGCTGCGCGTCCTTGAGCGGGTGCGATCCCTCGACCTCTGCGGCCTGGTAGAGCGCGCGGAGCGTCCATCGGTTCGCCGTCATCAGCCGATCGCGTGTCGCGCGCAGCTCGCGGCCCGCCGCGGCGACGCGGACCACCGCCTCCTCCGACACCTCCTGCGGCCAGGGAAACGTGGTCCACACGTCATTGGTGTAGCGAATACGCTCTGTGACCTTGCCACCCTTCGCGATCACCCAGAGCCAGTGCGCCTGCGACTGGATGATGCCGAAGCTGTAGTCGTCGTCGAAGGCGAAGACTTGGAGCGTGTTCGTGGGGACGAAGCGCGATGACAAGAACACGAAGATCGGCCGCGCTTGGGGGTTCGAGCAGGCGATGTAGCGCGTGGGTGGGAGCGCGGAGAAAAATGCGTATCCTGGCTCTCTCGGTTGCCACCAAGTCTTGAGCCACCTCGCGAAGTGATGAGTGCCTTCCTCATTCTCGGCGCGCTGCTTGATGAATGGAAGTACTTGGAGTTTCAGATGATCGAACGATCGGCCGCCGGCGGCGCGCGCCTCGGCGTCTGTTGCTTTGCCGACAAGATAGATCCCGTAGTCTGGATCCAACACGAGCTTCCCGCGAAGCATGTCATCGCCCGTCGCCACCGGACGAACACACTCTGACGCACCGATGTCCGGTCTCGGGAACGACCCGCCGCTCGACGAGCGAAATGCTTCATGTCCGAAGATCACCCCCATGCTGGTGCCGTGGCGATTCGCCCGAATCTCGCCAGCGCTGCTGACGTCGGCATGCAATTGGAGGTGCGTCGCGATCCGGTCGATCTGGTGCGCGACTCCTTCGATCTGGAGCGTGTGCGGTCCCGCCAGCGGCCCTTTGATCCAATTGACCATCGACACGTTGAGCGCCGCTTCGCCGGGCCAGATGATCGACGAGACGGCGTTGGTGATCGTCCCTCCGTTCGCGACGATGTAGTCGAGCGCGGCTTCGCGCGCCTTGCCAATGCGGATGCCGCTCGTGCCCACCAACCCCGCGCGTCCCTGTGGCGGAAGTCGATCGTGCGCCTTGCGAAACCAGTGACACGCGAGCTCGACGACTCCGTCGACGCCTGATTTCGTTTGCAGCTTCTCGAGGTATTCGGCGCCGAGCTCGCTGCGAATCTTGCGATCGCCCAAGAACGGTGGATTACCCACGATGGCGTCGACCTCGGGCCACTCGGTGAAGAGCGCGTCGGCGCACACGATGTTGCGGTCGAGGTTGTCGAGCGGCAGCGACGGGTCCACTTCGAGCAGCGTCGCGTGGGTCCCGACCTTCTGCCGCCGCGCTTCGAACGCGATCTTCTTCGCGATGTTGAGCGTGACCTTCGCCAGCTCGATCGCGAACTCGTTGGTGTCCAGCCCGTAGAAATTCAACGTGCTGAGCCCGCTGCTCCACCCGACGGTCTGCCCGGGAAACTCGTGGATCCGGGTGAGCAGCTGCGTCTCGAGACTGTAGAGCTCCGTGAACGAGACATACAGAAAGTTGCCGCTGCCGCACGCGGGGTCGAGCACACGAAACTTCGAGAGCGCGCTCCGTACGTCGAGCAGCTCCGCGAGCGTCTTGGCGCCCGCGATGCGCTTGCGCCAGGGCTCGATGATGGTCGGGCCGACGATGCGCATGATGTCTTCGTGCGCGGTGTAGTGCGCGCCGCTCGCGTGCCGCTGGGCGTCGTCCATGATGCCCTGAAACACGCTGCCGAAGATGTGCGGGTCGACGTAGCGCCAGTCTTGCTCGGCGGCTTGGGTGAGCGCCGTGAGCTCTTCGCCGTCGAGCGGCAACGTGACGGGCTTGGTGAAGAGCCCTCCGTTGAAGAACGCCACGGTGCGCGGCTCGGGCAGGTCGCGCGTCGCCATCTGCGCGAAGAGCTCGCGCAGCCGTCGCTCGACGTCTCGGTGCTTCGCGCCCTCGTACAGCAGCCGCGTGAAGTGCCCCGACGGGAGCAGCCCGATGTCCTCGGCGAACATCGTGATGATGCACTGAAGCGTGAACTGAATGACGTCGCGCCGGCGCGTTTCGAAGCGCGACGAGAGCCTGCGATACAACTGCGCGACGAGGTCGGCCACCGCGCGCGAGACCTTGCCGACGTTGACGATCTTGAGCGTTGTTCCAGGCGTCCAGTCGGGGCCGAGGAGCGGAACGAAGGCCTCGCTGTACTTCGCGATCTGGTCGATCGTCGTCGCGAGCCGCGGCGCTTTGTTGTCGCTCTGCAGGTCGTAGAGGCGAACGTCGTGCTGGTTGGACACGATCGCGTAGTGCGGGACAGGGTGCTGCTCGAGGCAGAGCGCGAGCAGCTCGGTCCACACAGAATCGAGCGCGGTCCCGGGCGGGGCCACTTCGATGAGCACGCGACGGTCTGCCCAGCGCGCGGCGATCGTGCGCGTCACGCGCTTGCCATGCTCACGGGTGGCGAGGGGCGCGGGGATCTCGGTTCCGGGGGGCTCACCGTCGCGCCAGCCGAAGCACGAGAGAAACGCGCGGACGAAGCGCCCCTGCGCGTCGCGGCCCGTGATCCCCGGCCCTTCGAGCGAGAACCGCTGGAGAGCGGCCTTCACGTCGTTGCCAGCCGCGGGAGCGCCGTCCGACGCGCGCGGATTGGCGGCAGGCCGCTGCGCCGCGTGCAGCACGCGCTGGACGAGCTTGGGCTTGGATCCCTCGCGTGCGCCGCCGACGGCCGCGCTGAAGTCGCGCAGCTCGTCCAACACCAGCGCTTCGACCAGCGTGCGCCGAGGTGCTTCGATGAGCGCTTCGGTCAACGACGCGCGCGAGCGCTGATCGGCGACGGTGAGCTTCAGCTTCTTCGCCAGCTTGCGAAGGCGATCGATGTCCAGGGTCCCCAGAAAACTCGCGGTCTGCTCCGCGGTTAGCGTCTCTTTCACGAGCGGGATGTTCGTGCCATCGGCGCGTGACCGCAAGCTTCGCGCAGGTGGGACGTGTGTGTCGCGCGTGTGGTCGAGGGCGGTGGGCGAAGCAGCGCTTCAGGGGGGCGATGGTGGCAGGGCGACGCGCATCTTGGCTGCGAGCCAGTGCTTGAGCTGGAGCTTCGCGCTGGCGCTCTTGGGCTTGTCGGCTTCGCGGCTGGGGTCACCTTCACGACGCGTTCGAATCTCGGCATGCGCGACGTCTTCGGTCTCGCTGGGCGCGTCGACAGCGAAGGCCTCCCATTGTGTGTTGTTGTTGAGACTCACAGGCTCAGAAAACAGCGACGGCTTCGTCTCGACCACGCCCGAGTGGTGGGTTCTCCCCGCGGCTTTGCTTCGTTGAAGTGCGTCGTCTGCTGTTGGGCAGTACTTCTGCCGAAACACGGACATCCCCTGAAGGTCGACCGCGGTCTCGCGGAGAACGCCATCGACGACGTCCGCATCCGCGACCGAGCGATAGAGGAGTTCGTCGCCGGGAATGGGCTCATCGATCGGACGGACGCTCATGATTCCCCCTTCAGAAACGTCGCCATGCGCTGAACGTGCGGCTCCAAGCTGTCGGTAGCCGCACGCTCGGCAGGGATGTCCCAGGCCGTGCTCTCTCCGCCGCGCTCCGTGCAGAGCACCCCGACGCTTCCGTCGAGGTCACAGAGCAGAACGATGTAGCGCTTCGTTGGCTCTCCGAGATAGATCCCGACCCCTCCGTCGGCGTCGAGATGGATCGATTCCACGGCGTCGAGGTGATGGAGCCAGAGGCGTTCGAGCACGTCGCGCGCGGCGATAAACGCCGCATCCATCGACGCCGCGCTCGGCTCTGCTGCGAGTTCTTTGTTCGACGATTGCAGCGCTCTCAGTCGATCGAACCACTTGTTGAAGGGGCTCTGCGCATGCCAGCGGTACTCATACGAAGATCGAGTCTTGCCGTTGGCGGTCGCGATCGTAACGCCGACGTCGAGCTCGAGTGCCTTGCCGAACGTCGCACCGATCTGTTCGCGCTCTGCTTCGCTGAGCACTCCCACCACGGACGCTACGCTCATCTCCATGCGGCCTGAAACGGCGTGTCGAAATGCGACGGAGACGCTTCCTGTTGCCGTTTCGCGTGGGCCCGCACCCACCACACGTAGTCCATCGATCTCGCGTTGCTCAACAGTGGTATGTTCTGTCGTGCTTCGTGCCTTACGCATTTGCGCACGATTTAGGCTCACGATTTGCGCTGGCGCTTCGATTGAAATCGTCGCCGAGCTGTCGTCCATGTCGCCGAAGAAGTTCGTGAGCTTCGCAAGGACGCGGGAACTCAACGTGGAGGCGAGAGCGAGAAACTCTGGCTCGGAGGTGGCAGCGCCTTCCAGCAATTGGCTCAGCGTGTTGATGTCGTCGGCGATGCCGGTGTTGGTTCCCGCGAGCGAACCAGCCTGCTCTTCGAGCCGGAATCCGAAGCAGCCGTGCTCGATACCCGTGACGACCAAGCGTGTGTCGTCACGGTGCGGGACGGCCCCACGCGCGCGGAGTGAACCGAGCCGATCGGCGTGGATCAGCGCGATGAGCTCTTGATAGTCGCGGAGGCGATCAGCCGCGAACCGCGCGTCGATCGCGGAGTCACCGATAACGGGTTTTCCGCCGAACACAAGGCTCACTGTAGCCGGCGCGGCTCGCGTGCTGCTGTGAGCCTGAAGTACGCGAAGTTGCTCGGCGAGTTCGTCTCTTCTCGATTCGAGCCCGAGACGTTCGAGCGCGCTGCCTTCCTCCGGCAACTCTGCGAGGAGAGCGTCGATTGCGCCGAGCTCAGCGTGGAGTTGTTCGATCTCGCGCTGGTTGCTCATGGCTCGTTCTTCGACTCCAACACGTTCCACGCGGCTTGGTCGTCGTCCAGTCCATCGAGCGGAACCTCAACGAGCCCTTTCCAAATGGCGTCTCGTCGGTGAGAGAACAGAGCAAACCAATACGCTGTGAAACTCACCAACGTTCGGGGGTCGCTGGGCGTAAGGGAGACGTAGAACGCATCACACGAAAACCGCGGCTTGGTTAGGCGACGATCGAAGAGGTCCAAGCGAGAACGAGCAAAGCGGTCCCATGCGTCACCGCGCATCTCGCTTGGCGGCACGACAAACGTCACCACGTCGATGTCGCCGGGATTCCGCTCATGGTGCCCTTCGACATCTTCGACGAAGCTGCCATCCAACCACTGGAAGCCCTCTGTGATCCCCGCGTTTCGTAGCTCGCGCCGGAGTTCGAGTAGCCCGCGGAGCAGTCCGCGCCGCGCGGGCGTGGTCGCGAAGCGCGTGACGAACTCGACCAACGTGGCGCGATACGGTGATCGGTTCGCGGTGGCTGCGGGCGACCCGGTGAACGGAGGCAGCACCCCGTTGATGTCGAAGTCTGGGATCGGGCTCATGGCGCTGATGCGTCGAAGGCGTCGGTCGTCGATAGATCTGCAACACGCGGACTCTCGTGCCCATTCCGCGAGACGCGATCCCGTATCGCGTGGATGAAGCATGGCACATCGCAGGGGTGCTGTGTCTCGCTGACGCTGGTGCTTGGTCTCGCGCCCGCTTGCGCTCTGCGCCCACCGTGGTAGCTCTCTCGTCGGGCCGACGGTGAGCCCGAGGCGGTCCCCCCCCCACGCCTACCTTGCCGTCGGCCTTTTTCTTTGCGCCACGCTCCAGCTCGTCGCTCGCGGCGTTGCCCGTTGACGCGCGGTCTTCGGTCGCTCACTGGTCGTCCCACCGTCGCGATTGGTGTCGGACCCCTGTCGCGTCGGTCACAGACATCATCGCGGTGGTATCCGACCGCCACGCGCGCGGTGTCGGACGGCCTGCAGACCCGTTCGCGACCCCCATGTAGACCGGTCCGAGCCCCCCAGCGAACCCGTTACTCTTCGGTTTCTTCGTCGTCCGCGCCGTCGTCGGACTTCTTTCGACCCTTCACCGCGAGCAGGCCGAGCTCGACCTTGGTGTTGTAGGTGAACGCTTCCGCGAGCGTCGTGCGCCAATCCTCGCGCCACTTGCGCAACGCTGCCAGCGCCGCGCGCTGTTCGTCGCGTCGCTCGGCCTCGCTCTTCGCTGCGGCTTCAGCGGTCACTTTCTCTTTGCTCGACGTCGTCGTGGGCGTGGCGGCCTGCGTGAGGAGCTTGCGTACTTCGTCGAGCGCGTCGTTGGTGAGCCCTCGTTCTGCGAGGACCGCGCGAACCTTCTTGGCGCCTGGGACGTCGCTCGTGTCGAGTCCCGCGACGCGTTCGACGAACAATGTGACCGAACCGATGACGGCGGGTCCCAGCGGCTTTTGTTCGAGCTTGTCGAAGAACGCGAGCTCGAGCGGCGTCGGCTCGTTGTCGCTCGCGTCCTTGCTTCGCTTCGGCGCGAAGCGTCGAATCACGCTCCGCGTGGTGGGAAACCAGCGGTTCTCGAACTTGTCGAGCTTGAGCAACAGGTTCTGGGCGGCGTCGGGGCTCACCGGCAAGGTTGGAACGAGGTGATCGAGCGGGATGTTTTCGCCCATCGCCGTGCGATAGAGCTGCCAGCCCTCGCGGTGCTGCTCGACGCTGTACCCGTAGAGCGACGCGCGCGCGAAGTTCTTGCGGCCCGCGAGCCCAATGAGCAGCCGCGAGACCTTATCGAGAAAGCGAACGTCCTTGGGCGTGAGCCCGTCGGAGCCGCTCTTCTCTTCCCCTCCGGCGTCGATCGCAGAGACAGTCTCCTCGGCGCTCTTCGAGTCGCCGTCGTCTTTCTTGGTCCTTCCCATCGTACGTCCTCCTGGGCGCGGTGCCCTCCACGGCTGCGCCATCGAGACGGCACGCTACCAGCGTCGGCGGATGATGGGGAGAGAGGGAGCACCAACCAAGTGAGCGCGCGTTGAACTGATTGGCCGACCGTGTGTGCGCCGAGCAAGACGCGCCTCGCGGCTCGATCGACCTCTGCCCTTTCGGTCGATTCGGAGTTGCGCAGAGGCAAGTAAGTCGAAGCGCTGGCGTGCTACTCGGCCGTCCAGCGGAACGAGAACTTGGCCGCCGGCAGCGTGAGGCTCGCCATCACCGGTGCGAGCTCAGGACCTCCCATGTTTTTCAGCACGTTCACGATCGTGCCCGCGACGAGTTGCTCGTCGGCGATCGCCCCCTTGCCCTTGAGCCAGTTCTGCGGACTGAATACTTTCCCCGCGGCAGCGGACTGGGCCATAGCTTGCTGGAGCGCTTGGTTGAGGCACTGCTTCGCTTGAGCAAGCACCATCGGGGCGTACTGGAGCGCGCCCGTCGTCGCTGCTGGCAGCGGCACTTTGTCAGACTGGTTGCTCGCCTGGGCGATGAGCTGCGAGACAGCGAACAGCATGTGGAACCGCGCCGAGCCACGCACGGCCTTGATTGCTTCGTTGATGTCGAGTGTCTCCCAGTGCTTGTCGATCTCGTTGACCCACATGCGAAGGGCGAGGATCGATTGTGCGTCGAGTTCGGGGTGAAAGAGCGTCTTGTAATGCTCGTCGAACAGCTTCTTCTCGTTCGACGCGAGGTTGGGGCGCTGGCACTGCCAAGACACGACCATGCGCGCATAGTCGGTGGCATCGACGCACTTCGCCGCTTCCTTGTCCGCGGGCCGCACCTCGCCGCGTTTCGTGATGAAGTAGCCGCCAGGTACGCCGTCTTGGTAGCGCTTCTTAATGGAGCGCATCGACTTGTCGTTGCTGCGCAGATCGCGCGGCTTGACTGCGCTCTGTGAGTTCGTGTTGATGCTGATTGCGTCGCCAAGGTCGAGCTGTGGGATCTCGTAGACCCTGAAGAGCACCGACCCCGACTTCTGCGCGACCTTGCCCGACGTCGCGTAGATCGTCGAGAGTGACTGGCAGCCATTCACCACCGAGAGCCCTTGCACCTTGAGAGTGCGGCGGTCCTCCGAGAGCGAGAAACTCCGGCACAGTGCCGTAATGCCGTTGTGGAAGAAAAAGAAATACGGCGCCTTCTCTGCGCTCGTGAGAGTGCTACGCAAGGCCTTGTTGACCTTGTTACTGAGGCCGAGGCTCTGTCGGACGTTTCGCCGAAACAGCTTGCCATCGACGATGCCTGGCAGCTTCAGACAGCGTTCGATCGGCAACATCGCGATGATTACCCGGACGTTCGCTTCGTCGCTCACGAGCGCTCGGTTGGGGTCGAGTTGGATCTCGCATGCGAGCTCGGGCAGGTCGCGCTGTTCTGCCTCGGACAGTCTCGTCTCCAGGAGCGCGGAGTCGACGAGCGTAAGTCCAGCGTTGAAGTCGCTGTCATCGCTCATCGTTGCTTTGAAGGCGTCGAAGTCGGTCTCCGCCGCCTGCGTGAGGTGCCCGGTCGTGAGGAGCTCGAACTGCACATCGTAGTCGTCATCGAGCGCGACGCGCATGGCCTCGAGACGCTCGGCAAGCTTGCCAGAGCACTCCACCTGGAGCCGCGGCAGGTCCTTCAAGCGTGTCCAAGCTGCCAGCACCTCGCGGAGTGGCACCGCGTCGATCGCGCCGGGATTGACGAACTTGCCCTGGATCACGCGGATGCGCCGGTCCTCCCCGTCTTCGACGACGATCGCGTCGATCTGCTTGTCGTTCTGGCCGTCCGTAATGGCAGCCTTGGTCGCGTGCATGTCGAGGAGCAACACGCGATGCAGGTACCATGCGACGAAGCGCTGACCGTCGTTCGGGAAGTTCTCGCGGTAGAATGCGTGGTCGCGAATCTCACCCATGATCTTGTCGTACATACGGTTGCCTCCGAAACTCCGTGCGTCATGGTCATTGTGAACGCGCCACACGACCGGACGTCAAGCGTTGACCCCGAAGGGGTTTACCGGCCCCTCGCACCACGGACCGCTCGCGACCATCGGCCGCCTTTTGCGACGCCATCGCAGTGCTCGTCACCGGAGAACTCGATGCGCGCTCAACGCCCCAGCGGGAGCGTGAGGGCGGGCGCGATCGCGTTCGAGCTGCCCGCCTGCATGCTGAACACCTCCGAGAGCAGCATGAACGTCGACTTGCTCTCGAGGTCGTTGTCCCTGAGAAAAAACCAGTGCCCGCGATACTGAACGCGGACGAAGGCGTCGGAGGGCTCCGCGGGCGAGCACTCGATGCGCATGAGCCCGGCGAGCGCGTCGTTCCAGTCGAAGACGGCGCCGTTGTCTCGACGAGTGACCGTGACGAGCCCGGCGCGCACGTGGCGCTCTGGTGGCCGCACCGAGTGAGAGAGCAGAAACAGCGCGCCGAGCAGCGATCGCGTGCGCACGCGGAGCCCCACCTCCGGAGGCTCGAGTCCCGCGTCCGAGAGCAGCGGCAACACTCCAGACCCCGTCGTCAACCCGAGGGTGTTTCGCACGCGAGCAGCCGCGTCCCGCACGCCGGGCGTCTCAGTGAAGGCGATCGCCGGCAGCGGGCTCGCTCCCGGCGTGGCGTTCGCGGTGACGCCGAACTGCAGCGCTCCCGCGAGCTGTAGCGCCCGCAGGTCCCGAGCGAAGCCGCGAAACGACTCGAACGTCGGCGCCGTGTCGGGCGTGGGTCCCGACGCCGAGGCTGCGTTTTCGAGCGGGCCGATCTGCTCGACCAGCAGCGAGATCACGCGGGCCACGCTCCATCCAGACTGCGCGAGCGCCATCACAGCGGTCACCGGAATGGGCGCGAGCAGTCGGCGGACAAACGCCTCCCCTTGCAGCGGCGTGAAGATCGCCGTCGGCGTGGCGCTAAACGTCGCGCCGATGCCAGCGTTGATGCTGCCCGCCGGCGCAGCGGGGAGCGCGGACGCGGCGCCGCCCAGCGTCGCGTTGACGCTCGTCGTCTGCTGAGCGCTGAGCGTCCCGAGCTCCAAGAAGAACGGCGTGTCGCGATAGCGCAGCCGCACGAGGTTCAGCAGGAGCTGCTGGTTCACCGCGAGCGCGGCGCTCTCGTTGTACGACGGCAGACCCTGCGCGATGAGCATTCCAGCGTTGGACACGCAGCCAGGGAGCGCGACGGTCACGAGCAGGAGGGCAGAGGAGCACAGACGAAGGACTGACGATCGACGCATAGGGAGCCCGAGGCGTGCGAAGGATAGGACGTCGATCGGGCTTTGGGTCGATCCCAGTGTGATCGGAGTGTTCGAGGGGCGCCCCTGTTCAGGGTCGCACGCAGGCGACGACCACGGTGTCGCCGGAGTTTTCGAGGGGCCCGTAGCCCGTTGCGAAGCCGCGCGCGCTGCAGAACCTGCTGATCGCCGCGTTGCAGTCGCTGCCGATGCGCGTCGCTTGCGTGCAGCCGGAGTGGCGCATCGCGAGCTCGGTGTACGTCGTCGAGACCGACTGCGCGCCGGGGGCGCGGAGGCACACGATGGTCGCCGCGTCCGGCCCCTGCTCGGCGGGACCGAAGCCCGTCGCGTAGCCCATCGACGCGCAGTACCTATGGATCGCGGCGTTGCACTGCATGCCGATGCGCTCGGTCGACGCAGAACACCCCGGGTGCTGCATCGTCAGCGCCGCGTATGGAACGCTTCGAACGAAGTCGCTCACCACGCACGCGACCACCGAGGTGTCGCCAGAGTTTTCGAGGGGGCCGAAGCCCGACTGCGCGCAGCTGCGGCCCGCGCAGAAGCGATGGATCGCCGCGTTGCATGCGCCGCCGATGCGCGTCGCCTGGTTGCAACCATCGTGGCGCGTCGCGAGCGTGGTGTACGTGCTGTTGACGACGCTCGCGCGAAAGCCCTCGTCGGTCTCGCCGTCGCAGTCGTCGTCCTGCCCGTTGCACGTCTCCATCGCGGGCGCGCCCGGAACGCACGCGGCCATCATCCCGCCCATGCAGCTCGCGGTGCGACGACACGCGCCCATCCCGCAGCTCGCAGCGCCAGCGACGTCTTCGTCCACCATTCCGTCGCAGTCGTCGTCCATCCCATTGCAGGTCTCCATCGCGGGCATGCCCGCGGAGCACGCCTGCAGCGCTCCGTTGACGCAGTACGGAACGGTGCGACGGCACGCGCCCATCCCGCACGTTCCCTCGCCGAGCTCTTCGTCCGTCATCCCGTCGCAGTCGTCGTCGATGCGATTGCACGCCTCGGGCGCGCCTGGATGAATCGCGGGATTTCGATCATCGCAGTCGCGCTGCATGCAGCTCGCGTGCGTTCCGAAGCGATCGCCGTCCGTGTCCGACGCCGCGCACTCGTTGGTCATGATCGTGACGTCCGGCGGCGCCTGCACGTCGCGCGGGCTCGAGGCGTCCGAGCGCCGAACGTCTGGGCTGGTGTTGGGCTCGAGCAACTCCGAGCCGACCGCACAGCCCTGCGAGAGCGCGACCGACAGCACAACACACGCTTTCAAACGCGAGCGCGCGCTCACCATCACTCTTGCCCTGTGCCGTTCGATCGAGGACACGCGCCTGGCATTCTGCCAGATTCCACGGCCGCTGCGCGAGCCGTTGGAAGGCGAGCGGATTGCGACGTATGCTCCGCGGTCATTGCATATGCGGACGTCGGCGCATCGATTGCTCGCAGCAGCGGCGCTCGTCGGGTGCTCGCTACCGCACGCGGCGCTGCGACGCGAGCCGGTCGAAGATCGCGATGACGTGACCGCGCAAGACGCGCACCAGCCGCCGAGCGAAGACGTGGCGCCCGTCCTCGATGCCCCCACGCCCATCGACAGCGGAATCATCGAGGATGTGCCGACATTGCCTGACGTTACGCTGCCTCCCGACACGCTCGTGTGCGGGAGCCGCGATGGGCCGTGCTGCGCGGGACCCGACGGCACGCGGTGCGAGACGAGCTACACGTGCGTCGGTGAGCGCTGCGTCAAGTGCGGAACAAACGGTTTGCCCTGCTGCCGCGGCGCGCTCAGCCCGTGCGACGCGCCGCTGATGTGCCTCGAGGGGATGGTCTGCGGGGCCATGATGGCGGGATCCTGCGGAGACCGCGGACGACTGTGCTGCTCGTCTGGCGGGAGCCCCCCACGGTGCTCGACGAACAACCGGTGTATGTTCGGCTGGTGCGTCGGCTGCGGGGGCGCTGGCGAGCTGTGCTGCGACGGCTCGTCAGCGTGTCGCAGCGGACGTCCCTGTCCGCCATGGGGGTTTTGCCCGTAGCAACGCGGTTCGCAATTATCCGAAGGATGCGCGATCATCCGATGGTTTTCGTTGCTGGCTCCTGTCCGTGAGGTGACGTCCTCGATGCGCACAACTGTTCGACGCTCCCTGTTGCCGCTCGGCGCGGCGCTCGCGCTCGCCGCGTGCGAAGGCAGGCTCGGTTCGCGGCCCGGAGACAACACCAACCCTGCGGTCCGCACGGACTCGGGGACGCCCGTCGGCGACGGCGCTGCACCCTCGGACGCCGCGACGCCGACGCCCGACGCGGGAGAGCCGATGTTTCCGCCGTTTGCGCCGCAGGCGGCGACGTTGCACAGGCTCACCCGCGCGCAGTTTCGCAACTCGGTTCGCGAGCTGCTCGGCGCCGCGGTCAACATCCCGACGGACCTCGAGCTCGACACGCAGCTCTACGGTTTTGCGACGGTCGGCGCCGCGTCGATCACCGTGAGCCCGCGCGCGGCCGAGCAGTTCGAAGCGGCGTCGTACAACGTCACGGCACAAGTATTCAACAACCCGGCGCGCAGAATGGCGCTCGTGGGCTGCGCTCCGAGCGCGGCGGACGACGCTTGCGCGCGAGGGTTCATCGCGCGCTTCGGGCGAAGGGCCTGGCGACGGCCGCTCGAGATGGCCGAGACCGAGCGCTGGGTGGGCGTCTCGCGCGCCGCGGCAGGCGCGTACCGAGACCCCAACAAGGGCCTCGAGTACGTCGTCGCGGGGATGCTGCAAGCGCCGCAATTTCTCTTCAGAGTCGAGCGCGGAGAATCGGTCCCGAGCATCCCGACGATGCGTCGGTACACGGGCTACGAGATGGCCGCGAGGCTCTCGTTCTTGCTCTGGTCGAGCACGCCGGACGACGCGCTGCTCGACGCCGCGGGGCGCGGAGAGCTCGACACGGCCGAGGGCGTTCGCGCGCAGGTGCGGAGGCTCTTCGCAGATCCAAGGGCGCGCACCACGCTGACCGCGTTTTTCAGCGAGTATTTCAAGCTCGATCGCATCGGGCCCCAGACCCGCGATCGCATGCTGTACCCGCTGTACTCGCCGGCGCTCGTGGCCTCGATGATCCAAGAGTTCGAGCGGATCGTCGGCGAGACGGCGTTCGGCGACGGCGACCTGCGCGACATCTTCACGACGCGCACGACCTTCATCGACAATAACCTCGCGCGCTTGTACGGGATCCCCGGGACCTTCGACGCGACGTTTCGCCGCTACGATTGGCCCGCCAACGCGCCGCGCGCCGGGGTCCTCACGACCGCGGCGTTTCTCACGAACAACGCCCACCCGGTCACGACCTCGCCGACGCACCGAGGCAAGTTCATTCGTCAGTTCTTGCTCTGTCAGCCGATCCCGCCGCCGCCTGCTGGGGTGACGACGGACATCCCTCCCCCGATGCCGGGCGTCGTGCAGACCTTCAGGCAACGGCTCGAGACGCTGCACTTGCAGCCCCCCGCGTGCGCCGCTTGTCACACGGCGATGGACCCGGTGGGCTTCGGCCTCGAGCACTACGACGCGATCGGCGCTTATCGAACGACGGACAACACGCTGCCGGTCGACGCCCGCGGGTCGCTCGACGGCGTGGATTTTCGCAGCGGTCGAGAGCTCGCCGAGGCCGTTCGCAACCACCGGTTGTTGCCCGGCTGCATCGTACGAAACATGTACCGACACGCGACGGGACACGTCGAAGCAGAGAGCGAAGCGATCGTGATCCGCGACGTCGAGCGCGCGTTCTCCACGCAGGGCTATCAGTTCAGAGTGCTCATCGAAGCGCTCGCCGCGAGCGACGGCTTTCGCTTCGCAGCCAACGGAGGTTGAGCAGAGCCATGAGACGCTTTCGACTCGATCGACGCACAGTTCTCAAGGGACTCTTCGGCGGCGCCGTGGTGGGCGTCGCGCTCCCGACGCTCGAGTGCATGCTCGACGTCAACGGCGAGGCGCTCGCGCAGGGGCGCCCCTTGCCCAAGCGCTTCGGCATCTGGTTCTGGGGCAACGGCGTGCGCCGCGCCCACTGGACTCCCAACGGAACAGGCCCAGGCTGGACCCCGCGCGGCGAGATGCAGCCGCTGATCGACGCGGGACTGCGCGACTGGTTCAGCCCCGTGACGGGATGCGAGATCAAGACCGCGACGCACCCGCATCACTCGGGCATGTCCGGCATCCTCACCGGCGCGCGCTACCACCAGCTCGGCACCACGCGCGACACGATCGTCACGACGCTCCCGCGGCAGTCCATCGACCAATACGTCGCGGACCACGTGATGAACGACCCGATGACGCGCACCGCGTACCGCTCGATCGAGGCGGGCGTGTGCCGCTTTCACGGGACCGACGAGGGCACCACTTTTCAACACCTCTCGCACAACGGACCCAACAACCCCAACCAGAGCGAGTACAACCCGCTCACGCTCTTCAATCGCCTGTTCGGGATGGGCTCGGCGTCGCAAGAGGCCGTGGCGCGGCAGAGCGTCCTGACCGCGGTGCAGGCAGAGATCCGCGCGCTGCAGGGCCGCGTGTCTGCCACCGATCGAACGCGGCTCGAGCAGCACTTCGCCTCGGTGCGCGCCATCGAGCAGCGGCTCGGGGCGCCCTCTGGCGCGTGCGCAGCGCCCATGCGACCGCTCGACGGCTATCCCGACATGATGGGACAAGAGCAGATCGAGCAGAAGAACCGCGTGATGAGCGACATCATGGCGCTCGCGCTCGCCTGTGATCTCACGCGGGTGTTCAGCGTGCAGTTTTCAACGTGCGGCGCTGGCACGGTGTTCTGGATGGTCCCCGGCTTTCGCAGCGGGATGCACCAGACGTGTCACGACGAGCGCGCCAGCGCTGATCCAGCGACGCAGCAGCCGATGGTGCACGCCGCGACCACCTTCACGATGCGACAGCTCGCGTACTTTCTCGGGCGGCTCCGCGACACGCCCGACGGAGCGAACAACGTCCTGCACAACAGCGCGATCCTTTGCACGAGCGAGCTCAGCGAAGGGTACAACCACACCAACGACGAGTTTCCGATCCTGCTCGCGGGGCGCGCGGGGGGACGGCTTCGCGGCGGAGTCCACTGGCGCTCGGGCACGCGGGACAACACGTCGCGCGCGCTCATCACGCTCTTGCGCGCGTTTGGACACCCTGCGGCCAGCTACGGCGTGGGCCCCGGTGAGTCCAACGCGGTGATCGGCGAGCTCTTGGCGTAAGCCGCGCGACAGAGCGGGGGCGCAGCAACACCCTCTCAGGCCGCCTTTTCGCCCTTCGCTCGCCTGGCGACCTTGGCGACCTTCGCGGCCACCGTGACCACGAGCACCGCGATCAATCCCGTCAGGACGCCCACGACGCCCTCGAGAATCGTGCGCGCCAGGGGCGCAGAGGCCACCGGCTGAGCGAGCACCACCGCGGCGTCGACCGCTTTGTGCACAGGGCCCACGTTGTGGGCCACGATGCTGCCGCCGACGAGAAACATCGCCGTCGTCCCGAGAAACGAGAGCGCGCGCATGACCCACGGCGCCGCGCGGAGGATCGCCCGCCCGAGACCGCGTTGAAATCGTGGGCCGAAGCCGTCTCCCTCGCGCTGCACGAGCCACACGCCCATGTCGTCGAAGCGCACGATCACCGCGACGAGCCCGTAGACGCCCACGGTCATCGCGACGCTCACCGCGACGAGCGTCGCGACGCGGATCGGCATCGGTCGATCGGACACCGCGCCGAGCGCGATCACCGCGATTTCTGCGGACAAGATGAAGTCCGTGCGAACGGCGCCCTTGACCTTGCCCTGCTCGGCCGTCGCGAGGTCGACGTCGGGGTCGGCGACCTTGGCGAGGTGCTCGGATTTTCGCGCCTCGTCCTCCTCCTTGCTGTGAAGGAGCTTGTGCACGACCTTCTCGAAGCCTTCGAAGCACAAGAACGCGCCGCCCACGAGCAAGAGCACCGTCACGGCCTTGGGGGCCAACGCGCTGATCAAGAGCAGCGTCGGGACGATGATCACCTTGTTGAACAGCGATCCCTTCGCGACCGCCCACACGACGGACAGCTCGCGGCTCGCGGGAACGCCGACGACCTGCTGCGCGTTGAGCGCCATGTCGTCGGCGACGACGCCTGCGGTCTTCTTCGCCGCCACTTTGGTCGCGGCGGCGACCTGATCGAGCATCGTCGTGATGTCTTCGAGGAGTCCGAGGAGATTGGCGACCGCCATGCGCGCGCAGTGTCGCGCGGAAACGACCCGCTTCGATGAGGAAAGTGGCCGCCGCCGCGCTGCAGTCACCGTGAGAGACCCGCGCCTGCGCTCACCCCTCGAGCGACTCGACGTGGCGACATGGGATCCCGAGAAACGCCGCGAGCATCGAGACGCCCATGCGCGGGACGGGGGAGAACGTCACGACGACGAGTTCGCGGACCTGGCTGCGGCGCGGCCAGAGCGCATCTTGCCACGCCAAACGCGCGCCGCTCTCGTACCCGCGCGTGCGCCCCAGATCCAGGTGCAGTGAGAACGGACGATCACCCACTTCGGCGACGAGCGCACGAGCAGACTCCTGCCCGTCGAGCGCCGAGACGTGCGCGGCAAAACGCACGATCACCGCGTCCCCTCGACGCTCGATCTCCCAGCCTTGTGTCACCTTACAAACACCATCTCACGCTCTCTGGAGAGCGCTCAAGACCACCACAGCTTTTCGTGACGAATCCGCGGTGATCTGCGCGCCTGTTGCCCTACGCGCTCGTTGGGCGGACACTCTCGTGATGCGCAACCTTTCGCTCTTCGCGCTCTTGTCGCTGCTCGGGGCCTGCGGAATCAACACCCCGCTGCCGATGATGAACCGCAACGTCGGAGAGCCCTGCAACAGCAACGCGGACTGCCGCGTCGGGCTGCGCTGCAACTCGCGCGGCGTCTGTGAATCGCCTGGCAGCGCGACGATGGGGCAGCCGTGCGCGCTCACGCTCGACTGCGCGGCAGGGCTCTATTGCGCAGAGGACAACAAGTGCGCCGGCGCTGGTGAGGGACCGGTCGGATCGGTTTGCGCGACCACGGCAGAGTGCCTGCGCGGTGCGATCTGCTTTCGCGCGGCGGGACAAGTGCTGGGGACCTGTCAGGTTCCCCGCGGCGCGCCGCCGGTCGGGTCACCCGATGGCGGCGCGAGCGGCGGAGACGGCGGAAGCACCTCGGGCGACGGAGGAGCGTCGTCGATGGACGGCGGCACGAGCATGTCGGGCCCCGGGCCGCGCGACGTGGGCGGGATGTGCATGGACACGCTGGACTGCATGGCGGGGCTGCTCTGCAATCCCACGAACAACCAGTGCGCGCGCGCGGCAGCGGTCAACATGAACCGGCTGTTTCGCGGGGTCGAGTGCGGGATGGACCCGGCGGGGATGCACAAGAGCTACTTCGAGGTTCCCAACGCGGATGGGATGCCGCGCAGCGACTTCTTTCGACTGCCGTTTCCCAATGACATCCGTCGTGATCCGATGACGAGGCGGGTCAATTTGCGGGGGTTTCCGACGCCCGGAACCGCGCTGCTCGGGTTCGATCTCGTCGATCGCTACGCGCGCGCCGCGGAGCAGAGCCTCGACGGCTTCGGCAACAACCAGTGGGTGTACTTTCGCTTCTCGTCGTCGCCCAACTTCGACACGCTGCAGCTCGGAACGACCATCAAGATCGTCGATCTGACTACGAATCAGCCCATTGGTTTTCAGACGTATCGCTTCGACGGAAACCAGGGCCGCTACATCTGCGCCAACTGGCTCGGGGTGACGACGGCGGCGGGCGTTCCGTTTCCGCACGGGCACACGATCGCGGTGTATCTCACGACGGGCATTCAAGCCCCCGGCGGAATGGCGTACGCGCGCGACTCGGACTTCGACGCGGTCATGGGCGCGAGCGCTCCGACCGACCCGCGCCTCGCGCGCGCGCACCTCGCGTACGCGCCGTTTCGCCAGTACCTGAGCGCGCAGATGATCGCTCCCAACACCGTGCTCAACGCGGCGGTGTTCACGGCGCAGGACCCGAGGCTCAAGTTCGAGGGCGTCGCGCGCGCCGTCCAGAGCGCGCCCGCGCCGATGGCGCGTGATTTCGTGCGCTGCGCCGAGGGCGTTCGCTCGCCGTGCGACGACGGGCTCACTGGTCCCGATCACGTGCGCGGGTGCATCGGACCGGACAACCCCGCGTTCGACGAGTATCAGGGCACCATCGACGTGCCGGTGCTGCAGCGAGGGCCGCGTCCCTATCGCATGCCCGGCGAGGGCGCGATCCAGTACGACGCGATGGGCACCGCGACCATCGCGGACACCGAGCGCGTGTGCGTGTCGATCGCTGTTCCGAGGGGCGCGACGATGCCGATGGGCGGCTGGCCCGTCGTCCTCTACGGCCACGGAACGGGCGGAAACTTTCGCAGCGGCATCACCGAAGGCCTCGCCGAGGCCGTCAACAGCGTCATGTTCTCGGGGCGACAAGTGCGCTTCGCGCTGGTGACGTACGAGGGCGTGATGCACGGAAACCGCCGCGGAGCGGGCGTGACCGAGCACCCCAACACGCTCTTCTTCAACTTCGCCAACCCCGAGGCCGCGCGCGACAACGTGCTGCAAGGCGGCGCCGACGTGCTCGCCCTCTCTCGCGCGCTGCGGACGGTGACGATCATGCCCACCGGCATGGGCGCGACGCCGCTGAGCTTCAACCCGATGAAGTTGGTTTTCCTCGGTCATTCACAGGGCGCGACGGTGGGGACGGCGGCTGCGGCCTACGACGGAGCGCTCAACGCCATCGTGCTGTCGGGCGCTGGCGGCGACCTCCGCGCGTCGCTCACGACCAAGACGCGCCCGGTCAACATCGCGGCGCTCGGTCCGCTGTTGCTCGGCGAGCCCATGAGCGGCGAGCACCCCGCGCTGCAGCTCTTTCAATCGTTTATCGAGCCCGCGGACGCAGTGAACTACGGATCGCGCATGTTCGTGCAACGCCCCATGGGCGTCGGGGCGCGACCGCTGGTGATGACGTACGGCCTGGGCGACACGTACTCGACGCCCGCCACCATGCAGGCCCTCGCCATCAGCCTCGGACTCCCGGTGGCCGCGCCGATCCCTGGCGGAATGAACGCCTGGCCCGCGGGCATGGGCGTGATGCTCCCCGTGCAGAACAACGTCGACACGGGCTCGGGCCGCACGACGGCGATCCTGCTCGAGAGCGACCCGAGCGGCGCGTACGACGGGCACTTCGTGCTCTTTCGCGACGCGATGCTCCGCGCGCGCGTGGCGGAGTTCATGGCGTCAGCGACCGAGGGGATGCCTGTCGTTCGCTGACAGAAGTCGCGCTCGCGACGAAGGCGTTCGTGCGGTATCCAATGGGCCAACCATGGCCAACACGGACAAGCCCACCGCGCGCAACGTTCTCGGAAAACCCCTCGCCACCTGCTCGATGTCTCCGAAGACGGGTTGGTTTCGCGACGGCTGCTGCAACACCGACGCGAACGATCGCGGAGCGCACCTCGTGTGCGTCCGCGCGACGGCGGAGTTTCTCTCGTTCAGCAAGCGGATGGGCAACGACCTGTCGACGCCGGTTCCCGAGGCGGGGTTTGTCGGGTTGAAGCCTGGCGATCGTTGGTGCGTGTGCGCCGCGCGCTGGGTCGAGGCCTTCGAAGCGGGCTGCGCGCCGCTCGTGTTTCTCGAGAGCACCCACGAGGGCATGCTCGAGTACGCGAGCATCGACGTGCTGCGAAAGCACGCGGCGGAGATGAACTAGAAAATCCCTCGGGCAATTTCTGGTGGACAACGTCTACGCAGCTTCGTCCCAGATGGGTGTGATTCCCATCCTGCTCACGAGCTCAGGAGGAGCCTGGAGCTCCAGCTCCGCACGCGCTTGAAAAGAGGGGCAGAGCCGTGCGAGCGAGAGGTTCTCTACGCCACCGCCGCAAGGATGCCCCGTGAGCACCATCGTCGAAGTGCCTGACTCG
>LNEO01000241.1 GCA_001465015.1 Deltaproteobacteria bacterium Ga0077539 | reverse complement strand
CCAGGCGGGGGCGGGGCGCGCGGCAGCGCGGGTGGGGGCTTCAGCACTGCGCCCACTGTCGTTGCACTCGCTCGCGCGCGGCAGCGCGGGTGGGGGCTGCGTAGCAGCTCTGTGCCGATCGTGTTATCCCTGGATTTACCCTCGCAGAACTTGGGTAACGATGAGCGCTCGTCTCCCGGCCGTGTGCAGAGCGCGTTCTCCCTGGGGGGGCACGGCGCAGAGCAACCCGCCCACGTCGAGCTGCGTGTCTTCCCAGGAGATCGTGCGCTTGCATTCGCAGCACACCGTTCGATACCCAGCTTTTCCCTTCATGATCGGCGCGCTGGCGGCAGAGCGGTAGTGCTGGTTGGTCGTCGCTCCGTCCGCCGACGGCCGCGCTCGCGCTGGATCACTCGCGCTCGAAGACGCCCACCGACGGGAGGTCGCGCTTCTCGGTGTGGACGCGGGCGATCTCGGCGAGCGCGTCGCGGCCCATCGCTCGATACGCCGCGATCAAGAGCTCGGCGCCGACCTTGCGGTGCGCGTCGCCGTCGAACCAGTGCAGCTCGCGGCCGAGGACGTAGGCGAACGCCGGCTTTCCCTTCGCGAGCTCTTCGCGAGCCTCGTCGAACCACTCGAGCAAGAGCCGCGACGGCCGCTTCTTTTTGTACTCCGCGTACCGACTGTCCGGAGACTGATTGTCCCGCGCGCGCTTGAACGCGCTCTGCGGGAGCACCGCGCTCACCCCGCCGAGGAGCTGCACGCGCGCGTCCCGCCGATACGGAACAGGCCCGTCTTCGCTCACCGCTGCCTCGTCCGCACGGACGAACCACGCGAGCGCCCGCTCGAGCGCGCGTAGCGCCAACGGGATCGGCTCGCGCGCGTCGCGATACGGGTCCGCGATGCGCTCCCTCGCTCGCTGAAGCATCAGCGAAATTCCAGTAAATTCGTCATCGCACCCCGTCTCGCCGGTGTCGCGCGCCCAGTTGCTCACGATCCGCGCGGGCAGCTCCGCAGGGTCGTCGTAGAACATCCCGAAGTGCTGCCCGTCGCCCTCCCCCCACAGAAACGACACCATCTCCGGCGGGTCCCTTCGAAAGCGCATCTCGAGCCTCGGGTCGAGGCCCTCTCTCACCTTGCGATCGAGCCCTCCGTCGACGAAGTAGTCCATGACTCCGGCCGGCGATCGTCCGAGGTGTCCGAGCCCCGCGCGCTCGAGCTCGTCGAGGCTGTCGAAGCACGCCGCGAGCACCGCGGTCCAGCGCGGCAATCGAAGCCCGAAGTGCTCGCGCACCTTCGCTTCGACCGCGGCGAAGCGCTCCTTCATCTTCGCCAGTGAGCGCTCGCGCGCCTGGTCGCGGAGCGGATCGGCGAGCAAGGACGGCGAGTACACGATCTCGCGCAGCCCCAGCGTCTCGCTCAGCGGTCGAGCCAGCGCCGCCCGCGGATCGGAGCGAAGCTGCTCGATGCGCGCCTCGAGGGCGGCCCAAGCGTCGTCGGGCGCGTGCAACGCCTCGCTGGGGACGAGCACGAGATCCGCGATGGGGCCGGGATAGTCGTCGCGGCTGAACAACTGCAGCTCCGCACAAACGCCGAGCGCCGCGAGGTAGTACGGGGGACGAAAGCTCGCCAGCGAGACGTCGCCCATCTCGATCGGACCGGCGAAGAGCGCTGCGTGCCGCTCCTGCGCGCGCAGAATCAAGTGCGTGATCTCGGGGGTGTGCATGACGCGCCGTCCACGATACCCGCCGCGCGAGGTGTCGACGACATGCCGGCAAGCTCCTCCGACGAGGGGCGCGAGCGGACCTCCCTCAGTGCCCCCGCGTACGACGACGAATCGCCCGACGAACCGCGCGACGAATCAGGTAGCGCTGATGCGCGCTCGCCCTGCGCCTGCACGAAGTCACGCTCGTCGCGTCGCCAACGCGTATATCCCCCTGACCTTTCGACGCAGAGGCCTCGTCGCTTTCGGGCCGAAGCTGCGACGACCGTTCGAACTCTCGGATCGAGGCTGCCTGCGCTGAGCGTTCAGCGGAACCGGCGCTTGCAAAGACGGAGAGCGCTGCAGCGAGGACGAACTTCTTCATGTCGATAGGACCTCTCGGGTGGCGTGACCACCCTCAGACCGGTCGCGCTACCCCGGTCTGACAGCGCCCACACACTTTCACATCTGCGCCTCGAAGCGCCGTCCTCGCGCCCACACACGAGCGCGCCGTCGAGCGCGCCGGGTGACGTTCGTTAACGAGATCGCTGGTGACACACACATTCGAGATCGCCGATATTCGCGCGATGAACAGTCGACGACTCTTCGCTCACGGCTCGCTCTCGTCGCTCCTCGGGTGCCTCGCGCTCGTGTCGGCGTGCGGCGCTCCCAACACCGCCGCAGACGGAGGGGACTCCAGCGACAGCGCGTCGCGCATCGACGCGCGGGATGGCTCCAGCGCAGGCGACGTCGTCGACGACATGCAGGGCAGCGCGGACACCGGCGTGGCGAGCGATGCTTCGATGCCGGACGACGTCTCGGCACCGATGGACACGGGCGTCGAGACGGACAGCGGTGTTTCGTCGGACAGCGGTGTTTCGTCGGACAGCGGCGTCGCCATGGACACCGGGCTTCGAACGGATACGGGCGTCGCGACGGATACGGGCGTCGCGACGGATACGGGCGTCGCGACGGACACGGGCGTACGCAGCGACACGGGCGTCGTCACGGACACAGGCGTCGGCGGCGACAGCGGCGTGGTCACGGACACGGGCGTTCGCACGGACTCGGGGATCCCCGACGCGGCGACGGGTCCGCAGTTCTGCGACGTCGTGTACGCGGTCAGCACCGGCACCTGTCCGATGCCGACGCAAACCGGGCTCTTTCACACGATCAAGACGGGGCTCGGCGCGCTCAACCAACAGTTTCGCGTCGGCGCAAACTGCACCATGCCGCGCCGCGGAAGCCCGCGGACGCCGGTCGACGTCGCGACGCCGTTTACACCGATGGCGTTTCCGAGGGGCTTTGTGCGATTGCGCTTCAACGCGACGGGCGGCGCTCCGGTCGCCGGCCCCGTGCAGCTCGTCGAGTACTTCATGCCGATCGAGTTCGACCTGAGCGCGTCTGGCAACATCGTTCGAACAGACATCGACCACAGCGCAGGGCTGCTCGCCTACACGAACACGGGCTGTCCGATGGGCGTCACGGGCTGCATCACGGGCGTGACCGACACGCGCGGCCCGACGCTCTCTCGCCGATGCGCCCCGGTCGCCGCAGGAACGGTCACGGGCAACACGCTCATGTGGGGCGCGTGCCCCGTCCGTACGCCCGCGGCCTGCGTCGGAACCGGGTGCACGCCAACGAGTCCGCAGCTCACGTGGGGCGTGACCAACTCGCAAGACACGATGTCGAGCGCTGGCTGCGTCACCAACGTGAACAGCTGGGGCGGGATCCGCTGCCAGAGCGGCGCGCTGTGCGGGTTCGTTCCGAACACCGACGAGCCGACGAACTATACGTGGGACCAGGCGTTGCCCAGCGTGACGTTCAGCTCGGGGACATACGGCGCGATGGGGACGACGATCACGATCAACGAGTTCGTCGTGCCCGACAACCAGAACGACGTGTACTCGGGCACCGCGGTCACGGCCACGGCGGTGCACATCGAGTGCGGCGCCGCCGCGTCGATCACGTGCAACGAGAGCTGAGCATGGTCCGCGACGGGGCCCGTCGAACACCTCGTCGAGCTCGTGATCGACGATCGCGGAGACGGCGTCGCGAAGCTCGCAGGCAAGCGCCTCTTCGAAACGCCAAACATCGGTCGATCTCGGCTCTTGTGCGCCTGAGCGCACGTCGTAGCCCGCTGAACGAACCCGCCGCGCACGACGGTCGTCCACAGCGAAGCGCGGCCAGACCGTACTGCTGCGACGAGTTCGCCGACCCGCACCGCACATCGCTGTCGTATCGTCACGGATGACGGCCTCGATTGGGGCCTCGAACCAGCGGTTCGAGAAGAAGAACTGGCATCCCGAGGCAGCAGGTTTGAAGACAACGCGTCCGCACCACAACCGTCCCGCACGACGACAGGCCAGCATCAGCGCGATCCTCGCCCTCGCGACGGCGCTCGCGTCGCCTGCGGTCATGGCGCAGACCGCCGACCCTTCGCGAGAAGCGAGGGCCCTGTTCGATCAGGGAATCGCCGCATCGGACGCGGGTCGCTACGCCGACGCGGTCACGGCGTTCGAGCGCTCGCTGCAGCTGCGTCCGTCGCCGGTGGTGCTTCGCAACCTCGGCGTCGCGTATCGCGGCGTCGGACGATTGCTCGACGCGATTCGAGCGTTCGATCAGTACTTCGCCAACCCTGGCAGGCTGGCGTCGCAGAGCGACCTCGCGCAGCTTCGCGCAGAGTACGAGGCGATTCAGCGAGAGGTTCCCGAGCTTCGGTTCGATGTTGCACCGGAAGGAGCGGCGGTTCGCGTCGACGGTCGCGAGGTGAGCGATCCCGCGGCGGTGATGCGCATCGATCCGGGGCGGCACGTCGTCGAGATCAGCAAGGATGACTACCGTCCGCAGCGGGTCGAGATGGATTTGCAGCGATCCGAGCGACGAACCATCACGGCGAGGCTCGAGCAAGTCCCCGCCGACGGTCGCGTCGGCATCGAGACCAACGTGCAAAACGCACGCATCGAGCTCGACGGCGCGCTGGTGGGAACGCAGTCCGCCACGGTGCCCGCGACGCCGGGGAATCACAGCATCGTGGTGACGGCGCCGGGCTATCAACCGCTTCGTCGCCGGGTCACCGTGGGACGGCACGGCCTCGCGCGGGTGAGCATCGTGCTCGTGCGCACGCCCGGGCTCTCGCCGCTCGCCACAGGGCTCATCGTCGGGGGCGCGTCGCTGGTCGGCGTCGCGGTGATCACAGGCGTGGTCATCGACCGAACGCGCGACCGCTTCGTCCCTCCCGAACCGCCGCAGTATTGGGGCGAGATCGCGTTTCCTCCCTGAGCGAAGGACGCGAGGAGACGGCGATGAATCGCAGAACAATTACCACCCGAGCCGCACCGCTCGCGAGGCCTCTGTCGCTGATCGCGCTCGCCGCGGCGCACACGAGCTGTTCTCGTCGCACCGAGCTCTGGATCGTCGCAGGCTGCGAGTCGACATGCTTCTGGCCCGCGAGTGCGTCGGCCCGAGGCAGCTCGTCTGCGAGGCGATGGGGCAAACGTGCACCGTCGGCGGAGGCTGCATTCCGATCGAGCGCCGAGAGCTCCCCGAGTTTCAGGGCAACGCCGAAGACTCTGGCGTGATGCCCATGGACGCCACCACACCCATGGACGCCACCGTGCCCATGGACGTCGCGATCCCGCCCGTCGACGCGATTGCGTTCGACGGCAGCATGTTCGGGATGTGTCCGGTCGCGATGCCCGTCGCTGCCACCGGAGGCGAGATGGCGCCGCGGTTGATCGCTCCAATCAGCGGCGGAGTGCTCACCAGGCGACGCCCCACGTTTCGTTGGTCGCTCCCTGCCGGAGTCACAGGAGCTCGTCTCGAGCTGTGCACGGACCCGCGATGCGCGACGATCGCGTCCGCGTTCGACGCGACGGGCTCGTCGTTCACGGTTCCATGCGACCTGCCGCCGGGGGTGTTGTTCTTTCGCGTTCGCGCGAACAACGCCGGCGTCTTCGGGAGCGCGACGAGCGCCGTGTGGCAGGCGCGCGTTCCGCCGACGAGCACGCCAGCGGACGGCGTCGACGGCATCGACCGAGACTTCAACGGCGACGGAATCGCGGACCTCGCGTACGCGTCGGGCACCGAGGTCATCCTGGTCGAGGGCGTTCGTGGGACGATTCCCCGAGAGGCGACAACGCCGATCGCGTCGCGATCGGTCGCAGCTTCGTCAACGCGCGACCTGGGCTCCTCGCGATGTGCCAGCTCCAGGGCGCGATTCGTCACTTCGAGGGCGCAGGCGCGAACTTCGAGCCGCTGTGCTTCGGGGCGGCAGGAGCCTTCGTCGTTCCGGTCGACGTGGGGGCACGTTGCAGGGCGCGATGGCTCCGCCGATTTCCGCGCCGAGCGGGCTGACCTGGGGGACGCTCTTCGCCTCGACGGGGGACTCCGACGGGGACGGGCGCGGAGACTTCTTCGCGACCACGACGTCCTCGGCGCTCGTGCGGGTGAGCCGCCCCGATCGCACGGCAAACGCGACGAGCTTCTCGATCTCGCGATCGCCGATCGCCTCGATAACCCGTGGAAATTGACCAATACCGCCTCGCCTCCCCCCGACGTCCAGGCCGGGCCCGCCCGAGCCGCGCCCCAAGAAACGCACGTCCTGCGCGAAAGTCCGGCCGCTCGCCGCCCAATACGATACTGTGCCGCGCCCCGGCGATCCCCGTGGGTCCTCCGCGCCCTCGCGCGAGAGCGTTATCTTGGAGAGCAAATTCGTGGACGTACTGACAGCGCTCAGCAACAAGAGCGACTACTCGCGCGCGCAACTTCAACTGATCGTGAGTGCCTGGATCTTGAGTGGCCTCGCTGAAAAGCAGAGCAAGATCTCGCTGCACGACGGTGATGTCGCGGAAGATGACTACGACAAGCGGTCGCTCTATTCGCTGCTCTACGCCCTCTATCGTTCGATGGGCGAGGTGCGCGACGAGAAGGGCGAGCGCTACGAGTTCACCTTCAACACCTGGGGATACACCTGGCCCGAGGCGTGGGGACCCGCGCCGCCCCACCAGCAAGACCCGCAGCGCTACGGGCGCAACGCGTACTCGGGGCTCTATCACTTCGAGCAGGTGAAGAAGTACGTCGCCGAGCGCAACGGGCAGGTGCACGTCGTCGAGATGGGCTGCGGCACGGGAGCCGGAGCGCATCACGTTTGCAAGAACGTGCTCCCAGACTGCACGTACGAAGCGGTCGACATGCAGAGCGCAGCCATCCGCACGTGCGAGCGCAAGTTTGTTCCGGACCTGCCGGGCAGGCTGCAGGCGACGTGCTCGGACGCCACGCACCTCGCGCGACCGCGCGGCTTCTCGGACTTCGTCGCGGTCAACGAGACCCACGTGACCGAGCTCGTGGGCGTCGTGACCGACGAGGACGACCGGTTCTTTCGCAAGGCGCACGCGATGCTCAAGCCTGGCGGCTTCATCGTGTGGGGCAACGCCATCCCCGACCCGACGTGGGACGCGTGCTTCGGCTTCCTCGAGTCGATCGGCTTCAAGCTTCGCGAGCAAAACGACGTGACCGAAGAGGCCGTCCGCGCGCGCGACGAAGACAAAGCCCGCATCGACGTGTACGTCGATCAGTGCATCGAGGCCTTTCACGGCTTCAAGATCCCCGGCGTCGGCGCCAAGAAGCGCGCGCTCGCTGACGTCGCCCTCAAGAACTTCGCCCGCAACCCCGGGACGAAGCTCTACCAGAACATGGTCGATCGAACAGACACCTACCGCGTGGTGCTGCTCGAGAAGATGCGCTGACGAGCACGGAGGTCCCGCTCGAAGACGGCGCGCCGCGCGTCTCGAGGGATGTTCGTTCATTTCGCTCGTGACTGTTGTCGATGGCCCGTCGGATCGGCGATCCTTTGCGGACCACTATGTCCAACTGGCTCGTCCCCTGCCCTGGCTGCGCGCGACACGTGCACGCCAACTCTGAGTGTCCCTTCTGCCAGACGAAAGTCTCTGCAGAGTCACCGCCCACGGTCATCAACGCGCGGCTCTCGCGCGCAGCGATGATCGGCCTCGGCGCGGCGGTCGCGTTTGCTGCTGGCTGCGCGCCGACGGCTGCGCCGCTGTACGGAGCGCCCGCGCCCGACGTCGTCGACGCTACGGCGCAAGACAGCGGCGGCCCGGCTCCTGCGTACGGCGCGGTTCCCTTCGACGGCGGATCCGACTGAGAGCGTGTCGCGCGGGTCGCGGGTCGCTCAGTCGCCGCTGGCGTCGAGCGAGCTCGCGGCGTCCGCGCTGGCGTCGCTCGTCGACGCGTCGCTCGAGCCGCCGTCGGGATACTCGAGGCACGTCTCGGGAAAACACACAGCGCCTCGACTGTCGCCGATGCATCGCGCGCCGGCGCCGCACTCGCTGTCTCGACGGCAGAGGATGCGCGTGCAGAGGTTCTGCCCCTGCTCGGGGGCGAGGTCGGCGAGGCAGGTGCGCGCGATCGTGTTGTTGTCGCACTCGGTTCCGCCGCGCGTGCAGTACTCGCCGACGCCGCCTGCTGTTCCGCGGTCACCGGGTCGAACACAATTCGCGCGCACCGTGGGCCTGGGGCCCGGAGCGGCTGCGTCTCCGCCGTCTGCCGCGCCTCCGTCGCTGCTGGGGGGCGCCTGCTGAATGCAGCCAGCGAGCCGATCGAACGGGTAGTAGTACAGGACGGTCGCGCACATCTCCGTGTCCGAGCTCTCGCCGTACAAGATGGTCGCGCCCGTCGTGTTTCGGTGCGTGCATCGCAGCGAGACCGTGTCGGTCCGCGACAGGCGCGCGGTGACCGGCACGATGGGTTGATCGAGAAAGGTCCAGTTCTGGTTGAGCAACATGTCCGTCGAGTCGAGCCCGCCGCGCATGACCTCGATGCGACGTCCGTACTTGTGCATGTGACCGAGGACGCCGAACACGTTCATGTCGCGCTCGGGCCGGCACGACATCGAGTGCTGCGCGTTGTCTGCCCGCGGCGCGATCGAGATGTCTCGGTTGTCGAGGCCGAAGATCCCAGCGGGAATGTAGTTCTCCGCGGGGTTGCCGAGCAGCAGCGTGAGGCCGGTCTTCGCGCGAATCGTCGTGGTCGCGGTGCTCTGGTGCCCGCCAGGAGCAAACGCCGAAGCGCCCCGTTGTGGCCTCTTCGCGCGCGGCCAGCGCCTTCGCGATCTCGAGGAGCGGTGGCACCATCGCGCTCGATGATCGAGCGTTCGCCGTTACCGCTGTGCGTCATTTCGCTCTCGCTCGTCGCGGCGTGCGGCGCGCGCACGGGCCTCGACGCGCCGTCGAGCGCGGACAGCAGCGCCGTCGCGGACGCGAGCGTCGACGTCGTGCTCCAGCGCCCGTCGTGCCTCGACGAGCGCGCGCTGTCGCCGGGAGAAATTCGATTTCGTGTGCCCAGAATCACCGGTCATCCAGCGGTCGCCCCGGACGGGACGATCTTTTCGCCCACCGTCGAGCCCGAGGGAGGAAGGGGCCTCGCGGCGATCGATCCGTGCGGGCGCGTTCGATGGCGCGCGACCGGTTGGGTTGGCACGCCGCAAGAGCGCAACCTCGCGCAGCGGCCGTACGCGAGAGTGCTCGACGACGGACAAGTGTTGCTCACGAACAGCGTCGGCGCGGGCGTGCGTCACGGCGCATTTCGGTTCTTGCCCGACGGATCGCCGCGAGGCGCGTTGGCGTTCGAGCAGAGGCTGTCGTCGTTTGTAGGGATTCCGTCGGGCAGCGGACCGGTCGCGATCACGTACACAGGGCAAGGGACGCGCTTCGAGCTCGCGCGGTTTTCGCTGGAGGGCGCGCGCGTCACGCTCGCGAGCGACTTTCGCAACGGCGAAGAGTGCGCGATGGACGGAGCGCTCGTGGCCTGCTGGGACCGCGCGTTCGACACGAGCGCGCGACGCATGCTCTGGGACGGCCCGTCGGACGAGATCATCGACGGAACGCGTCGCCACGTCGTGGGCCCCGCTGTTCACAATGACGTGATGTACGCGCTGCTCTTCGGCGTTCGAACCTATGTCCTGGCGGCGAAGAGCGCTCGAACCGGGCGCGAGCTGTGGCGACGCACGCTCGAGAGCTCGTCGTCGGGGCAGACGGGCTTCGTCGCGGGGGCGCCCGTCGTCGCGCCGAACGGCGATGTGCTGGTGTTTCTCAAGCTCGCGGGCGCGACCGGAACGCTGCGCACGTTTTCGAGCGACGGCGCGCCGCGAAGGACCCGCTCGATGGCAGCGGGACCGCAAGATTTCTTGCACGACGCGACGACAGCGATCGACCGAGCGGGCGCGGTGTATCTCGCCACAGGGGTCACGGTGACGGCGTACGACGGCGACGCCGTTCGTTGGTCGCGCGCGATACAAGAAGGTCTGTCTCGGGCGGCCCCGGTGATCTCGCCGTTCGGTGACCTCTACGTCATCACGAACAGCGACGAGCTCGTCGCGATCGCCGCGGATTCGCCAGGAGAAGCGACGACCGGCTGGCCGACCGCCCGTGGTGGCTCGCGCAACCGCAACGCGCGTTGATCGCCAACGAGAGCGACGCTCGTCAGCGCGCGACCACGCCCGACTTCGCGCTGTTGCGCTCTTGGAGGGCGATGGCCGCCGCCTCGTAGTGCCTCTTGCTCACGAGCACCGCGAGCAGCGCGAGCAGCGCGTGGACGGTGGGAATCGAGCAGCCGAGCGCAAACGCGTTGAGGTCCCCGGTGTTTGGCGTCGATGCGACGATCACGATCAGCGGCGCGGCGTCGGCCACGATGCGTCCCAGCACCGCGCGCCCCGTGTGCGCGCGAGCGCCGACGTAGTCCGTTGCGAGCGACACGGTCGAGCCATGCCACTGGTGCCGACCGAGCACAAACGAGCCCGCCGCCGAGGCGAGCATGACCAGCCACACAGAGTTGCTGTCGTGGCGGTTGCCCACCACGACGCCGGTCCACAGCATGGTCCAGATGGCGACGGTGACGAAGAAGCTCAGCGCCGAGATGCCGTGACCGAACAGCGCGGTGAGGTGCACGGGCCACGGCGGGCCAGCGCCGACTTCTCGCTCGCCGGTGTTCTCGAGGGCGCGAAACGGCCCCTGCGGCGTCTTGCTCCCGTCGCGGACGCGGACCTTGCGCGCGGGCCAATCGTTGCGGAGCGGCTCGCGCGTCGCGATGGCGGCATAGAGCGCAACAGCGCCAACGATCGCAGAGCCCCACAGAAACGTGTCTTCATCCATTGGCCGACTCGGGTCGGAGAGACTAGCGCGGTTCGGCGTCCCCGTGCATCGGGCGAGGGAGCGCCTCGAGACTCCACGCTCGCAACACGGCACACATAATCAACGACCCTCTTCTGAACGCCTCTCGCAGCGGTCGGCCGTGGCGAGCGCGACACAGCGTGACAGCGAGATGAACGGCGTCGACGCTGTCGCGAATTCGTGCACAATCCGAGGGGCAGATGAGCCCTACTCTCGAGCGAAGGCTCGTCGCGATCATCGCGTTCGTCCAGTTCGTCAACATCCTGGACTTCATGATGGTGATGCCGCTCGGGCCGGATTTCGCCTGCTCGCTGCACATCCCTGTGTCCCAGCTCGGGCTGGCCGCCGCCGCGCTCGCGGGGTTCGCCGGCGGCTGGGTGCTCGATCGATACGACCGACGCACGGCGCTGACGTTCTTGCTCGTCGGACTCGCGCTGGGAACAGCGGCCGGCGGCCTCGCCAACGGCCTCGGAGCGCTCGTCGCAGCGCGGGTGATCGCGGGGGCCTTCGGCGGCCCGGCGACTGCCGTGGCGATGGCCATCGTGTCCGACGTCGTCCCCGTCGAGCGCCGCGGACAAGCGCTGGGGACGGTCATGATGGCCTTCGCGGTCGCGTCGGTGTTGGGCGTACCCGCGGGGCTCGAGCTCGCGCGGTTGGGGAGCTGGCACACGCCGTTCTTCGCGCTGGGCGCGCTGTGTCTGCTCGCGGCGGGGGCGGCGTGGAGGTTCGTTCCGTCGCTGCGAGGACACATCGAAGCGCGCGAGGAGAGGCAGGCGCGAGGAGACGATCCCTCGACCCTCTCGGAGTTTGCGTCGCTGCTTCGGCGCACGACCACGCAGCGCATGCTCGTCGCCGCCGCGCTGTCCAACTTCGGGCTCTTCATCCTCGTCCCCAATCTGGCAGCGTTTACCCAGGGAAATCTCCAGTATCCCCGCTCGAAGCTCGGGCTGCTCTACCTGCTGGGCGGCATCGCGAGCTTCGTCACGCTCCGCCCGTTCGGGCGGCTCGTCGACCGTCACGGCTCTTTCAAAGTGTCCCTCGCGGGCAGCGTGCTCAGCATCGCGGTCATCCTCGCGAGCTTCGTCTACGTCGTCCCGTGGATTCCTGTGCCCGCGATGTTTCTGGGCTTCATGGTGTGCAACGGGCTTCGCAACGTCTCGATGCAGACGCTCTCGACCAAGGTGCCCTCCGCCACCGAGCGCGCGCGATTCATGTCGCTCGGGTCGATGATTCAACACGCGTTCTCTGCGCTGGGAGCCTTCGTTTCGTCGCGCATGCTCGGCGTCGTCGGCGGCGAGTTCGGCGAGGTGTCCTGCACGCAACACGACCGCCCCGTGCCTGCGCTCATCGGCATCGATCGAGTCTCGATGGTCTCGATCGCGACGATGGTGGTCGTTCCGTGGATCTTGCGAGCGGTCGAGCGCGACGTCCTCCGCGAGAGCGCGGAGAGGGACGAGGGCAGCCCGAAGGCATCGACCGTCGCTCCCGTCGAGTGAGCGCGCTCAGCGAGCCCAGTAGGCCTCGTCGTCGAGGCCCTCTTCGCGCTCGGGCAAGCCCTTCGTGAGCCTCGGCGCGGACTGCGCGAGCACTTCGAAGCTCACGCGATTGGCGTAGCGACAGACCTGACTCATCGACGAGTACGTGAGAAACCGCCGCGCGTGCTTCGACGAGTTGGGCACGCGCGCGCGGTGATAGCGATTGGCAGCCATGTCGTGCAACAGCGCCGCGAGCGCCGCGTCCCCTGCGCCGTTGGTGCTCGCGATGCGCTCGGGCCCACCGTGGTACGGCGCGATGTGCGCGTACACGTCGAGCGGGCGCTGACAGTCTGCGCGCCGAATCGGACGACTGAACTCGTAGCGATTGAACTCATCGATCGCGCCCGGCAAGAGCGGGTAGCGCGTCTCGCGCTTGACCTCGTCGTCGGTGTGCCCTGCCAGATAGAGCCCCGACGGTCCTGCGGTGCAGAGGACCATCTCGGTGAGCTCGAGCGCGCGTTGGCAGCCGAGCAGCGGGTCGGACTCGCCAGTGAGGGCCTCGGCTTCTTCTTCGTTCATCGCCACCACGTCGACGTAGTCGCGCACGAAATCGCGCCAGAACTGCGGTCGTTCGGCGATGACGAAGCGCGTTCCGAGCGTGAGGATGACGGGAACGCCCCGCGCGCGCGCGAGCTCGATGGCGCGCATCGTCGCGTCGGGCATCGGCGCGCCGGGCTTGCAGCGAAGCAGATACGCGGAGATGACCAGGGCGCTGGCGTCGTCGAAGACCGCGGCGGGGATGCTCTCGGGCCGCAGCTCGTTCATCTTGCCCTCGCTGATGGCGAAGGTGCGTTCGCCGTCTGGCGTGACGAGCGCGAAGCATCGACCGATCGGCCCGTCGACCGGCTGAAGGTGATCGAGGTTGACCCGGCTCGAGGTGTTCGAGAGGTACCGGTAGCCCGACGTCCCGAGGCGGATCGTCTCGCTCATGACGCCGAGCAAGATCGAGGCGTCGTCGGCGAGCAACGAGTAGTTGTGGAGGGTGTTTCCCACGGTTCCGCCGGCGAATTCGTAGGAGATCAGGCGCCCCGCGAGCAGCTCGTCATAGAGGACTGCGGCGCGCTCGTTGTCGATCACCGTCGAGCCCCCCTTCTCGAGGGCGTAGCGAGCGAGCAGCGTCTCGGGCACGCGCGCGTCGATGTCCACCAGCGTCTGATCGATGCCAACGACGTGCGTTCGCGTCGCGGTCGAGTCGATCCCAGCGTGTTGAAAGAGCGGATCCCTCGCGTGAACAGGAAAGTAATGCTTGTGCTTGCGACGGCCGGGAAAGCGCACAGCGCGAGACTACCAACATCCACACGCCGTTGCGGTGCGGTAGAAAGAGACAATCGTGACGAACGTCGCGTTGGAGGTTGAAAGCGGCATGTGGAGCATCGACCTGAGAGACAAGTCCGGCGCAGCGCAACGGCTGTCCTTCGAAAAAGACGAAATCGTCGCGGGCCGCGTCGAGGGAAACGACGTCGTGCTCCCGAACAGCAGCATCTCGAAGCGACACACCCGCATCGAGCGCTCGGGCGAGGAGTTCTTCGTCACCGACCTCGGGAGCACCAACGGAACGTGGGTCGACGGTCGACGGACCACCGGGCGAACGATCATTCCTCGTGACGCGACGGTGATCATCGGTGACTTCACGCTCGCGATCGTCCGGCGGCCCGCGATCGCCGACGGGCCAGCAGCGGGCCCGTCGAGCGCTCGCCCCGGCTCACTGAGCGTCTCCGCCGGACCGCCGGAGGGCTCTGACGCCGAGGCCTGGTGCGTGCGGTTCACCGACGACAAGGGCGCGCATCGCGTCAAGAGCAGGTCGACGCGGGCCGCGATCGGCTCGGGCGCCGAGTGCGAAATCGCGATCGCGCAACGCTCGGTGCTCGAGGCGCACGCCGTCGTCGAGCTGCGCGACGGGCTCTTGTTTTTGTGGCCAGCGAACAGCGGCGCCCGCGTCGCCATCGCCGGTCGCGCGATCGTCGTTCCTACGCTGTGGCGCGAAGGCGAAGCCGCGCTGATCGGCGAGGTCTCGGTCGAGCGAGTCGCGCTCGTAAAGCCCGCGGTGTGAGCGGAGCCAGCGCGGCGAGCGTCGTGACCGAGCACACCGTCGAGCGCAACGTCAACCCGCGGTGCAGGTCACGCTGTTCGAGGAGACGCAGCTCGTCCCGCAGAGCGAATTGCAACGGACCGCGGTGACGCGGTAGCCCGTCGGACAGATCGATCCGCAGGCCGTAAAACTTGTGCCTGAAATCAAGTTGCACGTCGTGCTGTTGTACGAGACGCAGCTCGTACCGCAGAGAGAGTTGCACCGCAGCGCGCTCGGGTAGTACCCGGCCGGACAACCGACGAGGCAGGTCGTGAAGCTCGACCCGGTAGGCAACGCGCAGGTCGCGCTGTTGGACGAGACGCAGTTGGTGCCGCAGAGACTGTTGCAGCGCCGCGAGGTCGGGACGTAGCCGGTCGGGCAGACAGCGCCGCAGATCGAGAGGTTGTTGCCGCAGTTGGGGGTGCAGGTGACCTGGTTGGCCGAAACGCAGCTGCTCCCGCAGGTCGAGCTGCAACGCAGCGCGCTCGCGTGATAGCCGACTGGACAGACCACGCCACAACGAGTGTTCGCAGTGCACAAGCACCCAGAACATGTTGTTGGCCAACGGCAGTCGCTGCCGCAGGTGCGCGAGCTGCACGCGCCGCACATGGTCATGTCCGTCGAGCCGGGCATGCACTCGCGCGAGCCAGCGCAGGTGTCCCAGGGCTCCCAGCTGCAGTCCGCTGCGCATCGTCGGGTCTGTGTGCCGCAGAAGCCGCACGCACGAGTCTCCATCTGTCCCGCGGTGCACGCGCCCGCGCCCGCGCAGGTGCCCCAAGCACCCCACGAGCAGTCCGCGTTGCACATGCGGGTCTGTGTCCCGCACATCGCGCAGGACTGCGTGCCCATCGTGCCCGGAACGCACGTGCCCGGCTCGACGCCGCACTGACGACACGTTCCTGCGACGCACGCCGCAGCGACGTCGGTGCAGGGGCGAGCGCCGGGGCAACAGCTTTCGCCAGCGCCGCCGCAGCCGCGGCACACGCCCGCGGTGCACGTCAGCCCGCTGTTGCAGCCGTTGCCGGCGCAGCAGGGCTCGTTGGATCGTCCGCACGTACGACAGGTCCCGGCGGCGCAGACGAGGATCCCGGTGCACGGCGACGCGCCCGAGCAGCAGGGTTGCTCGGCGTTGCCGCAGCCCGGACCGACGTCGGGTCGAGGCGTCCCCGTGTCGAACGGTTCGCTGCTGTCGGTTGGAGGAACGACGATGTCCGTCGGAGGCACAACGACGTCGGACATCGTCCGCGCGTCGATGGGGTTGGTCAGGTCGCCCCGCGCGTCCACGCGACGCACATCGCGCAGCGTCATCGATTCGTCGACCACCGCGCAGTGTGCGACGCTCGCGGCGAGCGCGAGGAACAACGCAGCGTCGATCGTTCGAGAGCGCATCACGAGAATGGGTAGATTACACCGCCGCGCCCGTGTCTCCCAGCGATTGCCGAGAACGCGCGAAGCTTCGTCGTCTCTGGTAGGCATCGCGCCGGACGGCAGAGATGCACGCGACGCTCACGCTATCGCCTACAAGGGACCCGCGAACGTTTCGGACCGAGTCGGGCGAGCTCGTCTCGCCGCCGCGGGGGTGGATCTGTGTTCCTCCCGGTGACCCAGGGCTCACGCGACGCGTGAAGGCCGCGGGGCCGCACTGGGTCGTGGTCGAACGAAAGGGCAAGAAGCTCTTTTCGCATGGCGTCTGGGCGCCGGTCGAAAACGTCACGCTCGCGCGAGAAGGGCTCGATGACGAGCGAGCGGACCCCGCGTACACGCGCAGGCTCGCGCTGGCTGCCAAGCGCCGCGACGAGGAGCAAGCCGAGTACGTCGAAGATTTCTACGGCGCTGTGCTGCGGTTTCTGCGCTTTTCTGTGCGCTACGGGGCCTATGCCCGCGCGCTCGCCGTCGCGGTCACCCGACACGCGACGCCCGTCGGCAGCGGAACCGTCGCGCGCACCAAGCGCATCCCGCTGCAGCGTCGCGCAGAGGCCGCGGTGATCGCGTGGATGCGCCATCAGACCACCGCGTACGACGACATGGACATCGCGAGGGTCAAGGGCGAGCGGCGTCGCGTTCGTTCGTCGCTCGCAGAAGTGTCACGCGCGGTGCTCGACCTTCATCGCGGCGACGACGTGCACGCGCCCAACGCGTGCCCGCTGTGCGTCGCGATCGTGCGTATCCACCGCGAGCAGGACGAAGACGAAGCAGACTAGCAGCCGGGCGCGCCGGTGGCGGCGCCGGTGAGGGGATGCCTGCACGGGGCGCAGAAGTGCGTCGAGGGGCAGTTTCCCTGCGCGGTTCCGAGGCGCGTGAAGAAGTCACGCTTCACGCAGGTCGACACGCAGACGCCCTGATACGGGCGGCCGCCGAGCAGCGAGCCGAGCAGCGCGCTCGCGCTGCACGCCGGTCCGCGAAAGCCGGGGTCGATGTTCTCGGTGGGCACGCACAAGAAGCTGCTGGCGCAGTCTTTCTGCTCGATCTGCGCGCGCTGCCCTTCGGGAACGAGTCGAGTCGGGATGCACTTCGCCCTCCCGCCGCAGCACGAACCGAAGGTGTACGGCGGGATCGACGGGCCGCGGTCGCACGATTGATTGCAGGCTCCCGTGCTCATTCCGGTCCGAGGATCCCAGCAAGGGACGCACGACTGCCCCTCGCCGCACGAGCCTCGCTCGAGCTGCGACGATTGATCGCGCACCATCGGGATGCAGTTCGAGAGGCACCTGCCCTCGCCCTGCCCCGAGAACGGCTGGCACGTCGGCGGAACGAACCGCCCGCCCGTTCGAACGAAGTCCTCTGGCACGCAGAATCCGCCGTCGCACGCGGCGAGCATCGTGCGCTGGCCAGGCTCGACGAGCGCGGCGGGCAAGCACCGCGTGCCACTACAAGGACATGCAGGAAACGCCGCTGGATCGAGCACGGGCGGTCCGACATGCGGACAGGTGAGCGGCGCGGCGTCGCCTCCCGCGTCGCGCTGCACCGGGCGTCCATCGGAGCCGCACGCGCTCGAAGGAGGCTCGCACGCGCCCGTGGGTTGGCCCGTTCGCGGGTCGACGCACGGCGAGCAGCGCTCGTCCTCTGCGCACGTTCCGCGCGGCAGAATATCGAGGCTCATCTGGACTTGCGGAACGCACACGCTGACGCACGCGCCGGGGATGTTTCCGACGGACTGACACCGCGTCGGGCGATAGCTGTCTCCGCCGCGAATGATGGGCTCGGGCACGCAGTAGCCGCCCGCGCAGGCCTCCAACCGCGCGCCGTCCTCGCCGCCCACGAGCGGCCGGGGAATGCAGCGCGCGCGGCCAACCATGCAGCAGCGAGGAAACAGCGCGGGGTCGATCCCTCCCTTGGGCGTGCATCGCGCCCCTGCATCGCCACCAGGACGCATCCCAGCGTCCGCCGCGCTCTGCGGATCGAGCTCGCCGTTCTCTCCGGCGACAGGCTGCACCACACACGCGACCGACCACAGGGCGGTGACGATGACGAGCAGCCGCGAGACCAGTGGACCGAAGGTGTTGGGGTGAGCGTGCATCGCGACCAGGGGCATGTGCACACCTGAGGCCAGCGACGCAGACGCACGTACCTGTGTGGCACGGGTCTTTCAGAGCAAGCGTTTCATGAGCACTCGAATCGCGTCGAAAGCACGAAAAACGCTGTCGAAGGCGGCTCTCTGCGCGGCGGCTGTCGCCCTCGGGACGAGTACGTCGGTACTCGCACTGAGTACTCCAGTATTCGCTGGGGGCCTCGAGATGACCTCGGTCGGCGCGCAGGCGATCGGGCGCGGGGGAGCGTTCGTCGCGCGCGCCAGCGATCCAACGGCGATGGCGCACAACGTCGCGGGGCTCGCGGGAGTTCGAGGCTGGCAAGTGACGGCGAGCGGCTACGTGTCGCTGTGGCAGCACTGCTTCGCGCGCTCGGGGCGATACGACGCCCAAGACCGCGGGATCGTCACCGAGGGAACGGTGTTCGCGAACAGTCAATACGCCAACGGCCGAACGCCCTATCCCGAGGTCTGCAACGGCGGCGGACCGGGAGTCATCCCGCAGCTGCTCGTCTCGCGAAGCATCGGGTCGTGGCTCACGATCGGCGGCGGATTGCTGACACCCGCGGGCGTCGCGTCGCAGCAGTTTCCCGATCGCGTGCAGACGTCGAACGGCCTCGCGCCGGCGCCGCAGCGATATCAAGTGCTCTCGACGGGCGTGCTCGTCGTGCATCCGACGATCGCCGCCGCCGTGCAGCCGCTGCACTGGCTTCGCGTCGGGGCCGCGCTGCAACCGTCGATCGCGCGCTTCAACGGAACCACCGTGGTCAACGCGTTCGGCTCGCAGTCTCCGGCGGGTGACATTCGAACGGCCGCCGACGCGTGGGGCTTTTTCTTCGCGGGCAACCTCGGCGTGCAGCTCGCGCCCTTGCCCTGGCTGACGATCGGCGCGCACGCGCACATCAACGGCGGCCCCGTGCAGCTCAAAGGGCAAACGACGGCGACCGCTCAGTACTACGCGAGCGATCCGTCCCGCCGAACGACGTCGCAGTTCGACACGGAGGTCACGTTGCCTCTGCCCTCGACGCTGCGCGTCGGCGTGCGCGCTGCATCGTTGCGAGCGGGCGCGCCAGCGACGATGGCCGAGCGTGACCCGATGCGAGACGAGCTCTTCGACCTCGAGATCAACGTGAGCTGGGAGAACACGTCCGTGATGGACGCGGTGCGCACGCGCAACTCGGGAGAGCTCGAGTTCTCGCCAGGGTCGCGATTTCCGGTCACGCCGTCGGCCGCGCTGAGAAAGAGCTGGAGAGACGTCCTCGGCGTGCGAATCGGAGGAGACTTCAACGCGATCCGCGAGGTCCTCGCGATCCGCGCAGGGTTCGCGTACGAGCAAGGAGCGCAGACAGGCCAGCGCGTCTGGCAGGGGCAAGTGGTCGAGACCAACCCCGACGCGTCCATCGACACGACCGCGTACGACAACCTCAACGTCTCGCTCGGGGCGTCGGTGCGGTGGCGGTGGTTTACGATCGACCTGGCCTACCAACACTCGTTCGTGACCAACAATCAAGTCGACAACGGCCGAGCGACGATCGTGAGCGGCCTGGTGCCGGTCGACGCCGCGGCCTGCGCGATGATGGGCCCGCCCGGGCCGGGGGCGTGCACGAACAACCGCGGCGAGTATCGGGCCTCGCTCGACGTGTTTTCCCTCGGAGTGACGGCGCGATTCTGACAGCGACGGCGACGCCTCCAATCGTGGTAAGACCCGCGCCGTCGATGGCCAAACGCGCGCAAAGCGGCGTCTCCGCGAGCAAACCGGTCCCCACGCAGGACAGGGCGTACGAAGATTTCGAGCGCTCGGCGTGGTCGACGTTGCGCGACGACGAGACGCTCGCGCTCAGCGACGACGAGCTCACCGCGCTTCGAACGGCGGGCGAGCCCGTCTCGGTCGCCGAGGTCGAGGACGTCTATCTCCCGATCTCGCGCCTGCTCAACCTCCGCGTGACCGCGTCGCAGAAGATGCGACAGAGCCGAGACACGTTCTTGCGCACCCGCGCCGGTAAAACGTCGCCGTTCATCATCGGGATCGCCGGCTCGGTGGCGGTCGGCAAGAGCACCACCGCGAGGATCTTGCAGAAGCTGCTCTCGCGGTGGGCGGACCATCCGAGGGTGGAGCTCGTGACCACGGACGGCTTTCTCTTGCCCAACCATCAGCTCGCGGCGCGGGACCTGATGGGGCGCAAGGGATTTCCCGAGAGCTACGACCTCAAGGCGCTCATCGAGCTGCTCGTGTCGTTGAAGAGCGGCGCCGACGTCGTGCACGTGCCGCGCTACTCGCACCTCTCGTACGACGTGTTGCCCGAGCAGTCGCAGCGCATCGAAGCGCCGGACATCGTGCTCGTCGAGGGGCTCAACGTGCTGCAGACCCGCTCGCTCACCGCGGCGAAGAGCCCGCGTTGGTTCGTGTCGGATTTCTTCGACTACAGCGTGTATGTGCACGCGCCGGTCGAGCTCTTGCGACTGTGGTACGTCGAGCGCTTCCTCGCGCTGCGCCGCACCGCGCTGCAGAGCCCCGAGAGCTTCTTTCATCGCTACGCCGCGCTGAGCGAGCGCGAAGCCGCGGCGTTCGCTCGCGACATCTGGCGCCGCATCAACGAGAAGAACCTCCTCGAGAACATCCTGCCGACGATGCACCGCGCGCAGCTCGTGCTCGAGAAGGGACCGGCGCACACCGTCGAGCGAGTGCGTCTGCGTAGATTTTGAGCAAGCGACTCGAATTTGTGTGTCAACCGCGGTTGGCCTTGACCATCTCCTTGGCCGCCGAGCGCACCGAGATCGGGTACGCGGTCTGGGTCGGGACCTTCGCGAGCTCGTGCTTGGGCATCATGCGCAGGATCTTCGAGATCACCGCGGGCGACGAGCGCGGGTTGGACAAGAGCGCGCGCTGAACCTCGCCCGACGCGATCCACCCGGCGTTGGACGCGATGAGCTCGACCAGCGGCCGCGGGATCGTGCCCTTGCGCGCGATCGTCGCGACCTCGGGCAGAGACAGTCGACCGCTGGCGAGCAAGGGCTCCCACACGTTGGGGCCGTAGAGCCGCTCGAGCATCACGCGCTCCGAGAGGTTGCCGGTCATCGCGTATCGCCTCTGCTCGAGGCCGGTGAGCGCGCGCATCCGCACGTGCATGGCGTCGCGAAGCGCGAGCGTCTCCGCTCCGCGCCGCTCGGCGTCTCGAGCCTCGTCTACGGCAAGCGGTGCGGGAGATTCCTCGTTCGGGACATCAGCCGTGAGGTCCGGCGCGAGGTCTGCTGCGAGCTCGGGCTCTGGCGCGGGCGAAGGATCCGCCGCGGGAGCGGGCGGGGCCGGATCCGGGAGCGGGAGGTCTCCGCTCAGCAAGAACACGTCGATGACGGCCCGCGCCGCAGCAGAGATGGGAGCGAGCTCGACGCCGATGCCGACCCCTGGCTCCTGCGCCTGCGCGAAGACGACCTCGCCGGCGAGCTCGACGCGACGTCCGAGCAGCGAGAACCCGACGACGCATGCGGTCGGAGGCGTCACGTCCCGGATGCCAGCGACGAAGAGCCGCCGCCGCAACACTTGCCCTTCGATCAACTGGCGCGCGGCGATGGCGTCGCCCAGATCCAGGTCGATGACGATCATCGCGCGACTCCGCGACGGGCGAGGACCCCAGAGAGTGACCCGAACGAAGGAGCGCCGTTCATCACGTTTCTGACCCCCTCGAACGTACACTATCCTCCGCGCCGCTTTGGAGGCCCATGATGACCGATCCGAGACCGACGCCGGCCGCGAGCCGTCGCGGCCTCCATGGTCCCTCGCGTCGCTCGGGCTGGTCGGGGCGACGCTGGGCGCGATGCTCGGGGCGAGCGCGCTCGGAGTGATCAACGCCGAAGCCCTCCGCCGCGCACAGGACGCGGGACGAAACGCTCGATCCAGCGAGGCGCAGCGCGCGAGGCGGTGGACGACCAGCGCGGTGGGGGTGTGGCGAGAGATCCGCGCGAGCGACGAGAGCCAGACCGCGACCGAGTGGCTAGCCATGGCGATGGCGCGGCTCGACGCAGACCCGAGCGCGAGCGCGACGCGCGCGAGCGGCGCGCGCGCGAGGAGGACGGCGAGCGCGGCGAGGCCGTCGGCAGGCGTGACGTCGGACAACGTTCCCGCGGGGCCAGCGCAGGGATTCGTCGACGGTCGCCCGACGCGCATCACGGTCACGCGGATGGACGGCAAGCCGGTCGAGGTGCACACCGCGATCGCCTTCGAGCGGATGCGTACCGCGGCGCAGCGCGACGGCGTCGCCCTGAGAATCAACAGCGGATTTCGCACAATGGAGCACCAGCACGCCCTCTACGCTGCCTTTCGGCAGGGACGAGGAAACCTCGCGGCGCGCCCTGGCGAGTCCAATCACCAGAGCGGTCACGCGCTCGACCTGAACACCGCCACGCCCGGCGTGTTTCCGTGGCTGCAGCGCAACGCGAGGCGATTCGGCTTTCGACGCACAGTCCCGTCCGAGCCGTGGCACTGGGAATACTGGTGAGCAACAGGCCTGCGATTCGAGCGCTCGTCGCGACGATGAAGCGCCCCGGAGGGGGCTACGACGAGCCGATCTCGTCTGCCTGACGGATGTTTCCCTCGACGCCGATCGCGGTCGCGCCGACGCCGAGGCCGCTGAGGCCGTTGCTCCAGAGCGTGTTTCCGTCGCGGTCGAGGCAGTCGACGTATCCCTGACGGGCCACGATGAGCCGCGGGCCTTCGATCAACATCGTCGCGCGACCGTGGGTGCTGGTCCTGACGCGCCACAGCTCCGAGCCCGACTCCAAATCCAAGCAAGCGACCACGGACGTCGTCGGAAGCGCGACGTAAACGCGGCCGTTGTCGATCAAGAGCTCGACGGTCCCTCCACCCGCGCCAGGGATCTCGTTGCGCCACAGCTCGCGACCCGTGGCGATGTCGAGCGCGGCCACCCGTCCAGCCACAGCGACGATCAACTTCGATCGATCCTGTGCAGACCCTTCTCGGTACGTCATGGCGCTGATGGTACCAGCGCCGACTCAGCCGAGGGTCGATAGGCAACTGGGAAATCTCGACACCAGTTCGCGCTTGATCGCTCGGTGTCCGCCGTTCACGATCGCGATCGATGCGCGCACGTATGGGCTACTGTGTCGCTGCACCCCGAGCGTGGTTCACCGCCACGATCTGCACGCTCCTCGCGCTCTTGTTCGCGCTGCCAGCGCACGCACAGGACGCGATCGCGATCGGCGACTCGACGCTCGAGGCTTCGACGACGCCCGCCATCGACGCCCGCTCGAGCGAGGACGCGACTTCGATCGATCGAAGCGACGCGCTCGATCGAGCAGCGGCGACGGCGCGATCGGCGCTCGACGCGGGCAGCGACGACGCAGGGGGCGCTGACGCGACGTCGCGCGCCGACGCATCCTCGTTCGCTGCGGCAATCGCGAGCGGGCATCCGGCCCGCGCGGGCCCAGCGCAGGCTCGTTCGAGGCCGTCAGCCGGGCAGCTCGCCCGCGTCGCCTTCGGTCTGTGCGCGCTGCTGGCGCTCGCGATCATCGCCGCGCACCCGAAGATCCGCGCCTTCGAAAAGCGCGCAGGGTTCGGGATGTTCGCGACCACGGCGTTTCCGTTTCTCGCGCTCGGCGCCATCGCGAGGCTGCCGTCCGTCGACGTGCTGTCGCCTTCGGTCGTCACCGAGCTGCGCCCGGTGCTCGAGTTTGGTCTCGGGTGGATCGGCTTCCGCGTCGGCGCCGAGTACGACGTCCGCACCTTCGACCGCATGCCCAAGGGAACGGGCGCCTACGTCGCGATCACGACGAGCCTCGCGTTCATCGCCGTCGGCGCTGCGTCGATCCTCGCGCTCGCGCCGTTCGTCTGGCCCATCAGCACCAAGACGCTGCGCGACGCGTTGATCCTCGGAGCGTGCGCCGCCGTGAGCGCCCCGAGCGGCGCTCGTGCGCTCGAGCGCGCAGGGGCGTTCAGCGCTGAACAGTCCAGGACGCTTCGGCAAGCGACGCGCCTCGACGACGCTGTGCCGCTGTTGGTGCTCGCGCTCGTCACCGCGGTCTTTCGTGATCCATCGCGCACGCGCTTCACGTTGCCACCGCTCGGGTGGGTGTTTCTGCAAGTCGGGATGGGCGTGGTTTTGGGCTTCGTGCTGCTCGCAGCGCGGGCGTCTTCGCGCAGCGCCAACGAGCGCTCGGCGCTCACGTTCGGCGGCGTCGCGTTCTGCGCTGGAATGGCCCAGTATCTTGGGTTTTCGCCGCTGGTCGTCGCCTTCTGCGCGGGGGTGATCGTCGCGTCTCTCCGCGATCGCGAGGACGACTTCGGCCAGCTGTTGCTCGAGCTCGAGCGTCCGATCTACCTGACGTTCTTCGCGCTCGTCGGCGCGACGTGGACCGTCGCTCGCTGGGACGCCTGGGTGCTCGTGGTGGCGTATCTGCTCGCGCGCAGCGCGGCCAAGTTCGTCGCGCCGCGGATCCGCTCGATACCGGGCGCGCCTCCGAGCAACCTGGTCGCGTTGTCGATGCAGCCATCGAGCGTCGTTGCGGTGGCCGTCGTCGTGAGCGCCCAGAGCCTCTACGCGGACTTCGACTCGATCTTCGAGACCGTGGTCCTGTTCGGCGCGCTCTTCTCCGAGCTGCTCACGCAAGGCGCGGTCGCGCTGTGGAAGCGCAACGCTCCAGAGCCGCCGATCGTCAGCATCGAAGACGGTGATCCCGACAACAACGACGAGGTGCTCCTGTGATTCGCCCCGCCGTTCTGTTCATCGTGGTCCTCGCGCTCATGGGCAGCGCCCGCGCCTTCGCCCCCACCGACGCGCCCGGCAGCGTCGGCGTCGCGCTCGGCTTCGGCTTTCTCGTCCTCGCCGCGATCCAAGCGGGAAACGCCTTCGCCGCCATCGGCCTCCCCCGGCTCACGGGCTACCTGCTCACGGGGCTGCTGACCGGTCCCGACGTGCTCGACTACGTGACCACGCGGATGGTCTCCTCGCTCGACCTCGTCAACGGGGGCGCCGTCGGGCTCATCGCGCTGAGCGCTGGCGCCGAGATCAACATCGCTCGCCTGCGGCCGCGCATGCGCGCGATCGTGCTGACGAGCAGCGTCGCCATCCCGCTGGCGATCCTCGTGACCAGCGCCCTGTGCCTCGCGCTGTCATCGAGACTCCCCTTCCTCGCGCCCATGGTGACGAGCGAGCGAATCACCGCTTCGATCACGCTCGGCGTCGTGTTCGCGTCGCTCTCGCCCGCGGTCGCGCTCGCGATCTTGTCCGAGACGGGCAGCGCCGGACCGCTGTCCGAGACCGTCCTCGGCGTCGTGGTGTTCGCGGACATCGCGATCATCATCTTGTTCGCGCTCGTCCACGGCATCGCAGCGAGCGTCTTCGGCTCGACGAGCGGGGCGGATCTCAACCCGGTCGCACAGATATTCATCGAGATCTTCGGCTCGATGGCGGTCGGCGCGCTCGTCGCCGTCGGGCTGGCGCAGTTCATCAAGCGCGTCGGCTCGCAGGTGAGCCTCGTGGTGGTCGCGGCCTGCCTCGTGAGCGCCGTCGTCGGCTCGCGGCTCCACCTCGACGTCTTGATCATCTGCCTCACCGCGGGGCTCATGCTCGAGAACGTCCTCGGCGTCTCCGGGGAGGTCGTTCACCGAGAGATCGCGCCGGCGACGCTGCCGATCTTCGCGGTGTTCTTCGCGCTCGCTGGGGCCAAGCTCCACCTTCACGACCTCGCGACGGTGTGGCCCTACGCCCTCGCGATCTTCGCGTGTCGCGCCCTCGCGCTCGGCGCGGGCGCGCGGCTGGGAGCCCGGATCGCAGGGAGCGAGCCCGTCGTGCAACGATGGCTGCCGCTGGGGCTCATCCCGCAAGCGGGCGTGAGCTTGGGGCTCGCGCAGCTCGTCGCGTCGCACTTTCCGACGTGGGGCGGCAGCGCCCGCGCGCTCATCCTCGCGGTCATCACGCTCAACGAGCTGTTGGGCCCCGTTCTGTTGCGCGTGGCGCTGGTTCGCGCGGGAGAGGCCGGCAAGCGCGAAGCCACGGGCGGCGAGCACTAGGGACACTCTGGGCAAAGGTTCTGCGCGCTCGGGCGTAGAATCACCGCAGGCCCGCCTCCCTCGATGACTGCCCGACACCACGCCCTGACCCGCGCGTTCGCGCTCGCAGCGATCCTCGTGACCGGCTGCCGAACCACGCGCGCGGTCACCGATCCGGTGTTGATCCAGCGCTCCTCGGCGTTCTCCGATCATACGGTGCCGGCGATCGAGAGCGAGGCGATGTTCGAGAGCCTCTCGCGACGCGAGGGGTTGTTGCGGGCGGTGAAGTTCATCATCACGGACTTTCATCGCCCGGACGCTCGATCGCTGCGCTTCTACGACAGCAACTTCTTTCGCCTCCACGACGAGTGGTACTGGTTTCGACTGCTCAACGGCGCGCTGGTGCCGGGGGACGACACCGAGCCCTTCGAGGGCCAGCGCTTCGCGAACATCCAGACGGTGTACCAATGGGCCGCGAGCGCCTCGGCCTATCCGCTCGACCTGGTGATGTACTCCGACGGGCGGCTGTACTCGCCGCGGTTCTACGCACAGTCGTTTGGACGACAGCGCCGCTTCGGCCTGGGAACGCTCGTCTCGCTACCCCCTCTGCGCGGCAGCACGCAGCGACGCTGGGCGTTCGAGCTCGAGTTCGGCGACGGTCTCTCGCACGACGAGCTGATGGTGTTCTTCGGTCACCTGCGGCAGAAGCTCCCGCGTTCGATCGCAGACAACCTGCGCTTCCTCGTGCGTTCGCCCGCGCAAGAGCTGCTCGCGAGAGACATGGCGCGCGCGCGTCTCGCCGAGCACGAGCGCGTGTTGCGCTATTCAGAGATCGTCGAGCCCGGGACGCGCGAGGTCTACAGCGCGGGGATCACCGCGGGATACATCCGGTTCATCCGCGCGGACGAGGGGATCCCCGCGACCAACAGCGAGCAGGTGCTCGTGTTCGAGCGGACGCCCGATCTCCTTCCGCCCGCAGCGGGCGTGCTCACGGCGGTGCCGCAGACGCCCCTCGCCCACGTCAATCTCCTCGCGCGCAACCGAGGAATCCCCAACGCGATGCTCGCAGGCGCCCTCGAGCACCCCATGCTCATGCAGCTCGCGCGCGGCTATGCGCCGGTGCTCTTCGCCGCAAACGGAACGGACGAAGTCCTCGTCGCGCCGCTCACCGAAGAGGAGTTTCGCCGCTACCGAGCGATGACGACCGTGCCGCCCCGCATGGTGCGCACGCCGGACCCCGCGCGGCTGCCGTACGTGCAAGACCTCTCGACGCTGAGACCCTCGGACATCCCGTCGGTGGCGCCCTCGATCGGCGGAAAGGCGACGGGGTTCATCGCCCTGCTCGCCGCGGGCGCGAGCGTCGCGATCCCCGACGCTCCTCACGCGATCAGCACCCGCGCGTACACCGAGCACGTGGCGCCGCTGCGCGCGAGGATCAGCGAGGTCATCGCGGACACCGTCTTCGAGGGCGACATCCGCGTGCGCGAGCTGGTGCTCGAGGGGCGCGCGCGGTTTCTCGAGCGCCACCAGACGCAGAGCGATCGTGATTTCGTGCAGGCGTTTTGCGATCCACTCGGGTCGAGCCAGCTCCTGGGAGAGCTCGCGCGCGGCCACGGCGTGCGCGGGATGATCGAGCGGACCCCCATCTCCCCCGCGACGATCGCAGAGATCCACCGCGCGCTCAGCGCGGCGTACGCGCACCTCGCGCCGAGTCAGGGGCTGAGGTTTCGCTCGTCGTCCAACGCAGAAGACATCGAAGGGTTCAACGGCGCGGGCCTCTACGAGTCGTTTACGGGGTATCTCGACCCTCGGGCGCAGCGCCAAGAGCCCGATCAGCGCAAGACCATCGAGCGGGCCATCCAGCGAGTGTGGGGCTCTTTCTGGGGCTTCGAGGCCTTCGAAGAGCGGCGCGGCGCGAGGATCGATCACCTCTCCGCGGCGATGGCGGTCGTCGTTCACCCGCGGTTCGACGACGCGATCGAGCGGTCGACCGGAGTGTGCACGCTCACGGTGCACGGACCGACGGCGCCCGAGCGCGCGACGTTGGTGATCAATATTCAACTCGGCGCAGAGAGCGTTGCCAACCCGGACCCGACGAAGCTGCCCGAAGTGCTCATGGTGCACGTCGCTCGCGATGGCCAATCGCGGGTCGAGCGCGGGCGCCGCTCGACGCTCTCTCCCGCTCGCGAGCTGGTGAGCGACGAGGCGGCGCGGGCCCTCTTCGCGCAGCTCGCGCCGATCGCCGACGCCTGGATTTCGCGAGAGAACCAGGGACTCTCGCGCGGACGACAGCGCCGAGGCGTCACGCTCGACTTCGAGTTTCACGAGGTGCTCGACGGGTGGCCCGCGCGGCGCGACGGGACCCGCGCGCCCGCCAGGCTCGTGATCAAGCAGGTCCGCACGCTCGAGCCAGGATCGCGGGTGCGCGCGGACGGCGTCGAGCAGTGGCCGGTGCCGCGCGAGGTGCTGTCACGAGCCCGACGCGTCGAGCGCGAGCGATGCCAGATCGACACGACCGCTGGGCGCTTCGAGCTCGAGCGGCTGCGTGTCACGAGCGATCGGACGTTGCCGCCCGACGTGGGCTACGCCGACCGACCGCTCGACGCCGAGGTGCGCGTCGAGTTCGGTCCGCTTCGGGCGCGGGGATTCGGCCCGCCGAACAACGCCCCTGCGAGCCGCGTCGAACACTGGGAATTTCTTTCATCGACCTCGGAGCGATCGCAGGTCATCGCGCCGCTCGACGCGGCGAGCGCGGGATACGACCGCATCGTGCTCGCGAGCGATCGAACCGCGACGATCGAGCGCGGCCGAGCGAGAGAGAGCGGGCTCGCGACGTGCCGATCGGAGCTGGTGTTCGCGACGAGCCGCGACTACCTCGCGAGCCTCCTCGCCGATCGCGCGCAGCGCCGCTGATCCCGCCGCGAGAAAATGCGCTCGTTCTCCGCGCGACGATGTATCGTCCGACGGACCATGAAGCGTCTCGCCGTCTCGATCGCCCTCGCCCTCAGCCTCACGAGCTGCGCCGGGCTCCGGCTCAACCTCATCAACTCGAGCGTTCGTCGCCCGAGCAACGTGGTGATGTACTTCAGCGTCGATCGCAACAGCGGTCAGCCCGTGGGAGGTCTCACGGCGGACCGCTTCAAGATCTACGAAGATGATTCGCCGGTCTCTGCGCTCGAGTCACGGCAGACGATCCTCAACCCTCAAGTGGCTGCCGTTCACTACACGATGCTGCTGATGGATATGTCTGGCTCGGTGACCGAGAGCGGGCAGATTCCGCAGCTGCAAGAGGCGGCGCGGGTGTTCGTCGAGCGCGTCGAGCGCCAGCAACGCGTGGCGGTGTACGCGTTCGACGGGTCACCGACGATCGTGCCGATCGTTCCGTTCACCGAGAGCGCGGGCGGCGCGGCCGCGGGCATCAACGCGCTCACGAGCTATCGTCCGCGGGACCCGTCGACCAACTTCCACGGCGCGGTGGTCGCTGGGCTGCAGCAGCTCGACCGAGCGCTCGCGAGCGCCACGCAGCCCCTCAAGTTCGGAACGTTGGTGGTGTTCACGGACGGCACCGACCGCGCCGCGCGCGTCACGCGCGAGCAGATGATGGAGGCCGTCCGCGGCTCGCAGCACTCGGTCTTCTCGATCGGCGTCGGCGCCGAGGTCGACCAGGGAGAGCTCCGCGAGGTCGGTCGCAACGGCGCGGTGCTCCAGAGCGACCCGGCCGCGATCCGGACGGCGTTCGAGCAGATCGCGACGCAGATCGAGTCGGCGACGCAGCGCTACTACTTGTTCTCCTACTGCTCGCCGGCGCGCGCGGGACGGCATCGCGTGCGCGTCGTCGCCACCACCGAGGACGGAGCGCACGGGGGGCTCGAGCACGAGTTCGACGCGACGGGCTTTGGTCCCAACTGCGATCCCAACACGCCTCCGTCGTTCGACATTCGTCGCGGCGACGGCGCGGCGCGGCGCGGAGGCGCCGAGGGCAGCGGGTCCGGCGGCGGGTCAGGGAGCGTGGGCGCGTCCGTGACGGTTTCTGCCGGCGCGTCGGCGCGTTGAGTGACGCCATGGTCGAGACGTTCACTCGCCCGGTCTGGCGCTCGTTTACGCAGAAGTTCATCGGCAATGCGGCAGAGTGGGTCCGCAGCGGCGGCTGCGCGGTCGTCTGGCGTCCCGCGAAGGGGGGACCCGCCGCGTGGCTGCTGCTTCCGCTCGACGACGAGGGCGGCACCGACGCGATGCCCGAGCCCGCGTACTGGGCCATGCTCGCGGTCTACCTGGAAAAATACAAGCGAATCGCGCGCGGCGCCGCCAAGGGCCTCGCGACCGTTCGCGTGGCGCGCTCGTACGAGCACGAGGTCGAGCACTGGTGCGAGCGCGACAGCAAGTACGCCGAGCCGACCCGCGAGATCTCGCTCGACTGCACCACATGCGCGGCGTGCTGCATCAAGAACCGCGTCGTGCTCGACCGCGAAGACCTCGCGCGCCTGGCAGGGACGGATCGTCCCGAGCTCACCAAGAAGCCCTACGTGCGCACAGAGAAGGGCGTCAAGCTGCTCGCGCTCGACCAGAAGACGGGAGCGTGCGTGCACCTGACCGACAAGTTGTGCGGGATCTACGAGCGTCGTCCGGACAATTGTCGGTGGTTTCCCGCGGCGACCGAGCCGTGCTTGATCGCGCGTCGCGAAGAGTTCGGCTGGGAGGACTGAGCGCCGAACGCGCGGGGTGTGTTTGCGAAACGTGAGGACCGCGAAGCGCGGCGCCCACCCGACGCGCGCGACGCGATCACGGAGCGGGCGTGCTGGGCGCAGAGCCGCGAGGCGGCCCCCACCCGCGCTGCCGCGCGCCCCGCCCCCGCCTGGAACCTTCTCATTACCCAGATTTGTGGTCTGCTGTGTGCGGGGCTGCGGAGAACGCG
>LNEO01000240.1 GCA_001465015.1 Deltaproteobacteria bacterium Ga0077539 | reverse complement strand
GGTAGCTGCGGGCGCGAGCCCGCTGCGCTACGCACCGCAGGTGCGCTGTTGCCGGGCCCCTTGGCTCCCGGGAATGCGTCGATCGTGTTCTGCCTGGAATTTTCCTCATACAGTTTGGGTAACGATGAGAGGCAAGAGGGGGCCTGAACGGTTACCGTCGCTCGCTGCCGCGCCCCGGCTGACGTTGTATGGGGGGTAGATGCACCCAACCCTGATCGCTCGCTGCGCGTCGAGCTGTCCCCCGTGTCGGCTGGCGCCGTGTTTGTCCGATCGCGTTCGTCCCGCGCCGCGACGCTTCGGCGGAGAACGCCTTGACGAAATCTTGAGCCCTCCGGGACGGCTCTTGACGAGGCGCTGACGCGGACTGCGCGAGACTGCATCCAGCGATGAACCTCGATCCGACCTCTCATACCCGCAGCACTGGCGCCGCACGAATCGACCCGGACGGCATCCACCGTGACTTCGAAAGAGTCAGTGGATCAGCGATGCGCCCCTATCGCACGGACTCGGTCGCAGCTCCCTCGCTCGCTCGAGCGGCGCCGGACACCGACGACCGTCGGGTTCGCCTGCTCGTGACCGTGATCCTGGGCTGTGGCGCCATCGCCGCGGTGCTGCAAGCGACGGTGGCGCAGCGCCCGCTCGGGATGGTGGCGCTCGGGCTCGCCCTCGCTGTCGGCGCTCGCTTCTCGTGGGAGGACCTCCCCGTCAGAGAGTCTGTCCGTCGCTGAGAAGGCCTCGCGAGCGCGTCCCTGACGCGCGCGAAGCAACGAGCAAGCGATTCGCCGAACGCTCACCAGTGATCGACCGACCGGCGTCGAGTCTGCTCCCGTCGCGCGCGAGCGTCGCTCAAAGTCGCGCGCACTGGCAGCGATTGGCATACCTGCCGCCGATGCAACACGCATCCTCGCAGCAGTCCGAGTCGCGCGAGCAAGGGCCTCCGGTGAATCGATAGCACATCGTTTGGATGCAGCGGCCCGAGCTGTTGCACGAGAAGAGCGGCGCCGAGCACGTCCCGCACGTCCCTCCGCAACCGTCGGGTCCGCAGTTGCGACCCGAGCAGTTGGGCACACACGCGCATTGTCCGGAGGCGTTGCACGCGCGCCCTGCGGAACACGTCCCGCACGAGCCTCCGCAGCCGTCGGAGCCGCACATGCGCCCTGCGCAGTTGCGCGCGCAGCACGTGCCCGCGGCAGAGCAGCTCTGGCCCGCGGGACATCCTCCGCAGACGCCTCCGCACCCGTCCGCACGGCACGGAATCGGACAGCTCGGAGTGCAGCAAGTCCCGCTGGCGGTGCACGTCTGGTTCGAGGCGCAGGTCCCGCACGTCCCGCCGCAACCGTCAGCGCCGCACGTGCGGCCGGCGCAGTTGCGAGGACACGCCTCGCAGTCGACGCCGCTCGCCGCGCAGCGCAGCCTGAACAGCGTGCACGCGCTCGCCTCGCAACGGCACGGAGCGAGCTCCCGCGGAGCGACGCAGCGACCACCGTTGCACGCGAGGCCGACGGCGCACGGACACGCTTCGCCCTCGCGTCCGAGCTCTCTGCACGAATTGGCGACGCACGTCGCGATCGACACGCACGGCGGTCCGTCAACGCGGCACGCGCTTCCAATCGGCAACGCCATCGCTGGGGTGGGTTGACACGTCGACGTCCCTCCCGCGGTCGAGCAAAACAACCCGAGGTCGAGGCGGCACGGAGCGGCTGTGCTGCACGGCGCGCCGACGCGCGCGCCGAGCGCGACGCAGCGGCCCGACACGCAGCCAAGTCCCAAGGCGCAGCTGTCTGCAGTGCACGACTCGCCTACGCCCGCCGTCGGTGCGACGCAGCGCTCCATCGGCGGGGTGCCCTGGCACTCGAGACCCGCAAGAAAATCACACGGCGAGAGCATGCACGTCGCCCCTGCACCGACGGGGCCTGCGGGCAGCGCGGGGACGCAGATGCCTGGGTCGTTGCAGTTGTTGACGATCGTGAACCGCGACACGACGCAGAGAAGACGGCCTGCGCCAGGGTCCGCCCCGCACTGCGCCTGAGACGAGCATCGCGCGCCGAGCCGGCGCGTGCCGGGAGTCATTCGGCACTGTGTGGGTCCGGGCCCCACGCGGCCTCCGCCAATGAAGCCACCATAGACGCGAAGAAAATCCATGTTCGCAGCAAACGCGTCGCAGCTGCTGCCAGCGAGGGCCGCAAAGCACCCCGAGGGGTCCTCGAGCGTCCCGGTGTCCGGCAGCGCCGTGATCCGAGCGCAGCGCTGTTGTACGACTCGCTGACATGTGGCGTTGTCTTGGAGCTGCGCGGCGAAATTGCCGAGGCATCGCTCGGCTCCCGTGCAGTAGGCGCGCGCGTACGCTTCGCAGTCGATCGCCGAGGGCGGTCGGGTGTCCGCGACTGTCGCGTCCATCACTGGGACGTCGACGGGCCACACGCTCGAGCAGCGCGCTGGATCGACGTTGCGCTCCCAGCTCGTCGTGCATCGGTCGCGACTCGCGCAGCGGTCCTCGCCCTCACCGGGAGCAGCGCTGCAGACTCCACACTCGGCTCGGCTCAGGCAGTCCAAGCAGCTCGTCGCCGTGCTGCATGGATCGCCGCTGTCGGGCCGCCGCGCGTCGATCCCCGACGAAGCGTCGAGTCGCGCCGTGCCCGTATCGCGAACACCTGCGTCAGGTTGGGGCAAGAAGCTGAGGTCGTGCGAGCATCCCGAGAACAACGCGAGCGCCAGCATTGCTGCCAACCCGCTTCGCGCGAACGCGACGAGGCGCGAGGCGCGAGAACCGACTCCGACGTGGCTCGAACGAGGCATGTGTCGTACTCCCATGATCGCAGTCTCCTCGAGAACAGCGCCGTCAGAATTGAGCGGAGATCACCGCGCTCCCTGGTAGAAATCCAATCATCACTGGGGTTCGCGTCTCCCATCGATTGCGCACGATCGCGGTGAGCACGGCCCCTGTGATCGCCACGGCGCCTCCTCCCCAGAGCAAGACGTTGGTGAACAGATCGTTGCTGCGAATAGCCTCTGCTCGCCGCGGCCAATCGCTCGGGCACGTCCTCGCGCAGTCCGCGCGAAGCGAGTTTGTCATCCGATCGCCCTCGAACCAGAGCGGGATGGCTCCTGCGGCCATGACTGCGCCCAGCCCGAGCACGATCGGTCCGACGATGTGCACGCGCGCGTGTTGATCGACGCGAAGGCACTGATCACCACGAGACTCCAGGCCCGCGGGGCAGGTCCTGTTGCCTGCGCACTGGCCGCCCGCGCCGGTCTGGCCGGCGAAGCAGCAGGTCTCGCGGTCTTGTTGCAGCTCTTTGCCCGCCGGGCACACCGCGTCTGCGACGCACGCTTGCTCGTTGACGCTCGGGTGTTGGCCGGCAGGACACGAGGACGGCACTCCGATACACCGACCTTGCTCCGCTCGTTGCCCAGGAAAACAGCAGGTCTCGCGGTCTCCTCCGTCCACGCGCCCGTCGCTGCACTGCACGTCCTGCACGCACGTCTCTCGCGCTGCGCTGGGGTGTTGGCCCGAAGGGCACGAGGTCGGAGTGCCCGCGCAGCGCCCTTGTGAGTCTCGTTGACCCGGGAGACAGCACAGTTCGCTGCCATTGACGCGGGTGGTGTTCGCAGGGCAGGCGGGCAGCGGCTCGCACGCTTCGCGCTCGGGGACGCGGCGATGCTCTGCGGGACAAGCGCTCGGGACGCCTCTGCACACGCCGCCGACCGACACTTGCCCGGGCCAACAGCAGGTCGCGCCGTCCGAAGCAAACACTCGGCCGCCTTCGCAGGGACGCACCGCGCACGTCTCGTTGGAGGCGTCGACGACGTGCGTCGGCGGACACGCGCTGGGAACGCCGCGGCATCGTCCGTCGGCGAACACCTGGCCTTCGTAGCAACAGCCGCCGCCCGCGACGCTGAGCTGTCCAGAGGGGCACGTCGGAGCCTGACTGACTGCAGCGGACGGCTGGCAACACCCGCGAGCGTCCGCGGTTTCTCCAGCGCGACAGCGGGTGCGGCAGCGACCTTGAGCGTCGGCGTGAGGCGCGAGCACGAGCAGCGAGAGCAGCACGAGCAGCGCGCTGATCGCGCCACCCGACCGAACGTCGAACGCGACGCCTCGGGTTGCGCGGCGCTTCGATTCGCTTTCATTCGTGCTCTCTTCACTCGAGCGGAGACGAGCTCGGGCGAAGGCGCCGATGAGCGCGACGAGCAACGGATGAAACGACATGTCTTTCTGGTGCTCCATCGATGAATGGGGGGTCGAGCGCGTCCCTCGAGCTGCGCTCGGTCGAAGTGTGCGGTGGGGTTTCGTCAGCGTCGCCTGCATCGGTAGGGCTCGCCGTAGGTCCACGAGCCGTCGCTCGCGTCGACGGGGAGGTATCCCGCGCGGCAGACGACGAACTGGATGCCGCCGGCGCTGTCGATCTCCGTTCGCGACAAGCCAGTTCCAGCCTTGCGGCCGGGCATGACAGTGGCAGCTCCGCCGCCCGACCTCGCCCGATCCCAGGTGACGTAGACTGTCTCGGAGCAGCGATTCTCCGCGGCCATCCAGTTGTACGTCATGGGGTCATAGAAGTAGCGCATGCATCCGTCGAACAGGCCTGCGGAGTGGTAGGTGCCCGTGCTTCCGCCGACGCATCGGCCAGAGGAGCACGATTGTCCGGAGGGGCAGCTCCCGCAGGAGCCCGCGCCGCAGGAGTTGGGTCCGCAGGCTCGGCCCGTGCATGTGCAACCCGAAGAGACGCAGCTACCCGACGAGCACGTCTGCCCCGACGGGCATGTTCCGCACGAGCCCGATCCGCACGAGTTGGGCCCGCACGTCCGGCCCGTGCAATTGCAGGTGCCTCCGCTGCCTGGAAAACACGCGCGTTGGCCGCTGCTGAGCGTGTTGCACATGCCCGACGGACACTGCGCGTTCGACGTGCAGACGGGGCTGCACACCGAGGGCGCGCCGTTCCAACTCACTGGGATCTGGCCTGACGGACAGGTGGGGGACGAACCCTGCGAGCTCACGCATTGACCAGAGCTGTTGCAGCTCTGTCCAGATGCGCACGTCCCGCAGGTGCCGCCGCAGCCATCGCTACCGCAGTTGCGACCGGAGCAGTTGCGCCTGCATGTGCCCGGGAAGCATTCGCCGTTGCTGCACTCTCCGCTGCACGTCCCGCAGGAGCCGACGCCGCAGCTGTTCGGTCCGCATGCGCGCCCTGCGCACGTGCACGTCGATCCGCCAGAGCAGGTGCCGCTCGAAGTGCACGATTGCCCCGAGGGGCAGCTCCCGCACGAGCCTCCGCACCCGTCGTCTCCGCACTGCCGACCCGAGCACATCGGTTGGCATCGCGTGCACCACCAGTCCGGCGCGTTGCACGGCGCGTTGGCGCACGACGTGCCGCTGCACGTCTGTGCGAGATAGCCTGTATTGCAGTTGCAGCGGCCGCTCGCGCACGAGCTGTTCGATGGGCATGTTCGACCGTCGCTGCAGCGCACGACGAAGTTGTCCTGCCCGCACGTCGGCGCTCCGCACTGCCCTGTGGACGAGTTGCAGATTTGTCCCTCGGCGCACGAGCCGCAGCTTCCGCCGCATCCGTCGCTGCCGCAGCTGCGCCCGCTGCAGTTGCGCGTACAACTACAGGCGCCGCTCGTCACGTCACAGCGGCCGTTGGTCGCGCCGAACGCCTGACAACCGACGTCTGTGTTGCAGCGGCAGCGACCGGAGCTCACGTCGCACGTCGCGCCCTCGCCGCACTGCGCGTCGCGCCAGCACTTGGGGCGACACACGCCCTGCGTCGAATCCGTCAACAGCGCCACGCAGACGCCTTGATCCCCGCAAGGTGCATCGTCGCCAGGGACACACCTCCGCACGCAACCTCGGCGCGGAGTGCCGTCGACGTTGCGAGTCACCGCGCACCCGAAGCCCGAAGGACACGAGCGCTCGTCGCATCCGGCGCCGATCGCGGGAAGGCACTGTCCTCGCCCGAAATCCGAGTCGCAGATGAGACCGGCTTCGCATTCGTCGATCGAAGCGCAGCGCGAGCCGGCGAGCTGATCGGTCACGACCCCGCCGACGCAGCGGCCCGCCTCGCAGCGGTTGACACCGCAGCAGTCGGCGTCCGTCGCGCAGCCCGCAGCGCAGTAGCCGGAGCGGCACATCGATCCACAACTGCAGTCTCGATCGTCCTGACAGCGCAGCGTGCATCGGCCCTCGCTGCAGCCCACATCGGGGTCGCTAAACGCCTGCGAGCAGCTCATGTCCGTCGAGCATCCACACTGCCCCGTCGCGACATCGCACTGTTGGCCCGAGCGACAATCGTTGTTCGACCTGCAGCGCGTTCGGCAGAACCCGCGGTCCGGAGTGCGCAGAAGCCTCGCGCACACGCGGTCGCCCGGGCACTCCGAGCCTGGTTCGCAGCGAGTCGCGCACTCGTTGACCGTCGCTCCGGCGCGAATGTAGTCGGCGCACAGCTCGCCCGAAGCGCACAAGCTGCGACCGCTTCGATCGCGACAGGAGGGCGGTGAGCTTCGGTCAGCGGCGTCGCTCTGCCCGCCGTCTTGCGGCAAGAAGCTGAGATCATGCTGAAGGCACCCGAGCTGCGCTGACGCCCACACAGCGAGGACGACAAAGAACAACGTTCTCCGAAAGCGCCTGGCGTGCGAGAAGAAATCGTCCATCTTTGACAGCGCTCCGCGATGGCGCGCTCGGGGCGAGCGCAAAGCCACTGGTCGTCCTCGAGCGACCAAACAAGGCAGGATTGTACACCTCAACTCCGTGCGGTGATCAATAGCCGCAGCGGCGGCGCAGAGCCCTCGATGCGCCCGTGATAGTTCAGGAAAATCCGCTGCATCCCGTTCCGGAAAACCCTACGGCTCTTCGAAGGAAGGAGAGAGCCGAATGAACGGATGTGTTTCCCATCCTGCTCACGAGCGCATCGGGTGCACGGATCTCCGAGAGGCGCCGAAAACTGCACGGCCCCCGACAGCGCAGAGTCGCTCGTCACCTCACCGCACGAAGGACACCTGACGGATCCGCCCCTCGTTCATCGCGTAGATCGCCAGCACTTCGAACGGCTCGCTCGCGGGCGTGCGACGCACGCGCTCGTGGTCGATCACCGTCGAGCCCAGGCTTATGCGAGCGACGAGCGCGGCGTGGTTCTCGGGATACTGCGCGAACATCGCTGCATATCGCGCGCGGTACGCGTCGATCCCGCGGAGCGAGACGGCACCATTGAAGTCCTGCACCACGATGTCGTCCGCGAAGCACGCGCAGTGCGCGTCGAGCTGTTGCGCGTTGTACGCGGCGAGCTGGCGCGTCGCGAGCTCGACCGATGCGGCCTCGTCACCCTCGCGGGGCGCCATGTCGAGCCGAGCGATCCGGCCCTCGCGGACGGTGTAGATCGCGAGCACCTCCTGCGAGCCTCGGGCGGGGTCCTTCGCGCCGGTGCGCTCGCGGCGAACGACGACCGAGCCGAGCGCCATCGCGCCGAGCGCCTCGGTGTTGGCGAGCGGCCAGTCCTCGACGTTGGCGGCGTACATCGCCCTCGCGGCTTGCTTACCGGTCAGCCACGGCTCGCCGCCGAGGGGCGCGCACACAAAATCATCGGAGAGCGTGGCGACGAGCGCGTCGAGGTCCTTGGCCGCGTAGGCCGCGTAGTGAGCGTCGACGATGGCAGAGGGTGTTGGCACGGTTTGGGCCCTCGATAGACAGGCCCTGCCGCCCCTCCGTCAAGAGCGTTTCGTCGCAACCCGTGCGCGCCTCGCGCAGGGCGTGCACGTCGCGCCGCACGGTTCTCTCGCGGCTTGCTGAGCGAACGAGAGGCACGACGGGTGCAGACTGTTCACGCGATGAACCGCAGTGCCGAGGGCGCGCCGGTCCTGCGCGCCGAAGGACTCTGGAAGGTGTACGGCGAGGGCGACGCCGAAGTGCGCGCCCTGCGAGGCGTCGATCTCGCGTTGTACGCCGGAGAGTTCGTCGTGTTGCTCGGCGCGTCGGGCTCGGGAAAATCCACGCTGTTGAACATCCTCGGCGGCCTGGACACGCCGACGGCGGGCAGGCTGACCTACCTCGATCACGACCTGACGGACGCCTCGGACGATCAGCTCACGCGCTATCGCCGAGAGCACGTGGGGTTCGTGTTTCAGTTCTACAACCTCATTCCGAGCCTGACCGCGCGAGAGAACGTCGCGCTGGTGACGGAGCTGTCCGACGATCCGCTGGACCCGGACGACGCGCTTGCGCTCGTGGGGCTCGGGCCGAGGGCAGAGCATTTTCCCTCGGAGCTGTCGGGCGGCGAGCAGCAACGGGTGGCGATCGCGCGCGCCGTCGCCAAGCGCCCCGACATGCTCCTGTGCGACGAACCTACGGGCGCGCTCGACTGCGCCACCGGCAGGCTGGTCCTCACCGTGCTCGACCGCGTCAATCGCGAGCTCGGGACCACCACGGCGATCATCACGCACAACGCGCCGATCGCGACGATGGCCCATCGCGTCGTGACGATGGCAGACGGAGCGATCACCCAAGACCTGCGCAACGAGCGCCGCGCGTCGCCCGAGTCGCTGCGATGGTGAGCCCGCTCGACCGAAAGCTGCTCAGGGACCTCGCCTCGCTCAAGGGGCAGGTGCTCACGATCGCGATCGTCGTGGCGCTCGGCGTCGCGATCTACCTCTCTTTCGGAAGCGCGAAACTCTCTCTCGTGCAAGGGACCGAAGAGTTCTACCGATCCCAGCGCTTCGCGGACGCCTTCGCGACCCTCGAGCGAGCGCCAGAGTCTCTACGAACCGCGATCGAGCGCTTGCCGGGGGTCGCCGTCGTGGAGACGCGCGTGAACGCGCCTGTGCTCTGCCCGATGCCGGGCATGATCGAGCCCGCCGTCGGCAGCGCTCACTCGCTTCCTGACTTCACCGACGCCGCGCTCAACGCGCCGTTCGTCGTCGAGGGAAGACTGCCCGAGCCAGGTCGCGACGACGAGGTGCTCGTCAACGACGCCTTCGCGCAGAGTCACCGCCTGCACGCGGGGGATCGTCTCGAGGCGATCGTCAACGGAACGCGCCGAACGCTCCGCATCGTCGGCCTCGGCACCTCCCCCGAATACCTCATCGCGATGTCTACCGAGCTCAGCTCGATGGGCAACGAGCGCTTCGTCGTGCTCTGGATGCGGCGCGCCGCGCTCGCGCCGGTGGCCAGGATGCAGGGCGGCTTCAACGATGTCTCTCTGCGTCTGCAGCGAGATGCGCCCCCCGAGCCGACGATCGCAGCGCTCGACCGCCTGCTCGCGCCCTTCGGCGGCCGCGGCGCGCGGGCGCGCAGCCAGCACATGTCACACAGGATGCTGCAGCAAGAGATGCAGCAGCTCGACGGCACCTCGACGGTGCTGCCGGCGATGTTTCTCGGCGTCGCTGCGTTTCTCGTCAACGTGGTGCTCGGGCGGCTCGTGCGGCTGCAGCGCGGGCAGCTCGCGATGCTCAAGGCCGTCGGATACAGCGACCGACGCATCGCGCTTCACTACGTGCAGATGGTGATCGTGATCGTGACGATCGGCGTGGTCGGCGGCGCGCTCATGGGTCGCGAGATGGCGCGGTGGTTCATCGGGCTGTATCGCGAGTTTTTTCGCATTCCCAACTTGGGAGTTCGGCTCGATGGTTCGCTGCTCGCGCAGGGAGCGGCGCTCTCGTTTGGCTCGGGCGTGATCGGCGCGATCGCCGCGGTGCGAGGGGTCTCGAAGCTCGCGCCCGCGCAGGCGATGCAGCCCGAGCCTCCCGCGAAGTACGGCGACAGCGCGCTCGACCGCGCGGTGAGCATCGGGCTGCTCAGCCCGTCGGCCCGCATGGTGGCGCGCGAGCTCGTCCGCAGGCCGCTGCGACTGCTCTTGTCGTCGCTCGGAATCGCGATGGCCGTGGCCATCCTCGTCGCGGGCCGCTCGATGTTCGACGCGCTGCCGACGCTCGAGCGCGTGATCTTTCACGAGATGATGCGCGAGCAGCTCGCCGTGAGGCTCACTCGCCCCGTCTCGCCCACGGATCTGTCGGTGCTGAGGACCATTCCCGGCGTGCTCGGCATGGAGGTGCAACGATCCGTTCCCGTTCGACTCCGCGCAGGATCGAGGACGCGAGAGACCTCGCTCGTCGGTCACCCCGCGGGCGCGCAGCTTCGTCGCGTGCTCGACGAGCGCGGCCGCGAGGTTCGCATGGTGCGCGGCGCGGTGCTGCTGACCCGCATGCTCGGGCAGATGCTCGACGTCCGCGTAGGAGACTCGATTCGCGTCGAGGTGCTCGAGGGCGACCGCGCCGTACGCACTCTCACGGTGGGCGGCTTCTCGGACGAGTCCTTTGGCCTCCAGGGCCATCTTTTGCTCGATGACCTGTGGTCACTTCTCGGACAGTCCCCCTCGGTCGACATGGCGTTGCTGGTGACAGACCCCTCGCGCAACGAGGCCATCATTCGTCGCATCGTGGCGATGCCGGGCGTCGCAGGAGTGGCCAGCGCGAGCGCGGCGCTGGCCCGTTTTCGTCAGCAGAGCGGGCGATCGATGGGCGCTTCGGGGCTGCTTCTCGTGCTCGCTGCCGCGGCGATCGCAGCAGGCGTCGTCTACAACAACGCGCGGGTCGCGCTGGCCACGAGAGAGCGGGACCTCGCGACCTTGCGCGTGTTGGGCATGGGGCGCGGCGACGTCTCGCGCATCCTGCTCGGCGAAATGACGGTGCAAGTGCTGCTCGGCCTCGCGCCCGGCTACGCGATCGGAACGTGGATGGCCAAAGCCGCCATGGCCATGACCGACCCAGAAATGTACCGGCTCCCGCTCACCCTCGAGCCGTTCACCTACGTCTACGCGACGGTCGTCACGCTGGTGGCTGCGCTGCTCAGCGCGCTCATCGTGCGCCGCCGCGTCGACTCGCTCGACCTCGTAGGCGTGCTCAAGACACGCGAGTGAGAGATCTACCGTGACCGTCGAACACAGCAACGATGCCGCCCCGAAACCGCCACCCGCGCCCGACGACGGCGCGCTTCAACGCGCGCGTCGGCACAAGCAGCGGCGCAAGACGATCACGACCTGGCTGCGCCGGTCGATGTGGATTCTGCTGGCCCTCGGCGCGACAGCGGTCGCGGTGCGCGCCGCGAGGCCGAAGCCGACGCCTGTCCAGCTCGGATCCGTGACGCGCGGCGCGCTGCGGGTCACGGTCGACGAAGAGGGGCGCGCTCGCGTCGCCGATCGCTACCTCGTGACGGCGCCGCGCGCGGGCTACCTCTCGCGCATCGCGGTGCGTCCCGGAGACCGCGTCGCGCGCGGTGCGACGCTCGCTCGTCTCGAGCCGATGCCCGAGCCGCTGATGGGCGCGCGAGACCGCGCGGCGATCGAGGCGCGGGCCCGCGCTGCAGAGGACGGCGCCAGGCAATCGCGCGCCAACGTCGACCGCGTGCGAACGGCGCTCGAGTACTCGAGGCGTCGGGCGACGCGGACCCGCGACCTCGCGAGCCGAGGAGCGATGTCGCAGGTCGAGCTCGAGCAGAGCGAGGGTGAGCAGCGCTCGCTCGAGGCCGAGCTGGCGACGGCGCAAGCTGCGGTGCGCGTCGCGGGGCACGAGGCCGAGGTCGCGCGCGCGGCGCTCGGGGGCCAGACCCGCGGTGCGGAGGCGAGCGAAGTGCTCGCGCCCGTGACAGGCGTGGTGTTGAGAGTGCAGCAACAGAGCGAGGGTCCGGTGACGCCGGGGCTTCCGCTGATCGAGATCGGGGACCCGAGCGCGTTCGAGATCGTCGTAGCGGTGCTCACCGCGGACGCAGTGCGCGTGCGCGAGCGCGCGGCGGTGACGATCGAGGGTTGGGGCGGCGCGCAGGCGCTGAGCGGTCGAGTTCGTCGCGTCGAGCCCTCGGCGTTTACGCGGGTCTCGGCGCTCGGCGTCGAAGAGCAGAGGGTCAACGTGCTCGTGGATATCACCGATCCTCGCGAGCGGTGGAGCGCGCTCAACGACGGCTATCGCGTCGCCGCGCGGATCTCGCTGTGGGAAGGGCAGAACGTGCTTCGCGTCGCTTCGAGCGCGCTGTTTCGACGGGGCGAGCGTTGGTCGTCGTTCGTGGTGCGAGGCGGCGTCGCGCGGGTGACAGACGTGGAGGTGGGCGAGCGAGCCGGCGCCGAGGTGCAGGCGCTTCGAGGACTCGCCGAGGGCGACCGCGTGATCCTGCACCCCAGCGACAAGATCACGGACAGAACGCAAGTGAGCGCGGAGGAGTAGAGAAGGTCACACTCGCGCGACCACGCCGCGCGCGCGGACCATGAAGCGCGCGGTGCAGGCGACGCCGACGACGACGAGGCCCAGCGTCAGGCCGTACCACAGGCCCGCCACGCCCATGCCTCGTTGAAACGCGAGGTAGAGCGCCACGGGGAGGCCGATGAACCAGTGCGCGAACACGTTGACGACGAACGTGAAGTTCACGTCGGCGATCCCGCGCAGCGCGCCTGCGCCGACGCCCTGCGCGCCGTCGAAGAGCTGAAACAACGCCGCGATGCCCAAGAGCGGAACCGCCGCGCGAAGCACCATCGGGTCCGTGGTGAACAGCCCGATCAGCGTCACGGGAAAGACCGCGAACATCACGGCGCCGACGGACATGATCACCGTTCCGAGCGCGATCCCGAGGAGGCCCGGCCTGCGCGGCGAGCGGGACTCTCCCACCGCGAGGCCGACGCGCGTGGCGGTCGCAGCGGACACGCCGAGGGCGCCCATGAAGGTGAAGCTCGCGAGCGAGAGCGCGATCTGGTGGGCGCTCGCCTGCACGGCGCCGAACCGCGCCGAGAGCACTCCGACCAGCGAAAATACGCCGATTTCGGCGAGCATGTGCAGGCCCACGGGGATCGACAGCTTGAGCACCTTGCCCACGGCCACGCGCTCTTGTTCGCCCGGCGCGCGATCGGGCCGCAGCGAGAGCGCGGCGCGCAGCGCGAAGACCGTGAGCACCGCGGTGGCGATCGTGGTGCTGATGCCCGCACCCAGCGCACCCATATTCAAGTACCGCACGAAGAAGAGGCACACCGGGACGTTGACGAGGTTGGCCGCGATCGCTCCGACGATGATGGGCCGCGTGACGCCCTGCGCCTGCAGGTAGCCGCGCGCGCAGAGAAACACGCCAAACAGCGGCCCCGAGAGCACGTGCCCGAGCAAGAAATCGAAGCACGCGCGGGAGACGGACGGGTCTGTGCCTGCGCGGTTGGCGACGTTCCACGCGAGAAAGATCAGCGCGATGACGAACGGGGTGAGCAGGGCGTTGGCCTTGAGAGATGCTGTGAACGCGCTCCACGCGCGGCGGGGCTCGCCCGCGCCGATCGCCTGCGACGCGAGGGGATCGAGCGCGCCTGCGACGCCGAGAAAGAGCGACACGAACGCAAACGAGAGCGCCCTGCCCATCCCCGAGCCCGCGAGCGCCACGGCGTCGGTGCGCCCCACAATGGCAGTGTCCGTCAGGTGCAAGAGGATCTGCGCGAACTGCGCGAGCGCGATCGGGATCGCGAGCTTGGAGAGCGCGCGGAGCTCTTCGCGCGTCGTGGGCTCGGGCCGCGCTCTCGCTGCGGGATCGCGGTAGGGAGCGCCGGCCGCCAGGTCGTCGCTCGAAGAGACGGGGTCAACGGTCATCGAACAACCGCGGAGAGTGGGTCTGTCTGTCGCGCGCGTCGAGTCCCCCGCGACGATCCGCGCGAACCGTGGAAATCACAGGCGATCGATGGCCCGAGGGCGGATCCTCGAGGGTCGATCGCGCCGGCTTCTGTCCCTCGACCGCGCGATTGTGTACACGTTGCGCGCGATGAGCTCCGAAGCACCGAGGACACTGACCGAGCAGACGGCGCCGCTCGTGGGCGTAATCATGGGGAGCAAGAGCGACTGGGAGTGGATGCAGCACGCGTGCACCACGCTCGTGGCGCTTGGCGTCCCGCACGAGGCGCGGGTGGTCAGCGCGCACCGCACTCCGGACGCGATGTTTCGCTACGCGGAAGAGGCCGAGGCGCGCGGGATCGAAGTGATCATCGCGGGAGCCGGCGGCGCCGCGCACTTGCCCGGGATGGTAGCGGCCAAATGCGTGCTCCCCGTGCTCGGCGTCCCGGTGCCCGCGACGCTTTTGCAGGGCGTCGACGCGCTGCTCTCGATCGCGCAAATGCCCGGAGGAATCCCGGTCGGAACGCTCGCCGTCGGCAAGCCCGGCGCGGTCAACGCCGCGGTGCTCGCGGCGCAGATCGTCGGCAACCGCCACAGCGCCGTTCGCGAGCGAGTTCGCGCCTGGCGCGCGGCGCGCACCGAAGAGGCCCTGGCGATGAAGGTAGGAGTCGAGTCGTGACGACATCGCGAAAGCACGGGCGCATCTCGCCCGGAGAGACCATCGGCATCCTCGGCGGAGGGCAGCTCGGCCGCATGACCGCCACCGCCGCGCGCGCGCTCGGCTACAACGTCCACGCGCTCGACCCCGATCCGACGTGCCCCATCCGTCCCGTCGTCGATCGTTTCTTGGACGCGCGCTTCGACGAGCCCGACGCCGCCGCGTACCTCGCGCGACGGTGCGCGGTGGTCACGCTGGAGATCGAGCAGATCTCGCTCGCCAGCCTCGAGGCCGCAGCGCAGCACGCGCCCGTTCGACCAGGGGTCGAGCTCATGCGCACCGTGCAGAACCGCGCGAGGCAGAAGGCGTGGCTCACGGCGCGAGGATTTCCCGTGGGCGAGTGGCGCGAGGCGACGAGCGAAGAAGAGTTTGTCCGCGTCGCGCCCGCGTTGGGCGTGGGCGCCTTCGCCAAGGTGTGCGAGGGCGGCTACGACGGTCGCGGGCAAGCGCGGCTCACCAGCGCAGACACCGAGGGCGCCCGCGCCGCGTGGCGAGAGCTCGGCGGCCATCACTGCGTCGTCGAGCGAGCGCTCGAGCTCGAGGCAGAGCTCAGCGTGCTGGTCGCTCGATCGCCGAGCGGCGAAGTGCGCGTGTTTCCTCTCGCGCTCAACGAACACGTGCATCAAGTGCTCGACGTGAGCGTCACGCCCGCGCCCGTCGACCCCGCGATCGCCGCGCGAGCGATGGAGCTGGGCCGAGAGATCGCGGTCTCTCTCGCGCTGGAGGGGATCCTCGCGATCGAGCTGTTCTTGCTCGGCGACGGGAGCCTCAAGGTCAACGAGCTCTCGCCGCGCCCGCACAACACGTTTCACGCGACCGAGCTCGCGTCGCCGACGAGCCAGTTCGCGCAGCTCGTCCGCGCGGTGTGCGACCTGCCGCTCGGCGTCACCGAGCCGATTCGTCCCGCGGCGATCGCGAATCTCCTGGGCGATCTGTGGTTGGGGCCAAAGCCGCCGCGAATCGAAGCAGCCCTCGAGGTTCCGGGCGTAAACCTTCACCTGTACGGAAAGCGCGTCGCTCGACCCGGCCGCAAGATGGGACACCTGATCGCGACCGGCGACGATCCGCAGGACGCCATGCGCCGCGTCCGCGAAGCGCGCGCGCGCATCGTGCAGTGACCGCTTCGTGGTGAGATGCGCGCATCGCGCCGAGGGGGAAGCGGCGCTCTCGGCGATCAGCCTCGATCGCGCGCGTCACGGAGCACCCGCTCGAGCGCATGCTTCGCCGAAGCTGCGTCCGCGGGTCGCTCGTCCGGGTTCGAGCGCAACATCCGCAGCACGAAGTCCTCGAACGCCTTCGGCCACGGCTCTGCGCCTTCGGGCGCGGGCATCTCCGTCGGTCCGAGGCTCGCGAGCTTCGCCATTCCCATCCGCATCCCCGCGCCCGCGAAGGGACGCTTGCCCGTGACCAGCTCGTAGAGAAGCGTCCCGGCGGCGTACAGGTCTGCGCGAGCGTCGATCGGGTCGCCAGCGATCTGCTCGGGCGCCATGTACGGCAGCGAGCCGAGGATCTGGCCGGCCACCGTGATCTGGCTGAGCTGGTCGTCCGCCACGCGCGCGATCCCGAAGTCCACGAGCTTCACGGACAGACGTTCGCCGCGTTCGATCAGCACGTTGTCGGGTTTGACATCGCGGTGCAAAACGCCCGCTTCGTGCGCGGCAGAGAGCCCGTCGAGCAACGCGATGGAGAGCTGTGCAGCGTCGCGCCACGGGATCCAGCCTCCCCGCGCCCGCGCGTACTCAGCGGCGTCGACGCCATCGACGAACTCCATCACGACCACCGCCGCGCCGTCCCCGAGGACGCCATAGTCCACGACGCCCACGACGTTTGGGTGATTGATCCGTCGAAGCAGCGTCGCCTCTCGCTCGAACCGCGCGCGTTGCACGGTGTTGTGAGCGTGCTGCACCTTGATGGCCACGAGAGCGCCTGTCTTCTGCGTACGGCCCTGGTACACAACGCCCGCGGCGCCGTATCCGAGCATCGCCTCGACGACGTAGCGCCCCAAGACGAGCGCGCCTTCTCTCGCGATCGAGTCGAACGTCGGACGGTCTTCACTGCGGTCCGTCATCGTCGCGAGCGGCTCCTCGAGCGAGCCGCCGCCCGCGCATTCATCGAGCAACCACACGCACGCTTTCTCGGTGGGTCTCGCATCTGGTCTCGCTGCCCCTCGTGGCTATCTGCCAGAACAACCAATCACCGCACGCCGACACAATCAAGGGACACCTCCGACATCGTCGTCGGTGAACGACCCAGCGCGCTCGATCGGCGGTGTCGGATCGTCTCGATTTGTACCGCGCCGATCGGCTCCGAAGTTCTACGATGCCGCTCGACCGCGCGCGGTGTCGCGCGGGGTCGCAACCATGTCGTTTCTTCGGTGGCAACGGAGGGCGAGAGAGATCGCCGCGCACATCGGCGCGGATCCTCGCGGGCTCGACGCCAACCGCGCGCGGCTCTCGCTCGCGGTCGAGGCGCTCGTCGCAAGGACGCACGGCGCCGCGGCGCTGGAGCGCTTTTTCGCCGCGAAGCCCATCGAGGATTCGCTCGCGGATCTCGCGGCGTGGCTGCGCCAGACGCTGCGAGACCCCGCGCTCGAAGGCGAGCTCGACGCGCTCGCTCAACGGCACGACAGCGCGGATCCTGCGCCCTTTGTACTCGAACACATCACCCATGCCCTCGATCCCCGCGCGCGCGTCGGATCGAATTTGTACAGCACCCCAGAGCCGGTCGCGCGATGGATGGCGCGCGCCGCGCTCGAAGCGATGACACGCCATTTCAGGGCCTCTTCGTCGGGCGCGGTCGGACTCGACCCCGCCTGCGGCAGCGGCGCGCTGCTCGTCGCGCTCGCGCGCGAGTCGGGCCGAACGATGGAGGCGCTCTACGGAATCGAGCGAGACCCTGTCGCGCACGCGGCGGGCGCGCTTCACGCGCGGCTCTCGCTGCACGACACAGCCGTCAGCATCCTTCGCGACGACACGCTGTCACGCTCGTGGAGAGAGCATCGACGGAGCATCGCGCCGCATCGAGCAGGGGATGGCGAGCGCCCGCTCGTGGTGGTGGCCAACCCTCCTTTCGCCTCCACCGAGCCGATCAACGACTGGCTCGCGACGCTCGTGCGCGGACGAGACCCTCGATCGCCGTCGAGCTATCGACGACGCGAAGGGGACCCTCCGCTTCGCAACACCAAGTGGCTCGACACCGCGCAGCTGCGATTTCTTCGGTGGATTCACGACGCGTGCGACGCCGCGCCCGAGGCCGTGGCGGTCGTCGCGCTCGGCCACGCGTGGGTCGATCACCCGACGTTCGCCCCGGTACGAAGAGCGTTGTGCGAGGGATTCGACGAGGTCTCGGTCGTCGATCTGCACGGCGCCGCGAGGCACGGGCTCGAGACGCCGGACGGAGGGCGCGACCAGAACCTCTTCGAGATCCAACAGGGATTGTGTCTGTTGATCCTCGGTCGGGGATCGATCGATCGTCGCCTTGCTTCGGCGCGGGTGCGCCGCGCAGACCTGTGGGGGACGCGGGCCGAGAAGCTCGCCGCGCTGGCGGGCGAGTCCCTCGAATGGCAACCGGTCGAGCCTTCGGCGCCGACGTGGAGCTTCTCACCGGACGAGCGCCCGCTCGCCCGCGCGGGCGAGCGCGACGAAGCCGTGGACTATCACGCCGCGCCATCGCTGAGCGACGTGTTCGAGTCCGACGGCTCGGCGATCATCTCGGGTCGCGACGCCGCGGTGCTCGCCTACCAAGAGGCGGAGATTCTTCGCCGAATCGACGCGCTCGCGGATTCGACAACCGCGCGCGGGGTGCTTCGCTCGCTGCTCGGAGCGCGCGCGTTCGACAAGCTCGAGGGGCCGGCGATCGACGCGATCGTCGAGCGCGCCCGGGACCGCTCGCTCGTCGTGCGGCGTTGGCACTATCGACCGTGGGACGTTCGCTTCGCGATCGACGATCGTTCGCTCGTCGACCGCCCTCGGACCGGGTCGGTCATCGACGCGCTACGGACCGAGAAGACGCTCGCGATCGTCACCCGACGACAGAGCCCTCCTGAGCGCCCGTGGAACTACTTGCTCGTCGTCCGCGAGCCCCCGTGCGACGGAGTCCTGCGCGCCGATCCGCACGGGACCGAGGTCGTCTTCACGAGAGAGAGGCTCGAGCGCGGATCTCTGACCCATAATTTCAAGAGCGCGTGGCTCGACGAGTTCGCTCGGAGGCAGGGCGCGAAGGCGGGATCCGCGCTCGTCGAAGAGGCGTTCGCGTTCGTCATCGGCGTGCTCATGAACGAGCGGTATCGACGGCGGTTCGGGGCCTTTTTGTGCAAGGGAGTTCCGCGGGTGTGTTGGCCGAGCGACGGCGACGCGCTGGCCGAGCGGATCCGAGAGGGGGCGTATTGGATCCGCGCGCACACAGGCGCGATCGACGAGGCGAGCGACGTGCGCTTGCGGGGCGCGAGCGAAGCCGCGCGGATCGAGTACGCCACGCTCGACGCGAGCCAAGAGCGCGTCATGCTCGGCCAAGGGCTCTTCATCGAGGGGGTGACCTTCGCGGACATGCGCAGCTACGTGGGCGCCAGGAGGCCCGCGCTGCGCTGGCTCGAAGACCGCGTGGGGAGCCTCGCGACGCCGGCGCTCGAGAGCGAGTACCGGCGCGTGATCGCCCGCGTGCGCGCGAGGTACGCGGGGTAAATCTACACTCGATCGAGCCGCTCCCTCGCGAAGATCCCCGCGTCTCCCTCTTGCAGAACGCGGCGCATCACCGCCCTCGCCGCGGCGAACGCGAACCCCATCCCGTGCCCCGTGAAGCCCACCGCGTACGCCACGCGGGGACGGTCGGACAGGGCGCCGACGAGCGGAATTCCGTCGGGCGAAAACCCCATCGCGCCGCTCCATCGATGGGTGACGCGGGCCTCTGCCCATTGCGGCCACCGCTCGCGCAGCCAGCGCTCGACGCCTGCTTGCACGCCGATGGACCACTCGTCGCCGAGGCCGACTTCTTCGTCAGCGTACGCCCGCCGCCATCCCCCCGCGACGACGCGCCCATCGGGCAACGGACGCGCGTACTGATACCCGTCGTCCGTGTACAAGAGCGCGCGCAACGACTGATCGACGCCCTCGAGACAGAGAGCCTGCCCTCGCACCGGCTGCACGAGCGCGCCGAGCGACGGCTCGACGGTGCGCGTGTACGCGTTGGTGCAGAGCACGGCGTAGCTGGCGGTCACGGTCGAGCGCGAGGTGTGCACGGTGACAAGCGACTTGTGCTGCTCGATCGAGCGCACCTCGTGCCCGAACAAGAGGTGAACGCCCGCCGCGCGAAGCCGTGAAGCGATGCCCGTTACGAGCTTTACCGGGTGGATTCCATGGTCTTTGGCGACGAAGATCCCTCCGTCGTACGCGCGCGAGCCGAGCTTCGCGAAGAGCGCGTCGCCCTCGAGCCAGCACACATCGAAGCCGTCGTGCACGAGCATCGCGCACGATCGCTCGAGGATCGATCGCTCGGCCTCGTCCCACGCGGCGACGACCGATCCGCACGGGACCAGGTCGCACTCGACGCCCTCGCCGCCGACGACGTCATCGACGATCTCTTCGAGGTTCGCCTGCGAAACCGTCCACAGCTCGCGCGCGGTCTTGCGGCCGAAGCGCTCGACCAGCGCTTCGTACGGGTCCGCGAGGCCGGTCATCGCGAAGCCCGCGTTGCGGCCGGTCGCGCCGGCAGCCAGGTCGCGAGCTTCGATCACCGCGCACGACAGGCCGCGCTTTTCGCACTGTCGCGCGACGGCGATCCCGGCGACGCCGGCGCCGATCACCGCGACGTCGACCGCGATCGTGTCAGCGCCCTTCGAATGATCTCTCCATACCGATACAGACATAGCTGCGACGCTCCGGGGTGATTCAACACCGTGACCGCCATCGCTGGCGAGCGTCGAACGGTTGACCTCGCCCCGCTCGGTGCGCGACACTCTTGGTTGGCGTTGGCCTGACGCCTCACCTCGGCTCGGCCGCGCTCCCCGCAGCGGCTCACCATCGAGGCAAAGGGGTTCGCACCCCGGGCTGCTCGTTCGAGTTCATCGGTGATCGTGTGCTTCGTTGGCGGGGACAACGGACGCGTGCGATCGATCGACGAAACGACGAGCACCCATGACCAGAGAGAAGACAACCAAGGCCAAGATCCGCGCGCGCATGGCGAAGACCGGCGAGCGCTACACGACCGCGCGCCGGCACGCGCTCGGCGAGGCCGCGAGCCCCGAGCGCGACCATCCAGAGCCCGTCGCCCCGGCGGTAGTCGAGCCCACGAAATCAACATCCGCCCTGGATCCCCGCGGCGCGGCGTCCGACGCGCGCGTCCTCGAGCGGACGGGTCGAGACCTGCGCCAGTGGTTTGCGGTGCTGGACGCCTTCGATGCAACGAAGAAAGGGCACACGGCGGCGGCCCGTCATTTGCGCGACGATCACGAGGTCGACGCCTGGTACTCGCAGGGGATCACCGTCGCCTACGAGCGCGCGCGTGGGCTGCGCACGATGCACGAGCGCGCCGGCGGGACGTTCGAGTTCAACGTCAGCAAGGTGCTCTACGCGACGCCAGCTTCGATCGCAGAAGCCATCGAGGGAGGCTCGTCGGGCGCTGCGTGGAAAAAGGGTCTCGATCCGGCGGTCGCCGCGGCGATTCGAAGCGTCGGCGCGATGACCAAGAAGAGCACCGGCGCGCGACGACTGCGCGCGCTGTGCGGCGCAGAGGGCGAGGTCGAGCTCGTGATCAACCCGCAAACGAAGGAGAAATCCCAGCTCGTGGTCACGCACCGAAAGCTCTCGAGTCGCGAGCTCGTCGAGCGCCATCGCGCCGCCTGGAGGGCCGCGGTCGCGACGCTCGCCGAACTGCTCGCCCGCTGAGCTCGCGCCCCTCCGCCCTCGTGCGCGCGCCGCCCGGCGGTCAGCTCAGCGCGGACGGCCGCTGTACTCGGTGAAGACCACGATGTTGCCCTCGCTGTCGGTGGACACCGCCTGGCGATATCCTGGGTAATCGTCGACGCCCGAGTGATCGTTGATCGCGGGAATCACCGGAAACTTCACGCCCTTCGAGCGCAAGAACGTCATCGTCTCGTCCACCGAGCGGACCCAGAAGCTCGCGTAGCCGTTGCAGCGTCCGGCGACTGGAACACCGTCGTCCTCCGGCGACGCTGTGTACGCCCCGTACACGACCAGGTTGCTCCACCATCCGCGCCACTCGTCGTCGGTGTACGGCTCTCCGAGCGCGAGCGTCTCGCTGTAGAACTTGTCGGCCTTGCGCAGGTCCTCGACCGGGTGCCCGGTGTAGTCGAGCTCGACCACCAGGCCCTCGCTGCGCGTGGCGTCCACGATGAACGTGTAGTCCACCACGCCCTCCTCGGAGAACACGTGGGTGACGAACGCGCTCGAGCGAAACGGGTGAGGACCGGTTCCCGTGAGCGTCCGGAGATAGCTCACGATCGTGCTGTCTCCGAGCTTTCGCTCGCGCATGTGCTGCGCCTGCATCTGCACGCAGAGCCCCTGCGACGATCGATCATAGCGCGGCCAGTACGTCTCGCGCAGCGCCTCCTCGAGGTCCTCGCCGCCCGCCTCGAGGCCGCGCGCGTTGGTGATCGTTCCGTCGAACCACTGCGAGTCCTCGCCGTGCATCGCCACGATCGAACGCGCGTCCTGGCGCACCCACGCTTCGGCGAGCTTGCGCGCGGCCGTCACGTAGGCGCTGCCTCCTTCGAGCCCGCGCACCGTCGGAGCCGCGGCGCCCGTGACGAGCGCGTCGCTTCGCTGCGCGAGGACAAAGACGTTGCCGCCAGAGTCCTGCGCGAGCACCGCGCGGTCGCCGCTGAGCGAGAGCTCTCTTCCTCCGCCGAGCAGCGCAACGCGCTCGCGCTGAAGCCGCTGTCGCGCCTGCGCGAGGTCGCTCACATAGATCACCGCGTAGCCGTTGGGCAGCGAGTCGCGCACCGCGGCGTGGCCCTCGAGCCCGCTCGCGTCGAGCAAGAAGCGCGCGCCACGGAGGCCGAAGATCGCCTGCGTCGCGGTGACGGCGTCGGGCTCGCCCAGGATCGTGCGGTAGAAGCCGACCGCTCGCTGCAGGTCCCGAACCGGATACACATAGTCGAACACGAACGTCGGCGCCTCGCCGTAGTCGTCCTCGTCGAGGTCGTAGTCCGTCGCCCATCCGTCGATCTGGTGCGCGAGCTTCCACGCAGAGCCGGCCTTGACCCACGCTTGCAGCACAAGGCCCTGGTCTTCGTACTCCCACCGGGCGCCGCCCTCGATCTCGACCCAATACATCACCACCGCGGAGCTCGCGCGACGCTCGTCGTCGACGGAGATCTCCATGGACCGAAGGGTCATCTCCTCAGCGATGCGCTGATCGGGTCGCTCGAAGGCCTCCCACTCGGCCGCGAGGCCAGCGACGACCTCCGCCGAGCCCTGTTGCAGCCGTCGCGTGCGCTGGGTCATGCGCGTGACGTCGGGCGCGAGCATCGACGAGATCCCTTGTGCGTCGAGGCCGAGATAGCGCTCCCAATACGTCTTGGTTGCAGCGATCAAGCCGTCGATGTCCGCGTCGCTCGCTTCGATCTCGTCGTCGAGCTCCTCGTCACGATCGAAGAGCACCCGCCCCCGATGCGCGTTCGACTTGCTGCGTTGCGATGCGTCCTTCCCGCTGCGTTTTGCCACTGATATCCACCAGCTCCCTTCTCACTGAAAGTGATGACACGACTTCGGCGCTCGTCGTGAGCACAACGTCTACGCCTCGTCGAAAGAAGAGCCCGCGGATCGCTTCGCTGAAATCTCTGTGAAATGGCTCGTCAGTCAGAGGACCGACAGGGCGGCGTTCATCGACGGCGCGCCCTCGCGCGGTGAGCGCGGAGCCTGCGCAGCGAGTCGCGCTATACCAACGCCACGTGAGAGAGATCACTGCGTCACCACGGTGGAAGAGCTCGCGGCTCGCGCTGCGCTGCGTCGCGCTCGCTTCGAAGTCGAGCGTCCGATGCTGACGGCGCTGCGCCGCGCGAGCCTCGTGCTCGGCACTGGATTCGTGCTGTTCTTCTTCTCGGAGACGGTGTTCTGGGCGCTGTGGCGACCGGGCGAAGCGATGTCAGGTCGCATCCTCGCGTGGCTGCTCTACAGCCTGATCGGCTACCTGACGATGGCGCTGATCGGATACTGCCGAGTCAATGATTCGTGGGCGCTCGTGCTGGCGGGGGCGTTCTTCGGTTGGATCGACGAAGGCGTGTTCGCGATGACGGTCTTCGGCGACCCGTCGATGCCGTTTCCGTTCACGATCGCGTGGACCGCGCTGGCCTGGCACGGACCGATCTCGCTGGTCCTCGGCTGGTACTGGCTCGGCCTCGCGCTGCGCAAAAATGGCCCCGGCGCGACGCTCGCGCTGTCGCTGGGCGCGGGGCTCTTCTGGGGCGCGTGGGGCTTTGGCTGGCTCGCAGAAACTCCCCCGGTTCGCGCGACGCCCACGATGTTCTTGCTGCACTCCGTGGTTGCGACGGGCTGTCTCGCGCTCGGGCACCTCGCCATCGCCGCCGGTCGACTCGAGAGCTTTCGACCGTCGCGCGCGGGAGTGGCCCTCGCGAGCGCTGTGGTGATGGGCTTCTTCGTCCTGGTCACCGCGCAGAGAATCGCGATCGCTCCGCTGGTGATGCTGCCGCTGATGGGCGTCCTCGCGCTGGCGCTCGCGCGCTATCGCAAAGGTCGCGACGAGCGCTCTGTGTTCGCGTCCTTCGCCGCGCCGATCCAGCGGAAGAACCTATGCGCGCTGCCCGTGCTGCCCCTCACCGCGAGCGCGGTGTACGCCGTCAGCATTCGCACCTTGCCGCCGATACGCGCGGTCAACGGGGCTCTCGCCGTCGTGACCAGCGTGGGAGGGCTCGCGCTGTTTCTCGTCGCGCTCGTGCGAACGTTCCGTCGCCGCACGGACGCTGCGACCGCGGGGGTGTGATCGCGGATCGTGCGCAGCCCGCAGCACATCCGTGCCGAACGCTCACCGTCTGGGCGGCGGCGCTCCGTACACGGGGCGATCGCGCTCTTCGTTCGCCACGACCGGGGCGCTGTCTGCTGCTTCGACGCCCGCGTCGGACGCGGGCGGCCCGATGGGCTGCTCGTCGCCCTGCGGCGGCCCGATGTGCGGCGGTTGTCCATAGGGTTGAGACTGCGTCGCGCCGCTCTGGCACGACGCGAGCGCGAGCGAACCGGCGACGACGAACGCAGCGCGCGAGAGCAGCGGCGCGGCGAGCTCTGTCGAACGCGCGGGTTCGGTCATCGCTTCGAGCGCAGAAGAACAAAAGGGGCAACGCGCTTCGGTGACGCGAGCGTGACGCGCGCACGAAGGACACAGACGCAGTGACGTCCCCGACATCCAGCGAGACTATCGCACGACCGCGCCCCGCGGAGATCGACCGCGGAGCTCGACGCGTCAACACCACCCGCACAGATGCCCGCGGCCGAGCACCCCCGGCGAGCCGTGCATACACAGGACGAGCGGGTAGACGAAGAGGTCGATCGACGAGGCGCCGTTGGCGATCGAGCCCATCGTCCTGCTCCAACGATCGGGCCCCTCGGAGTACCAGGAGCCGTTCTCGGTGGAGATCATGAGCGGCGTCTTCAACGAGTACGCCGGCTCGACGTCGATCTCGAGCGACGGCGCGGCGCGGCGAAACAACGAGCCCAACGTCTCGGAGCCCTCGACAGAGAGCGCGATCGAGGGCCCTGTGCGGCCGGCCGATCGATAAACCACCACTGAAATCCCTGCGCCGACGGGCATCGCTCGAGTGTATCGCCAACCGCGGGCGCGCGTCGCGCGAGAGCGACGCGCGGGCGCTGCACCGACTGCCGCTTCCTCATCGTTACCCAAGTTCTGAGAGGGAGAATCCAAGGAGAACGCGCTGGGCGCAGAGCTGCTACGCAGCCCCCACCCGCGCTGCCGCGCGCCCCGAGTGGGCAGAACGACGGCAGGCGCAGTGCTGAAGCCCCCACCCGCGCTGCCGCGCGCCCCGAGTGGGCAGAACGACGGCAGGCGCAGTGCTGAAGCCCCCACCC
>LNEO01000239.1 GCA_001465015.1 Deltaproteobacteria bacterium Ga0077539 | reverse complement strand
CTTGGGGCGCGCGGCAGCGCGCGGGTGGGGGCTGCGAAGCAGCTCTGTGCCCAGCGCGTTCTCCTCACTCGCTCGCGCGCGGCAGCGCGGGTGGGGGCCGCCCCGCGGCTCGGTGCCAAACGTCGTTTCGTCGCGCGATTTGCAGCTCCAACTCGCCGTTTATGCCGTGGAGTTCTCGGCTCCCATGAGCGAGCGCCCCCGACGCGCTCGCTATCGCGGCGCGATGCGCGTGCGCACTTCTTGTCCGTAGTGATCACTCAGCGGTCCCATTCGACCGTCGGCGTACATCACTGGGTCGGTGAAGGCGACGCGGCTCGACTCGACGTTGATTCGCCCCGTGGGGTCGCGGCCGAGGACGTAGTCGAGCCTCGCGGGAAACTCCGTCGCGGCGTACTGCGCGAAGTACATCGTGTTGCAGTCGGTCCCGGTAAACGTCGTGTTCGGCGTGCTCGCGCAGTACATCGCGTCGCCGAACGGCGTCGTCAGCGCCGTCGCCGGGTTGTTGGGAACAGCGTCTCCCTGCGTGATGTCCGCGAGCGCGTCCATCGCGGATCGCCCGCGGATCGCAAGGTCCGTCGTGCCCGAGTAGTGCAGCATCACTGGGTACGAGAGCGTGTTGGCGAACCAGTCGGGCTCGCGGCCGTTGTTCGGGAGGTTCCACACGTCGCTCTTGTAGTAGGGCGCCGCGTTGAGGTCGCCCATCACGAACAAGAGCTCTCCCTCGGGTACGTTGCGCCGCGCGTGCAGCCCGAGCTCTCGCGCGTGCGACATCCGCAGCTTGTACGCTGATGGAAAGGCCGCCGTGTGCGTCACGTACACCACGATGGGTCCGATCGTCGCGTGCTCGAAGCGCGCCGAGAGAAACCCTCGGCTGTATCCGCCTGCGGGATAGAACTCGTTCGACGAGATCTCGCTGAAAGGCTCGTGCCGCACGATGGTCGGCGCCGCCGCGACCGACGTCTTCACCAGGATCGCGAGGCCGTCGGTGTAGCCCGCGCGGGAGGAGGTCACCATCCAGTAGCCCATCCTCGCGGCGGCCTCGCGAAAGCGATCGACGTCGACGCGGCGCCACAGCTCTTGCAGCCCGATCACGTCGTAGCCACCTCCGAGCACCTGCTGCGCCATGATCTGCGCGCGCACCTCGAGGTCCGGCGTCCGCGCGTATTGCACGAGGCCGAAGAGCTGCACGTCGAGCAGCCCCACGTTGTAGCTGAGAAAGCTCAGCGGAACGGCGTTGGGCGCGGCCGCAGGGTTGGACGCCTGGATGCTCTGCAAGAGCGCCGTGGGCGTCGGCTTCGAAGTGAAGCTCAGCGTCCCGGTGAAGAGCTCTCCCACGGTCGTCGCGCCGGTGAGCGCGCCCTGGTAGTGCGCGAACAGCGGCGAGCCCGCGAGCGGCGTGCTGTCCTCGGGCGCAGACCCGATCGGCGTCGGGGCCTTTGCGCAGCTCGAAGAGAAAGAGACGAGGGCGATCAGCGACAGAGTTCTGAGCACAGCGCGCATGGAGTGCTCAAGGATGTATCACGATCGCCCCCGAATCGCCTCAGAACCGCATCTCGTCGCAGTGGCCTTCGCCGTTGAAGTGGCCCATGTTTCTGACGAGGGCGGTGACGAAGTCGCGGAGGTTGCGGACGTTCGGCGCTGAGCCCGTCGAGTATTGCCCCATCGGCAACGTGGTCAGGTCGACCATCGCGAGCTCGTCGAGGGTGATCATTCGGTTCATGTCGCGATCCGCGCCAGCGATGGCGTTGAAGCGCACCTTCGCCATCGAGCCCTGCAGCGCGTCGTAGAAGAGATGGTCCGCGTGAAAGGTGAGCTGCGCGTCCGTCGGAGTCCCTCCGCTGGTGACGACGACGCCGCGACCACCCATCCCGTCCTCGCAGTTGCTGAACCGCGAAGATCCAGTAAATCCCCAGCGAAATGTGTACATCCCCTGCATCGCGTGCGTGGCGGTCCCCTCGACGTACAACGAGTACCCGTTGGTCTTCATCATCATGAGGTCCGCCTCGCTGACGTTGTTCGCGATCGAGGTCATCGCGGTCGCGCTCAACTCGAACTGCACTTGGTCTTGCCTGCGCGCCTCGACGCTCGTGAGCGTGCCGACGGTCAGCGGTGTCCGCGCGTTCTTCAGGTCGTACACGCGACCGGTCGAGAGCAACGAGTGGGTGCTCGTCGACCCGGTCGTGCTGAACCGAACGTTCGAGACGTGGACGAAGAACTTCGAGAACTGGATTCGCCAACCGTCCTCGACGTCGGCCGCAGGAATCTCATTGGCGACGTAGTCTTCGCCCCACACCCTGACGCTTATGGCGCCCGAGCCTCCGGTCATGCTGCTCGAATCGGTGCCGCCATCCGCGGTGTTCATGGGCGTGCCACAGGCAGAGGCTGCAGCCAGAAAGACGGCGGTGAGCGCTGTGAGTCCCTTGTGTGCGTTCATGAGTGATGCCTTCAGAGTTGGTGTGTTGCTCGAATCTCGAGGAAGTTTCCGGATGAAGTGACGCGTGTTGCTTCGTGCGCTACGGGCCAACGCCCGCGGTCCGAGCCGCGAATCGATACGCCGCTCCGTTGCTCGCCCCGCGGAATAGCGCGTTTCGCACCTGCGCCGCAGCCGGAACATCGACAACGCCGTCGCTCCCCGGACGGATCGCTCCAAGCGTGGAAAAATCGGCACGATCGAGCCACGCTCCGAGGTCGATCGCGATTCGATATTCCGTCGTTCCGTCGGCGGTGATTTCTCCGTGGGCGGGCGAGCCCTCGATGTCGATCGCGTCGGGCAGCTCCGCGCGAAAGCGCACGGTGACGCCGCCCTTGCTCGCTGCGCCCTGGACGCGGAGCGTGTTGTTCGCGCTCAGCGCGGTGCCCGAGATGCGGGACGCGTCCGCAGGGTGCAGCGCGAGCGACGCCGAGTTGCTCGTTCCTGTCACCGCTGGAATCACGCCGAGCGGCGCGGGCCCTGCGAGCAGATCGAACACCCGAAGCGGCGTCGTGTCCGCGAGGGCCTCGCCGGGCGTGTAGTGACCTGGGTGGGCGTACGCTGTTCCGATCGAAAAATAGCGCATCCATTCGCGGTCGGGCCTTCGCTGTCGCCGCGTCCTCGCTTCGTACACCGGGTTGCCGGTGTACCAGCGGATCGCGTCGATGCTCACCAGCGCTTGCTCGTAGGTGATGCTCCACCCCACGCTCGTCGCGGACACCGGCGTCGTGCCCTCGAGCGTGGCTCGAATATATGTGCGCGCCCCGCCCGTCGTGATCGGCGCGCACTGAAACGCGGTCACCATCGAGAACGCCGTCGCGACCAGCGCCCATGAGGCGAAGCGGCTCGAGCGCGCGGCTCGGTTCGTCAAAGAATGTTTCACCATGGATTCGCTCACAAGATCACCGCCAGGGTCGCGTCCGCGCTCAGCGGCCGGCCCGCGGTAAAGTGCCTCACCGGGACGCGCGAGCCGGCAGGCCCCGCGTCCCAATCGCTCGGATAGTTGAACTGCGCGTCTCGCCACCGCGCGTCGAAGACGTTGCGCAGCTTCACGCCCACTTCGATGAAGCCCACGCGCACAGAAGCTCCCGCGTCGAGCAAGAACACCGCGTCCGATCGCTCGCTGAACGGAAGCGCCCGATAGCCGACGAGCGAGCTGCCGACGCCCGCCGCGACGCGCACCGGGACCCCTCTCACCCGCGCGACCTCGCGCTCGAACGCGCCGTCCAGCCGCAACACCAACGAGGGAACGTACGGCACAGCGAGCCCCGTTCGATCGAAGGTCGACCTCGTGTACGTGCCGCTCGCGAGCAGCGAGAGCCCTCGAACGGGCGCGAGCCGCGCTTGCGCGCTCGCTCCGAAGCGCGTCGTACCTTCGGATCCCACCACGGGGAGGTTCTGCCCGAGCACCGGGTCGAACACGAGGTCGCGATCGACGTGCGTCACGAAGCCCGCGACCGTCGCGCTCCCTCGCGCGCCGGCGTAACGAAGCGCGCCTTCGCCCGAGTGCACCGTCGCGAACGGAGCGTTTTCTCCCTGACCGAGCGTCGTCGCTTGCGGTGAACGAAAGCCCTTTCCGTAGGCGAGCTCCGCGGTCCAACCGCGGCCGAGCCGAAAGCGCGCGCTCGCCTTGGGACCCACGTGAATGCCCTGCGCGTCGCGTCGTCCGCGCGGCTCCATCGAGCCCGATCGCGGCAGTCGGTCGTCGATCTGATACGCCAGCCCATCGGCGCGAACCCCGGCCCGCAGCTCGAGCCACGACAGCGGCCGCGCCTCGAGCTCACCCCAGAGGGCGATGTTCGTCGCGTTGACGTCCGCGTCGATGTCGCGTCGGTACAACAGATCGTCGTCGAACCGCATGCGGGTCATCGACTGTGTGGTGACGTCGTGCCTCGCGAACGCGCCGCCCCGCGCGGTGAGCCACGACAACACCGGCTGCCGGACCTCGGCGTCGAGGCCGAACGACGTGCCCTCGTAGCGCTGTTCGTAGCGATCTCCGCGGGCGTCGAGCAAGAAGCCCGTGTAGTTTTCACGCACACGAAATTCACGCCGCGTCACCCACGTCCTCACGCTGCCATCGAGCGATCCGTGGCGAAAGCGAAGCTCGACCGCGCCACCGTGGCGCGCGGAGAAGCCTCCTTGTCGAGGGTCGAGCGTGTCGAAGAACCCCTGCCTTCCCGCGAGAAAATCAGGCTCGCGCACGAGCCCCGCGCTCTGCCACGAGCCCGCGTAGGACTGCAGCGTCGCCCGCACGCTCACGGGCCCAAACGCGCGCTGGTACTGCGCGATGGCGGCGGCGCGCTGCGAGGCGCGCGAGGGGCCGAAGCCGTTGGATCGACCGAGCTCTCCTGCGACGAAGGTCTCGTCGGACGCGCCCCGAGGCGCCCACACGACCACCCCGCGCATCGTGTCGAAGCTGCCGTACTGCCCGCGCACGAGCAGGCCACGTTCGCGAACGCCGAGGTCGAATCGAGCGCTCGCCGCGACGGCGAAGTCTCCCTGGTGGGGGTCGTACGGCCCCTCGATCACGGTCAGTCGGTTGACGACCTCGGGGATCAAGAAGTTCAAGTCTGCGTAGCCCTGCCCGTGCCCGTTGGACACGTCGTTGACCGGCGCTCCTGCGACGATGAACTCGACGTCCTGCCCGTGCTCTGCGTCGAACCCGCGCAGAAAGAGCTGGTGCGCTTTGCCCTCGCCGCCGTGCTGCGAGAGAAAGAAGCCGGGCGCCAGAGCCAGCAGGTCCGCCGCGCCCCCGCGCGGGACCGCGCGCAGCTCCTGCAGGTCGATGCTCTGCTCGAGCGGCGCTGTCTGACGGGGACTCGAACGAATCGTCGTAGCCTGCTCCCCTGTCCGCGGCGTAGTCGCGCTCGACGCCCTCGGTTGCGTCGCGGCTGATCGGGTGTTCGCTCCCTGCGACTGCCCGCTCGCGACGCCCGAAACGAGGGCCAACGCGCTCGAGAACCACAGTGCCGTGTGGCGAAAAGCAGGCCGTGTCACTGAACGTCGAATTCGTAGCACTGAAGAACGAAACCGTATACGCCCCACACCGCGAACTGGATTGCCGCCCCTGGTCGTGTCGTGTTCTCTTCACGATCCCGACGGCGCTCGCGCGTCGAGAGGGACCCACACAATCAGCCTTTGTGCCTCGAGCACACGCCCGATGTCGCGTCGGGCGGGCCACAGTAGTGTGACATTCCGCGCAGGGTAGCCTGTTCTTGGCTGGCTTCGCTAGGCCTTCACCTAGTCGAACTACTTCGCGGAACGTCGCTCTCTGCACCGAGCGAGAAGTAGTTCGACTAGGTGAAGGCCTAGCGGCCAGCCTGTGAGGCTACCGATGCCCCTCGTGAGACTGGTGGTTGTGTGAGTCCTTCTCGACGCGCGAGCGCTGTGGTTTGCGCGGTCGACGCAGAGCGCTCGATCGTGAAACCATGATCGCGATGCGCGGCAGGTGGACAGCAATTTTCGCAGGGGCGACGCTGGTGGCGTGCGGCGGTTCGATGGAACCTCGAGACGCTCAGCAGGTCACGGACTCGAGCACGACGGACAGCGCGACGGATGTGCGGGTCCAAGAAGACGCGATCGCGCTCGATGTTGGCTCGGACGCAACGCTCGCGGACTCGGGGGTGATGCCCATGGACGTCGGCGCTTCGGTCGATGTATGGGACGCGAGCGCACCCACGGACACCGGCGTCTCGAGCGACGCCGCGAGCGGCGCGTGCGCTCCTGCGGGTCGTTGGGGAATGCCGACGGAGGTGTTCACGCTGCCGGCGCCGAACGCGCAGGGAGAGCTCTTTGTGCCCGACGTTCAAGCGCGGTTTCCTGCGGTGAACTGGGCGACTTTGCAACGGCTGTACATCCCAGCGGGACGCTACACGCTCATCAACCTCGGAAACCTCCCGCGTCGCGCTCCCGATCGCCCGCTGGTGATCACGAACACGGGCGGCCAGGTGTTGATCCGCCCCAACGCAGGCTCGACGCAGGGCTACATCTGGTCAGTGACTGGCGGATCCAACTGGGTGATCACGGGTCGCTACGATCCGGTCTCGCGCACGGGCGACAGCGCGTTTCGCGGGCACGACTGCGACGACTACGCGAGCAGCCGCGGCCGCTACGGGATCATCAGCGACGGGATCTTCCTCAACGGCGGTCACATGGGCATCGGCGTCGCCAACGCGACGAGCTTCGAGCTGGATTTTCTCGAGATCACGCGCTCGGGCTTCGCGGGGGTGCGCATCAACAACAGCGGCACCGGAGGCGCTGCGCCTGCGCCGCTCGAGAACATTCGCCTCCACGACCTCTACATCCACGACATCGAGAGCGAGGGCTTCTACTTCGGATGGACGGGCGCCCCGCCGTCGCCGCTCGCCGAACGAACGCAGGTCTACAACAACCGCGTGCTGCGAACGGGCACGGAGACGGCGCAGCTGCAGAACCTCGGCGACGGCTCGGAGGTCCACCACAACGTGTTCGCGTGGGGGGCGCTCGATTGGCGCGCGGCGTTCGGCAATTTTCAGGACAACGGCTCGCAGCTGCAGTTTCGCCGCGGGTCGGTGTTCGTCCATCACAACGTCGTGATGGGCGGCGCCGGGACGCTCGGAAACTACTTCTTCAGCACAGAGAGCGGCGACACGGCGCGCGCTGTTCGGATCGAAGACAACTACTTCGCCGACACGCTCTCGCTCGGGATCTACTTCGGCGGAGCGACCAGCACCGAAGGCACCCTCTCGCTGCGCCGCAATTTCTTTCGCGGAATGGACTTCGGCTACGCGCAGCTCAACCCGATGGCGACCGACCCAGGCGTCGTGATTCGCTTCGCGGGCACCATCGCAGGCCCCGTCACCCTCGCGGACAACGCGTGGGAGGGCTCGCGGCGGATCACCGATGGGATCACGGGCGGCGCGGGCACGCGCGGGGCGCTCACGGCCACGGGCAACACCAACGGCGCGGTGGCGGCGGTGAGCTTCGTTCGCAGCGGGTTTCCTGCGGTGCCGACGAGGCGGCTCGAGTACTGGACGGACCGCGCGACGCTCGCGCCAGGGATGCCCGCGATGATGTACGCCGCGGGCGCGTTGGTTATGTACGACGGCGAGATGTACGAGTGCATCGCGGCCAACTCCAACGCGCGTCCCGACCGGTCGCCCGCGAGCTGGCGGCGCCTCCCGACGCCGACCGACGATGTCCGTCTCGCGCCGTCTTCTTTGTACGCGACGCGGGGAATCGGCCTTCAGCCTGTGCGATAACAGCGCTCGACGCGATGGACGAGCGGCCGATCTACCTGGACTACAACGCGACGACGCCCGTGCTCGACGAGGTGATCGACGCGATGCTCCCGTACCTCCGCGAGCACTTCGGCAACCCGTCGAGCGGTCACGCGTACGGGCAGCGGGCGCGGGCCGCGGTCGATCTCGCGCGGTCGCGAGTGGCCTCTCTGGTCGACTGCGATCACGATGAAATCGTGTTCACCTCTGGTTGCACCGAGTCCAACAACCTCGCGATCGTGGGCGCCGCCGAAGCCGCGCTGCGCGACCCTGGATCCGCTTCGCGGCGGGGCGTCGTGACCACGACGATCGAGCACCCGGCGACGGGCAAGACGTGCGCGTCCCTCGAATCGCGTGGATTTTCGCTGGTGCGCGTCGGCGTCGACAGCGACGGAAGGGCGCGCCTCGACCTCGCCGCGGACGCGATCGACGAGGGCTGCGCGCTCGTCACGGTGATGCACGCCAACAACGAGACGGGCGTGCTGCAGCCGATCCACGAGCTCGCGCGGCTCGCCCGCGCGCGCGGAGCGATCTTTCACTGTGACGCCGCGCAGAGCGTCGGAAAGATCCCGGTGTCCGTGCGAGAGCTCGGCGTCGATCTCTTGTCGATCGCGGGGCACAAGCTCTACGCGCCCAAGGGCGTCGGCGCGCTCTTCGTTCGACGCGAGATTCGCGGCTCTCGCGTCGCGCCCATCGCCTACGGTGCCTCGCACGAGCAGGGGCTGCGGCCAGGGACCGAGAACGTTCCGTACGTCGTGGCGCTCGGCGCGGCGTGCGCTGTGGCGCTGCGAGACCTCGCGAGCGAGTCTGCTCGTGTGGGCGCGCTGCGCGACGAGCTCTGGTCGCTGCTTCGCGCGTCGTGCCCCGGCGCCGCGATCAACGGTCACGCCACGCTGCGATTGCCAAACACGCTGAGCGTCCGATTCGCGGGGGTCTCGGCGACCGCGCTGCTCGCTGCGTGCCCCGAGGTCGCAGCGTCGACCGGCTCTGCGTGCCACGACGGGCACGAGCAGCCCTCGGGCGTGCTCCTCGCGATGGGGCTCGAACCTGGCGCGGCGCTCGGTACCGTGCGGCTCACGCTGGGCCGCGGCACGCGCGACCAAGACGTACGCGCCGCGGCCGAGGCGATCGCGAGGGCGTACCGGCTGCTCGCGCAGCGCGGCTGATTAGAGCGCGTGTAACTGTTTTCAAAATCGGTCGCGGGCGGCGCGGACGACGGCGAGCACCGAGCTCGGGTCCTCGGCCGCGATATCGTCGGCGCGCTCTCGGGCGTATCGTTGGACCGACGGTCTGGCCACGCGCAAGAACGGGTTGGTCGCGCGCTCTTCGCCCATCGTGCTCGGAACGGCGGGCGCGCTCTTCGCCCTCAGCGCCGCGACGCGCTCCTGGCGCTCTCGAATGGCGTCGGATTCGGGCTCGACCATCGACGCGAAGCGGAGGTTCTTCTCGGCGTACTCGTGCCCCGGGTACACGAGCACTGTGTCTGCGAGCGCGCCGAGGACCTCGTTGAGCGCGCGGTTCATCATGGCGGCCGTTCCCTCGAAGAGCCGCCCGCAGCCTGCGGAGAAGAGGGTGTCGCCCGTGAAGACCGCTGTTTCGTCGAGGACGTACGACAGCGCCCCGCTCGTGTGCGCCGGAACGTGCAATGCGCGCAGGGACATCGCGCCGACGGTGAAACCATCATCGTGCCCGAGCGCGTGGGTGACGCCGTCGATGCGCGCTGTGTCCTCGTGGTGCGCGTACACGCGAAGCCCCGAGAATCGTTCGCGCAGGGCGTCGAGCCCCCCGACGTGATCGGGGTGGTGATGGGTGCAGAGCACCGCGTCGAGCCGGCCGCCGTGCGCGTCGATCGCCGCGAGCACGGGACCTGCTTCGCTCGGGTCCACGAGCAGGGTCGCGCCCGTGCGAGGGCAGCGCGCGAGGTAGCTGTAGTTATCCGAGAGGCAAGGGATGATGATCATGGGTCTGCGATTCGAGCCGCGAGCGTGATGCTGCTCAGTGCGCTTCGTCCGGGCGCGAGGTCGAGGGCGCTGCGCTGAAGGCTCTCGCCGCGTACTGACCGCGCGCGATCGCCAGGGCGTCCATCATCCTCGGCGAGTGTCGCGCGTCGTCGAAGCGCAGGTCGGCCTCGACGCGCAGCGCGTCGCGCAAGGCTTCGGCGGCGAGGTCTACGCGGTCGAGCGCGCAATACGCCTCGGCGAGCTGCTTTTGCACCCGCGCGCGCTGCGTGTCGGACACCTCTCCGCCGCCGAGGAGCCGCGCGCCCACAGCGAGTGCCTCGACGTATTGGCCGTGATCGAGCATCGAGCGCATCGCGGTGAGCCTCGACTCGAGCTCGCGCTGCGTTCGCGCGGTCTGCGCGAGGGACGGGCCGCCCTCGCACACGGGCTCTTCTCGCAAGATGAGCTCGGGCATCGGCAAGAGGAGCACCTGCCCGCGCTGCAGGCGCATGGACGTCAACCGATTGAAATCGCTCACGAACCGCGCCTGCGCGCGATCGCCATAGAACCGCCGCGCGATCTCGAAGAGCTGCTCGCCGTCCTCGGGCACGACGTAGCGAAGCAGGTACGGGACGCGCACCACCGCGCCCGGCGACGGCTGCACGCGCGGGTCTTGCTGGTTGACCTCCGCGAGGTACGCCGCGCGCTGCGCGCTTCCGAACTCGCGAAACGCGATGCGCTCCCAGGTGTCTCGCTCGCGCACGCGGTAGTAGCTCACGCTCGGGATCACCACGCGCGTGCCGGGCAGAATTCCTGCGCTCGCTTGCACGTTGAGCGCGTTGGCCGCGACGACGAACACCTCGCGCGCCGCGTCGCCGTAGTACCGCTGCGAGAGCGCTGCGATCGTGTCGCCCTGACGCACGGTGTGCACGATGTCTCCTCGCGCCGCGCGGAGCGGGGCGAGCGTCGCGAGGCAGAACATCGACGCACACACAATCGAGTGGGCTCTCATCGACGAGCCTCCTCGAGGTCGACCTCGAGCCACACGGTCGCGTCCTTGGTCACGCGCACGACGCGGTCGACGTTGCCGAGCGACGGATGCGAAAAGCGCACGTAGTGCAGCCCCGGAAGCAGCCGAAATGACTCGTTGGTGGGCGCTGTGTCCACGGTGACGCCGTCGATGGAGACCGACGCCCAGGGGCGGGCGACGACGCGGAGGCGGCCTGTGTCCGGCGTTCCGGGGGGGCGGGGACCGGTCGCGCCGCGGCCTGCGTCGCCGCTTCGCTCGCGGGTGAGCTCGCCCCATCCGACGATCGACGCGATGCCGATCGCAGCCGCGATCTGCCCTGCCCACACGAGGCCGAGCGCCCTCGACGCGCGTCCGCTCGAAGACGGCCCCGAGCGCTTCTGGGCGGCGTTGGACCCAGCGGCTTCGCGCACGAGCGGCCCGAGCGCCGCGCGCATTTCGGCGGGGGTGAGCTCTTTGGTCGCCAGCAATCGATCGAGCACGAGCGATCGCGTCGGCTCTGCGCCCACCGAGGTCAGGTATTCATCGAGGTCGCGCGCGACCGACTCGGCCGACTCGTAGCGGTGCGTGGGGTTCTTCTCGAGGCACCGCGCGAGCACGCGCTCGATGACGGCGCTGACCTCGGGGCGCAAGGACGAGGGCGCCTGGTAGCGGTCCAGGCGGATCTTCTGCATGACCGTGCGCCCCGCTTCTTCTTCGAAGGGCCGACGACCGGTGAGCATCTCGAAGAGCACGATGCCGAGCGCGAATAAATCCGAGCGAAAATCCAGGCGATCGCCGAGCACTTGCTCGGGCGACATGTACGCGGGCGTGCCGACGACGCCGAGTCCGTCGTGCGGCTCGCTCGTGTCGCGGGCGATCCCGAAGTCCGTGAGCTTCACGTCACCGCGTCGAGACAGAAGGATGTTCGCCGGCTTCACGTCGCGGTGAACGACTCCCAGCGCGTGCACGTGGGCGAGCGCCGAGGCGAGCTCGCGCGCGATGGCGACCGCGGCGTCGACCGGCAAGGGTCCGCCGTCGTCCATCACTTTGCGCAGCGACGGGCCCTCGATGAGCTCCATCACGATGAACGGTCGATCGTCGCTCTCGCCTGCGTCGTAGACGTGCGGAACGTTCTGGTGCGAGAGCCTCGAGAGCAGGCTGGCCTCGCGCAGAAAGCGCTTTCCGAGCTGCGAGGCGGGCGTGATCGAGGGCTTGAGCACCTTGACCGCCACGGCGCGCGAGAGCGCTCGCTGGGTGCCCTTGTAGAGCTCCGCGAGCGTTCCCTCTGCAAACTTCGCCCCGAGGCGCACGCCCGGAACGATCATGACGCCCGGCGCCGCGACCTGTCCCCCGCGGTCGTCGGCGCGCTCGGTCATTGCGAGCACGCCGAGCGAGGGAGCCGACGCACCTCGTCGAGCCGCGTCCGAGCGGCCGCCGCGCGGGGCGAGCTCGCGTAGCGCTCTCCGATGAGCCGAAGCGACCGCTGCGCTTCGGTACACCAGCCGAGCCTCACGAAGCCCTCGGCCATCTCCGCGAGCGCGTCGGGAACCTTGTCGCCTTGCGGATAGTCCGCCACGAGCCGACGAAACTCTTGAATGGCCGTCGCCCATCGCTGCTCGACCATCGACGCTCGCCCGAGGAGCATGCGCGCGTCGTCCGCGAGCGCGTCTTGCGGAGCGCGGCTGAGCAGCGCCGTCGCGAGCGCCCGGACCCGCACGAAGTCTCGCGCGTCGAGGGCGCGTCCTGCGTCGGCGATGAGCGCGGCGTTGTCCGCGGGGATGGACGCTGGGTCCACCGCCGGCGCCAGCCCAGTCCGTCGCTCGAGCTGCAGCACGCGCTCTTCGATTCGCGCGAGCACCTGCGACAGCTGCGTGCGGTTCTCTCCGACGTCGCCGAGGGTCTGGCGGATCTCGTCGACCGCCCCGCGGATCCCGCGGATGTCCCGGTCGAAGCCCTCGAGTCGGTTGGCCATGTCCGCCACGGAGCCGAGCTGGTTGCGCACGCGCTCGAGGTTCTCGATCAGCGTGGCGACCCGGCGCTCTTGCTCTTCGAGCTGCGTCCGACGTTGGCGCTCGTTGGCCTCGATCACGCCGACGCGTCGGTCGAGCGCCTCGTGCGCGGAGGATGACGCGAAGCATCCTTGCGCGAGCGCGCCGAACACGAACAGCGCACACACAAACAACCTGGCTCTGAAATCACTGCGCATCTGAGTCTCAATCCCTGGGCCTGAAGTCCACGCGGCGATCGCGCGCCCACGATTGCTCGTCGGTCCCTTGGGCGGCCTCCATGCCTTCGGACGACACGGCGAGGCGGGCTTCGGCGACGCCGAGGGCGGTCATGTAGCGCTGCACGGCGCGGGCGCGTCGCTCGCCGAGGGCGAGGTTGTACTCTGCGGTCCCGCGCGGGTCGGAGCGGCCGATGAGCACGTAGCGGCTGTTGCGCTCGCGCTCGAGGCACTGCGCGGCGCGGGCGAGGGAGGCTCGCGCGGTCGGCTCGAGGTCTTCGCGGTCGAAGCCGAAGTAGATGGGCTCGAACTGACACAGCCGACCGCGGTTGTCCTCGGGGTCTGGAGCCTCGGCTTCGACCACGCAGCGGCCCGACACGCAGGCGCGGCCCGACGGGCACGCGCGAGCGGGGTCGCATTCGGTCCTGGGAACGCACCGGCGGTTCTCGCACCGTTGATTGACGAGGCAGTCGTTGTCGCCCTCGCACGCGTTGAGGCCGGGGACGCATCGATTGCGCAAGCAGGTGTTCTCTGCGGGGCAATCTTGCGTGGTTCGGCACTGCTGGCAGCGACCGTTGACGCACAGCTCGCGGCGCTGACGACAGTCCTGGTCTCCGCGGCAGTTGGGGTACTCCACGCCTGGGCAGCCCGCGACAAACGCGGCAAACATCGCGAGGAGCGCGCCCATTGAAAGCGCGCGGACGAAGCTCTGCCACCGGTGCTCGCCGGATGGGGCGTGTAGTCGTGCCTGCAACGAATCGCTCATTCGGGACCGTGTGGTGGCCTACCGCACCCGGTCCCCTCGTGGCAACCGGCCTGCAAACAAACGGTGTGTTCTGCGCTTGTTGGTCCCGCGCCGGGCCAACTTGGGGTATGTCCCAGCGCTCTCGATGGCGACGACGAACCGTTGGCTCGACCTCCAGCAATCCCGGCGGATCCTGACTCTCGCGGCGCCGGTGATCCTGGCGATGCTCACCCAGACGGGCGTGAACATCGTCGACACGTATTTTCTCAAGAAGCTGCCCTACCAAGACGCCTCGGACGCGCAGGCGGCGCTGACGCCGTCGCTGATGCTCCTGTGGGCGGTGGGCGGATTTCTGTCGGCCATCTCGGTCGGCACCGTCGCCATCACGTCGCGGCGCTACGGAGAGGGCAACGAGGAGGCCGCGGGCGCGGTCGTGCCCAACGCGGTCATGATCACGCTGGTGGGGGGCGTGTTTCTTTCGGCGCTGGGGTGGATCTTCATGCCACAGATGTTCGGCGCGATCGTGAGCAACGCGCACGTGGCCGAGCTGGGGACGATCTATTGCCGATGGCGCTTCGTGGGCATCGCGTCGATGGCGATGACCGCGGCGTACAAGAGCTTCTTCGACGGGATCGGCAAGACCCACCTGCACCTGTGGGCGGCCATCGTCATGAACATCTTCAACGCCGTCCTCTGCTACATGCTCATCTTCGGCAACTGGGGCGCGCCGAGGTTGGGAATCGCGGGCGCAGGCATCGCCGCCGCCACCGCGAGCTGGATGGGCCTCGTGGTGATGGCGCTCTTCTCGCTCGGCGGGCAGTACCGCGATCGGTTCAAGTTCTACCGCGTGAAGAACCTGTCTTTCACGATGGTGAAGGACCTGTTGAGGCTGAGCGTTCCGGGCGGTCTGGCGACGGTCGCGGTGATGACTGGCTTTCTGATCTTCACGAAGATCGTCGGCCGCCTCGACGCGCAGAGCGCGACGGTGATGGTTCACGGCGTGAGGGTCGCGGCCAACGGCGCGGCGACGACGATCATCATCGAAGTGCTCAGCGCGACGTTCTTCTCGTGCATGGCCTTCGGCACTGCCACCGCGACTCTCGTGGGGCAATCCCTGGGTCAAAAGAACCCGGACCTCGCCGCGAGCTACGCGTGGACCAGCGTGAAGCTCGGGGCGATCATCTTCGGCATCATCGGCGTGTTGATCTTCACGAAGGCGCCGCAGGTGATGGGCGTCTTCTCGGACGCGCAGGTCGTCATCGACGCGGGAACGGCGCCGCTTCGGCTCGTGTCTGCGATGGGCCCGATCGTGGCGTTCGGGATGATCCTGACGCAGGCGCTCTTCGGCGCAGGAGACACGCGCTTCGTGATGGCCGTCGAAGTGGCGCTGCACTTTCTGTGTCTGGTTCCGTGCGCCTGGCTCTTCGGCATCACGCTGGGCGGCGGGCTCATGGGCATCTGGCTGAGCGCGGGCCTCTACGCGGTCTTGCTCACGATCTTCATGGGCGCGCGCTTCGCCAGCGGAAAGTGGAAGTCGCTGGTGGTGTGAGCGCGGTCAGCGCGTCGACGCGGTCCAGGCGCTCGTCACGAATCGGCGTCCGGATCGATCCCCGCTGCGCGTAGTCGCGCAGCGAGCTTCTCTGCGCGCGCTCGTTCGCTCTCCGCGCGAGCTTTCTCGCTCTCTGCGCGAGCTTTCTCGCTCTCTGCGCGCGCTTTCTCGCTCTCTGCGCGCGCTTTCTCGCTCTCTGCGCGTTCGGCGCCGGTCGCGATCGGAACGCCGTCCGCGTCCACCCACCGCAGCCACTGGTCCTCGCGCTGCTCGAACACGCCGCGATGCAGGGCGAGGCCTAGACCGAGGCGCTCGAACCATGGTCGATCGAGCAGCTCGTAGTCACCCTCGCGCAGCGCGAAGCACTGGAGCGGCTCGTCCGAGAGCTGCCGCGCCGGATCGTACACCACGTAATAGCGAACTGCGATTCGCGCGTATTGACGGAGCTTCGCGCTCAGCTCGAGCCCGTCGCGATCGGACACGATCTCGAGAGCGAGGTCTGGCGGCTTGCCGAACTCCCACAAAAAATAGCAGCGATTGTGCTTCTCCCACCAATCGTGCGGCACCTGCACGTCGAGGCTGATCATCGCGTCCGGAACCACCGGCGGCTTGTGGATCGACGCGTACACACCGACGTTGGCCGCCGCGAGAAACGGCGTCGCGCCAGGCGCTCGCCAGTTGCTGTACAGCGGCTCGATCAGCAACCGTTGCTGCTTCTCCGAACAGAAGTTGTCCACGGGCGTGTCGTCCTCGGTGACGAGGTGGGAGACATCTGGTGGTGGAGGGAGCTCTTCGCTTCGCGCGCGGGACTCACTCGTGCTCATGGCTGAGAAATGTTGGTAGCACAGGCTCCGTTGGAGCGTCGAGCGATGGCCATCGACGCGCGCAGAACCGCAGCGCGTTCATCGCGGCGATGCCAGCGCGACGAGGCGGTGGGCTACGCGAGGGAGCGTCACGTATCGGTCACGCCCGCAGTCGAGCGCCCTCGCAGCGGCGAGCGTTCGTTGATCTTCTGCGATCATGACATTCTCTGTCCGAGTTCGAGGGCCCTCCCTCTGTGCGCGTTGATGGGAGGCGGTATCGTCCTCGGCGATGACGGTGACCGAGACGTCTCGTGACGAGTGGCTCTGCGAGTGTGGCTGCGGGCGACGATGGCTGCTGACCCGCGGCAGCGTCGGAGTCGATGGCGGTGAGCTTCGCTTCGTGGCGATTCCCACGGCGCACAACGGAGAGCGGCTCTGGTGGATGGCGATCGAGGTCGGCGCCGATCGCTGGGCGCTGACCCGGACGTGGCTGAAGGACAACAACATCAGCTCCCAGAGCCTCGATCTCGCGGCGAGCCCTCTGTGCAAGGTGGGTCCGTTCGACGGCGCTCCCGGGTTGGCGATGGCGCGCGCGGAGCTGCTCGCGGACGCCGCTGTCAAAACGCGGTTGTTCGCGGCGCACGACCTGGTGATGCGCCATCACCCTTCGATTCGAGCGCACCTCGACCCTGAAACAGGCAGGGACTTCAGCTTCAAGATGCCCGACTGCGTCTGGTCACAGGCGCCCCAGGACCGTTCGCCTCGCAACCAATTGAACTTCGCCGAGCGCGGAGAGCAGCTCTTTGTGCGAGCGCTCTTCGCGGTGCCGGTGAGCGACGGCGACGAGCTTCGCGTGGGGTTGTGGGTGGAGGTCTCTCGCGAGGACTTCTTCTCGCTCTTGAACGTGTGGGACGACCCTGCAGCGTACGTCGCCGTCAAGCTCCGAGGGGTCGTCGAGAACTCTCTCTCGCTTGGGGGGCGTGACGTCCAGGGCGACGCCGTCACGCTCGCGCCGCGCAACGCCGATGAGTGCCTGTTCTTCGCGGCGAGCGACGACCCACGGGCGGACGCGCTCTTGAAAACAGGGATCTCGGTGCGCGAGCTCGACGCGTTGATCGCCGAGGTTCGCCGCGCGATGACGAAGCAGTCGACTCCACCGGGCAGCGCGGGCGCGCGCTGAAGCGACGGCGCACGCGGTTGTCAAAACCGCAGCGCGTACGTCGCTCCGACGAGCGTGGGATCGATCACGGGCGCGAGCGCCCAGGTCGCGCGCGGCGCTCGACGTGCTGTGGGCCCAGCGGCAGGGACCCGAACCGCCACGTCACTGCCAGCACCAACGGTGAAGCCTAGACCGAGCGACAAGAACAGCACCCCGACCGATGCGGTCACGATCAACGGGATCGCTCCTGTCCGCAGCGTTAGCATGATGGTGGACGTCGTCGCAGCGGTCAGCCCGATGACGTTGAACACCGCTCCGGTGATGAACATCGGACGATTGCGATAGCGCAGCTGGTAGCGCCACTCGCCGGGCTCGACGGACGCGAGCAGCACGCGTTGATCGCCGTTGGGACGCGCGACGTTCCACAGTTGGACGCCCGAGAGCAGCGAGATCGTGCAGGGCGTGGCGCAGGGCGTCGGGCCCGCGGGTGTGTTGATCGCGACCTGCGCGGACGCCCCGGACGACTGGGCCTCATCGATGTGCGCCGTCGCAGGCGCGCCGATCACCGTCGGAGCCGCCACGCCGCCGCAGGCCCCAGTGAGCGCCACCGACACGAGCGCCGAGGCGCGCGAGATGTTTGAATTCATGGGCTGATTCCTCCCGCCGCGCGAGTGCCTGAGCGGCGCGAGAGTTCGTCAGCAATCGCCGTGCCTCCCGTCGGTCTGTCGCAGAAGCCCAATCAACCCCCTGATTGGCTGCGTGCGTTGCGGCGGCGGACGGATCCTGCCGCTTCGTCACCGCGCGGTGGTCAATTTCGGCCGCACGAATCGACGCTACAGGGTGGTCAGCGATGCGGGCATCGTGAAGGTTGTGGAAATTCGCTCGACCTGGATGAACCAGAGCGTGCTGCACGCGAACGCGTTGGACCCGTGCTGCAAAAGCACGCGAATCGCCACGTCCTGGGTGTGAAAGTCCGGGGAGAAATCGACGTCGCCGGAGAGGTTTCGCGTTTGCCCTCCGAGGCCCTGCGACGAGCTCGCGACGGAGATAACCGCCCCCGTCACGGTGTTGTACACTTCGAGCCGTATGTTGGCCGAGTCGATCGTCGCTTGCGCGCTCACGCGATAGCGGCCACCACTGAAACGACGGGTGAGCTGCCCGAGCACTGGGAAGCCCGGAATGATGCCACACGCCCGCCAGCCGCTTCCGTTCGCGCTGCCGATGGCGTGGCCGAGAAAGGGGCTCGAGCCGACTTCGTTGCGCAGATTGGCGGCGAACGGCGTGCACGACGCGGTCCACGAACTGCAGCGATCGCAGTCCTGTCGGCACGAAACGTTGGGACCCGCGCCGCCGCTTCCGCCCGCGAAGAACGCACCGGTCGTGCGGCTCGAACGGAACACGCAGTAGCGAGCCGCGATGTTGTCCGACGCGCCATCGCAGTTGTTGTCGACACCGTCGCACACCTCGCTGCCGGGGACGGTCTCTCCGGCACACACGTCGCGCGCTCCAGAGCACATGCGGGTTCCGCCTCGGCAGATTCCGCGATTGAGCGTCCCTGCGGGGCCGCTGTAGCAGGGCCCGCTGGGCGTATCGTTCGCGGGTCCGTTACAGTCTTCATCGAGCGTGTTGCACGTCACTTCGGGCGTCGGCAGGTAGGAGTACGGGCCCCACATTCCGCCGCTGCACGTGCGGGAACTTCCGATGCACCGCCCTGTTTGCGGCGAATACTGCTGCGTAGTCCCGCTGACGCAGCTGCAGCCCTCGTTGTTCAGGCCATCGCAGTCTTCGTCGACGTTGCCAGCGTCGCACACTTCGACCCCGGGCGTGACAGAGCAGGCGCTCCACACTGAGCCCATCGCGTTGGCCGAGCACGTTTGCAGTCCGAGTCGGCACGCGCCGAGCAGCGGGACGCCCGCGGCGTTGCGGCACCCACGGGACTCTCCGATGTAGCAGGCGCAGTTCTCGTTCGCGACTCCGTTACAGTTCTCGTCGGACCGAGCCATGTCGCAGATTTCTGTTTGCGGGCTGATCGAGCACGGTCCCCACTCGACCATCGCGCCGTTCACGCGACAGGTCTGTGTGCCCATTCCGCAGATGCCTGGTTGCGCGACGCCCATCGCGTCTGCGCAGGTTCGGGATTCACCCGGCGTGCACGTGCAGTCTTCATTCACAACCCCGTCGCAGTCTTCGTCGACCCGCGCGGCGTCACACACCTCTGCCACGGGCTGAATCGAGCACATGCCCCAGCGGCCATCGGAGCACTGTTGCATTCCCGCAGCACACGCCCCCAACGCAGCGCCGCCGATCGAGTCGACACAGGTCCGCGACAGACGCGTATTGCCCTCGACCGGACACTCGCAACCTTCGTTGTTGAGCCCGTTGCAGTTCTCGTCGGCGAGATCGGGATCGCACACTTCGCTGACGCCTGGACCGCGCGTCCGGGTGCTGTCGTCGCAGTCCGTCCCGCGAACCTCGCCTTCGCTCACGGAAACGCGACGGATGGCATCGACTCCGCCATCGCCACCGCCGTCCCCAACGCCGCCATCGACACCGGTGTCGGCGCACACCGGGACCGCCCCCATCGGGATTCGATTGAAGCACGCCCTGCTCGGAAACCCGTCTTCGTCTCGATCGCTGTCTCCGCCGCGCCCCGACGGAACGACCTCGCCGAGCGTGCACGGGTTGCAGTCTTCGTCGACTCCCATCGAGTCGCACACTTCGCGCGCGCTGGGATTTCTGCGGGGATTATTGTCGTCGCAGTCATCCCCTCCGCACGCCGCCGACGGGTGACCGTCGTTGTCCATGTCCACGCACGTTCCCACGTCTGCGATCATCACGTCGTTGACGACGGCGTCGACGCGGACTCCCGTGTCTCCGGCGTCCGTCGGTGGCGCGGGCGGCGCGGTGCAGGCCGCGCTCGCTGCGGCGATCGCAGCGCTCAAATACCAAACCGTTCGTTGCTTCATCGTTGCTTGCACTCCGAGCTCCCTCGATCGAGGTCGTCCGCGATCGCTGTGCAACGTCCGAGCCTGCGAAACGCCGCAGCTTCAGGATCTTCAATGAGTTGAAATGGTTAACTATTTCAGCAACGCTTCCGAGCGAGCGACTCCGATCGATGGACGCTTCCGTCCAGCGCGGCGGTTGACTGCATCCCGATGCGCGCTGACATGCACGGGCGTGCACCCATCCAAGTGCAGCGACGCGACGAAGAATCCACTGCGACGATGGACGCTTCCGGCCGCTGCTGTGGCCGCGATCAACGGTCGCGCCGCGGTCTGTCGTCACCCGACAGCGTGGCGGTCTCCGCGAACTCGAGCGCGGCGCGCGCCACGCGACACGCATCGTGTACTTCGCTGCCGAACTCGCGCATGGTCGCCAATCGATCCGCGGGCTCTTTGCTGAGCGCTCGCATGATCGCGTTGCACAACGCCGCGGGGATCGTGCGGTCGAGCTTCGACAGGTGCGTCGGCGGCGAGCTCAACACGCCCGCGACGATCTCCGGCAGGCTCGCTCGTTCGAATGGGAGTCGGCCTGTCAGGCGCGGATAGAGCACCACGCCCATCGACCACTGATCGGAGCGGTGGTCGAGCGTCCGGTCGCCGCGAGTCTGCTCGGGGGACATGTACGAGGCTCGTCCCCACGAGCGTTCCCGTGCGCGTGTGGACGAGCGCTGCGTTTGCGCCGACCTTCGAGATGCCGAAGTCGAGCAGCTTCGAGTGCCTCTGCTTGTCCGACTGAAGCGCGAGAAAGATGTTGGCTGGCTTGACGTCACGGTGGACGACGTCTCGCTCGGGCGCGGCCCTCAGCGCGTGCATCACCGGCACGATCCATCGCTCGACTTGCCGCACGTCCAGTCGCCCGTGCTCGTCCAGCCAATCGTAGAGCGACTTGCCGTAGAGCCGCTCGAACACCGAGCCCATTCCGCCCTCTGCGATGAGCGAGCGTACGGTGTACCGCCCGCCGACGACCGCCCCAGGTGTTTCTTCGACCGTTGTTCGCGCCATCGAAGCGACTCTGACTCCGAAGGTGAGTAGAAGGAGCGTGACGGATTTCGCGAGCCCGCGTAGAGCCTCGATCGCGCTTCGCAGCGTAGCCGAAGCGCGATCGACTTGGTGTCGAAGCAGATGCGCTGCGATGAGCGCACACCCACGCGCCGGACCGCCGCGCCCACCCTGTCTCGAGGGGTCTTCGAGCCACGCCGCGCTCCGCACGAACCGCGATCACACCCTGTGGAAGCGTGGCGCCGCTCGACGATCTTTCGCGACGCGCGCGCGCGTGAAGATATACACACGTCGCGTGGACCCACGAATACGACACGCGACCGACGCGCTCCTTGCGCTGCAGCTTGCGGACGGCGAGTGGCCGAGCACCGTCGCATCGCGCGTGGACATGGGCGGAATCACCGCGCCAGACACCAACTTCTTCACGACGCCGCAAGTCCTCTGGTCGCTGCGCTCGCTGCGATCCGAACTCGGGCAAGCGCTCGAGCGCGGAGCCCGGTTCGTCGAAGCGGGCGCCCGTCGCGGAGCGTGGCCGTTTTTCAGTCCAAAGGTCCGCCGCCTGGTCGATCCCGACGTCGACACGACGGCGTGCGCAGCGGCGGCGTTGGTGGCGGTCGGTCGCAGCTTCGACGCGCGGCCAGCGGTCGAAGCGTGCCTCGCGATGCGCGACATCGATCAGCGATTTCTCACGTGGATTCGAGATCGATCGCGCGCGAACGACGTCGACGCGGTGGTCAACGCGAACGCGCTCTGGCTCATCGGCGATCACCCCGCGGCCGAGCCCGTCGTCGATTGGCTGTACGGGCTGATTGCTTCACACGCCGAAGGCGCAGCGCTGCTCTACTACGATCGCCCGCTCACGTTGTTGCACGTGATGAGCCGCGCCCTGATCGCGGGGTGCGTCGCCCTCGAGAGGGCTCGGGGCGTGATGCTTGAGCGACTCGCGTCCCTCGCACGAGCCGACGGGAAGTTCGGGGACGCGCTCGACAACGCGTACGCGCTGGTGATCGCGAACAACCTCGGCGAAGGCGGCTCTCCCGTCGCAGTCCAGGCAAGAGACGCGCTGTGGAGTCAGCAGCGCGCGGACGGACTGTGGCCCGGCGTGTCCGCGTGGAACGGGCCCGAGCACCCCGCTCCCCGCGCGTTGTGGTGGGGCGCCGAAGCGTGGACCACGGCGATCGCGATCGAGGGTCTGGCGGGAGGATGAGTCGCGTCGACTCGCGGGGTCTTGGCGAGGTCACTGCTCGAGTTCGTGAACGATCGACATCGCTCCGAGCGCAGCGGAGAGGCGTTTCTGCGCAGGGATCGCGGAAAGGGCGTAGGACGTGGCGCGCTCAGCGTACGCAGCGATGGCCGCTGGGGGGGCAATGGCGCCGATGCGTTGGAGTAACATCGCTGATGTCGCGAAGAGCGCGTGCTCGTCGATTCCGAGCGCGTCCGCGGTGCACACGCCGCGCGTCTCTTGATCTTCGTCTGCGTCGCGCGCGTCGTCGCTGCACTGAAGCGCGATCATCACACGCTCGAATGCCTCGCGGACGCCGGCGATTCGCGATGGCGGCACCCTTGTATGCTGAAGCATCGCTTCGCTCGTCATCCAAAGAAACCCACACTTCTTCCGAACCACCGCTCCGTATTCCCTCGGCGTGACCCTGATTCCCGGCGACCACGCTAGCTCGGTCGCGATCGCTGCGGACCAACGCTCGTGCGTGCGCTCGATCCGCTCGCGCGCTGCGCTTTCGTCGCCGCAGGCCGCAGTCAATGCAGCGCGGAGCTGCTCGAGCATCCACCGCTCGTCGTCGCGCAGAGCATCGTCAGCGACTACTTGTCGATCCGCGACTCGGTCGATCATCAGGCTGTAGAACCCAGCGCAGTGATGGGCGCGAGTCCAGAGCCTCGAGCGCTCGGGAGCGACGCTCGTCTCGTCGGCGATCAGCGCTGGGAGGTCGAACATGAGCGGCTCTCTGACGTAATCGCTGAAGTTTCCATCCGGGCGCGCGGTGATTCCGATGCGGTACGGCAGAACGCGGGTCAGCGAGCGCATCGCGTGATCGCGTGTCTCGACGAGAGAGAGCCAGGTGGCGTCTGGAGACTCGTCGATGTTCATTGGGTAGTTCACTGTGATCTCGAGTGGGCGCCAGCTATTCGCGGCGAGCTGCCATCGGGACTGCGTCGGCGGCGCGGGTAAAGTCATCCGCCGGGATCGATACTCGAAAACGCGTCCTCGAACCCGCGCGCAGGTACGATATCTCCCAGCCGAGTTCGCGAACGACACGAGCGCAGACGACGAGGCCCAGGCCCACGCCGCTCGGACGGGTCGTTCGAAACGCCTGAAACAGCTGGTGCTCGATGCGTGCGTCGACACCCGGACCGTCGTCCCACACGTCGATGCACAGCGCCGAGTCGGCGAGATCGGCTCGAGCAGGCGCGGTCGCCGTCTCGATCCCGACACGAGCGCCCGTGCCTGCGACGGCTTGCACCGCGTTGCGCAGGAGATTCACGAATACCTGAATCAAGCGGTCTCGATCTGCGAATACACGAAGCCCAGGGTCCACGGAGACGTCGGCGAAGAGGTGCTGCTCCGACGCTCGTCCATCGACGATGCGGGCCGCAATGGTGACGACTTCTGCGAGATCGAGCCAGACTCGATGAAGCTCGGGGGGACGCATTCTGCGGGCCGCTACGACGAGGCGCTCGAGGCGGCTCGTCTCGTCGCGGGCGACATCGATCAGCTCCGCTTCGATCGGCGATCGAGCCAAGGAGCCGGACATAAAGCTCTTCAAGAAATTGAGCGGAGCTTGGAGCTCGTGTAGCACTTCTCCCGCGAGCGTTCCGAGCGCGGTGGACTTGTCGACCTGCTCTGCGGATCGCTCGGCGAGGCGAGCTGCATCTCGTTCTCGAAGGACTTCGATGTGTTGCAGCGCGAGCCCGCCGATGGAGCCTGCGGTCATCGCCAGGAGGATGTCATCCGACGAGAGCAGTCGGCGGTCGATCGGCGACAGCACGAGCACAGAGCGCAGCTCTCCGGCGGCGAGCATCGGTGCCAGCACCTCTCTGCCTCCGTCCTCTCCGTCGGACTCGACGAACTCGCCCGACCGTAGCGTGTCGAAGTGAGTCGGGTCGACGTCGGTAGACTTCTTCAATCGAACATTTCGATACAGTCCAGAATCAAGAAGAGAGTCGCGAATCGAATTTTCGACGGCCTCTGCCGAGCCTGCATGCGCGACTCGCTGCGCGAGCGACGCGACGACGGGGCGAAAGACAGCGGAGCTTCGAAAGACGGCGGCGTCGATGGTCTGTCGCAGCCTGCCGTAGGTGAGCGCTGCGATGGGAGCGGCGCATACGACGAACAGCGGAGGCGTGACAGCGAAGCGGCCCGCCGCGAACTCGACGGCCGCCGCAGCTCCACATGCGACCGCGATGGCCAGCGCGACGTGAGGGGTCGAGAGCGCGGCGCTGGACACGACCGTTCGCCCTTCGAACACGTTGTGCATCAAGAGCCCGTAGGCGATTGCGAGGAGCATGAGCATGCCAGCGATGGGAGCGAACAGCTGCAGCGCTCGAATCGAAGGCTGAAACGCCAACGCCTGCGTCACCAACAAGATGAGCGAGAGCGCGATGATCCCGACGACGCTCGACTTGAGCCGGAGGCGGCGTTGAGCGTCGGAGAGAGCGAAGGTGACGAGCAGGCGAAGCGCCAAGGCCACGAGGGCTACGGCGTTCGAGGCGCTGACCGCGATGACGACCGCCCTGCTCGTCTGGCCGCGCACAGCCATGATGACGCTGATCACTCCGAGCGCGAGCGTCGATGCCGAGCCCACGATGAGCGCCTGACGAGCGAGCACGGACTGGACGGGACTCGGGTAGACGCGAGCAAAATTGATGAGCGCAGCTGTCGTGACAGCGTACAGTAAGAAGAAGAGCGGCGCGGCTAATCCGAGCAGGTGATAGTCGAGAAGAAGCACGAGAAACGCCGCTCCAGAGAAGGCGACAGACGCGTAGGCGCGGGCGCTCTCGCCGCGCGGAGCGGCGACCAGCACGAGCAGTGCGGAGCCGAACAGGGCCGCGGCGATCGCAGCGTGCAATAGGTAGAGGGCGACGACTGCGTAGCGATCGACCTTTGTGATCGGCACGCGGACTGAAATTCGCCGACTCTCTCGCTCGAAGACAAGGTTCACGTGCGGCTGCTGCCGCGCGTGGGCCCGCGCTGTCATGGCAAGTACGAACTGGCGGTTGACGGGTCCGTCCGGCGAGACGCCGTCGATGGAGCGAAGTTGATCCGGGAATCGCAGAGATCGGTCCGCGGCATCCCAGCCGCGCAGAGAGAACGCTGACACCACCCCAGATGGATCCAGCCCGATCGCTGGTATCGAGACTCCGACCGCCGCCCGAACCAGTCCCGCGCCCGCTGCGAGCAGCAATAACAGCGGCACGAGCGCCAGCGTAGCGGTCAACGATCGGCGCTGTCGTGTCTCCATGGTGAACGTCGACTAGTAGATCAGTCCGCCAGGTGGGAGGTTGTAGGGCGCTGCCGCCTTGATCGTTGGGGTCGAGACGATGAAGCTGATCGCATCGAACAGAGCGAGCCGCTCTTTATCGTTGAACAAGACCGTAAACTGCGGGTCGATCGAGGCGAAGAGGGCGAACAGGTGGTCGAACTCGGGTCCGGCTTTTCCGGTCGGGCGATCATGCGCATTCTTGTGAAGTGTGTGAAAGCGCGATCCGATGATCGGCTCGAGTTTTCCGTCGAGCTGGTTGTCCTGCGAGAGGATCTCGATGTAGATGCGCGTGATGCATGCGAGTTGTTTTTCGTTCCACATGGTTGTGTGATGGCTCCGATACGTCGATGGTTCTGGACTGTTGCGTGAATTGTCAGCTCAGCGCCGAGAGGACCTTGGTCCAGTCAGCGGCGGCGAAGAAGTTTCTCGGACTGGCGACGTTCGTGGTTGTGGATAGACCCGCGCTGAGGGCCCTCGACTTTGGGCCGCCGAACGGCAAATGAGGGAATAGCTTGTTGTGTGTCGCTTGGAGCGCGGCGCTGCTCGGCCAGCCCGACTGCGCAGCGGCCCATCGAATCCACTCGTTGACGGCGACTCGATTCGCGCGCACCTCGACGCGGTTGGCGTCGTCGGCGAGCCACGACCCCAAAGCTGCCCGCTGCGCAGCGTTCGCGTTGTTCGAAAGATACGCTTCGATCGCGTTGTTGTGCGCAGAGAAGGCGTTCACGAAGGCGCTCCACTCGCTTGCGCTGGCGACGAAGGGCGAAGCATCGGTCGTCGCTGGCCAACCAGATGCGACGTTCGGGTTGGGCCGGGCTGTCGCCGCGACGATCGAGTTGCAGAGGTGCGTTGCGACCGTTGCGCCGTCGCTGCCGGGGTTGGTGTTGAGAAATTGCGTGAAGGCCGCGACCTCGTCGCTGGGCAGCGGAAGATTCGATGCGCTCGCTACCACGTGAGCCGCCGCCGCGCTCGAGAACAGCCCGTCGAGCAGGTCGAGCCCGCCAGCTTGACAGCTCTGCAAGAAAATCAAGTCCAGCTGTGCGCCGGCGAGCGCTGCTCCGTAGTCGTCTGCGTAGAGCGCAGTTCGAAACAACCGTACCGCTGGCGCGTTTGGGGGTCGGCCGCCGGCGGTGGCGAGAGGCAGTGCGATCGGATTACGCTGCGTCGGGTCGGTCGTAATCGTCTCCACCGTGATCGTCTTGATTTCGTTTCCTACCTTGACCTTGTCCCGTCGGCCTGCGGTCCCGCCATGCGAGATGATCCAGAGCATCTTTTTGGCGTTCGGATTGGTCGCGTTCATGACGGCGGCGAGCTTCGACAAGTGTTCGCCGGCGCCGAGTTCACCGAGAACCTGCGGAGGACCTGCGACTCCGTTTACTGAATGTCTGCCGCTCGCTTCCCCTGTCGCGGACGTGCCGGTGATCGTTTGCACAACGATGTTCACCTCTGCTGCCGCCGCGAACCCGCTCTCCAGCGCGGCAATCACAGCGAGGTTGACGTCTCGAAGCGAACACGAAGTCGCTACGCATACTGAAATCCCAACGGTCCACTGTGTCATCCCGGTGTCTGCTCTTTCGGCTGTGTGATTCGCTGGTGGGTGGGCTGGATCGCTGCAAGCGGCTGTGTGTCACGCTCGTGTCAGCATGGCGCGTTGAGAGATGCGCGAAGCGTGCCGCTGCAAAGCCCTCGTCGTTGCACCGCGTCGAACCGACCGCTCGACGCTGTAGAAACCTCTCCTTCATGTCACCCCGATCACCGCGATGATCGCAAGCCCTTTCTCGACCATCCCAGACGGACGCTTCCGTCCGCAGCTGCCCCCTCGGTTCGGACGCTCCCGTCCGACGAGCGCGCACGGTGCCTGTTTCGGTCGCGGCACGCTTTTCGCTCGAACACTTCAGTGACAACGACTGCTGCTCTCGGGACTCTCGCGCCGTGAAGATCCTCATCGTCGACGATCAAAAGACTTTTCGCCGAATCCTTCGTGGAATCGTCGACAAGCTCCCGAAGGCTGAAGTCTTCGAGGCTGCGTCGCTCGACGAGGCGCGCGCGGTGTTTCGCGAACAGAGGCCCGAGGTGCTGCTCGTCGACGTTCGCCTCAGCGACGACGCGCGCAACCGCGACGGGCTCACGCTCGTTTCCGAGCTCGCAGGGCTGCCCAAGGTGAAGCTCATCTGCGTCACCGCTTCGAGCGAGATGGCGCTCATTCGTCAGGCGATGCGCTCGGGGGCGTTCGACTACATCCTCAAGGACGACCTCTCGGACGACTTGATCCTGCCCATCCTCCGAGAGATCGAGCTGCAGATCGGCCTCGAAGCGACCGTGGTTCGGCCCAAGCTCCCCGACGAATCGCCGGTCGCGGGTCTCGTGGGCGACTCTGCCGCGATGGTGGCGCTGCGCGAGCGGGTGCTCCGCGTGGCGCAGTCCGATCGGCCCGTTCTCATCACTGGGCCGACGGGCTCGGGCAAAGAAGAGGTCGCGCGCGCGCTGCACAAGGCCGGGGCCAACCCGTCGGCGCCGTTCTATGACTTGAATTGTGGGGCCTTCTCTGAGACGCTCGCCGAGTCCGAGCTGTTCGGGCACGTCAAGGGCTCGTTCACTGGCGCGACCAGCGACCGCGACGGTTGCTTCAAGGCCGTCCGCAACGGGACGCTCTTTCTCGACGAGCTCGGCGAGCTCTCCAAGGACCTGCAGGCCAAGCTGTTGCGCGCCATCGAGGCGCGGCAGTTTCGCCCCATCGGCTGGGATCGAGCGCCGTTGCCCTTCGTCGGCCGAATCGTCGCGGCGACCAACGAAGATCTGCGCGCGAAGGTCAAGAACAAGTCCTTTCGCGAGGATCTCTTGTATCGACTCGCGGTGCTCGAGGTCGTCGTTCCGCCGCTCGAAGAGAGGCTCGGAGACATCGCGCAGCTGGTCGCGTACTTGAGCGCGAAGCAACCCCGTGCGTTGCGCTTCTCGCCGGAGGCGATCGACGCGCTGCGCTCGATGCGATGGCCCGGCAACGTCCGGCAGCTTCGGACGGTGGTCGACCGACTCGCGGTTTTCGCCGAGCGCGACCTGGTGACCATCGACGACCTTCGCGCGGTCTCGGACGAGCGCTTCGCCGAGGGTGACGAGCGCCTCCACCGCCTCGCAGATACGTTGCTCGACATGACTCCTGGCGGCGATCGCGTCGTGTCCGTCGAAGACGCGCTGTATGCTCGGGCCCTCGAGCGCGCAGAGGGAAACAACACGCACGCCGGGCGACTCCTCGGCGTGAGCCGAAAGAGCGTCGAACGCTGGAGAAAACGCACCACGGTGTCCCGTTGGCGGGTCACGAGCACGGAGCCAGAGTCTGACCCCGACCCAGAGTGAAATGGTACCCTCACGATGTTGGAGTTCGGGTGCTCTCGACCCGCTCTCGGGCCGTCGAAGCTGACACGAGCATCGTTCATCGCGCCCGCGCACACACACTTTCAAAGCCATGATCGACCGACACTTCGCGCGTACGTTTGCCGCCATCGCTGCGGTCGCGTTCTCGATGGCGCGCACCGCGCGCGCGCAGAGCGCTCCCACGCAGACGCCCACCACGCCGCCCACCACGCCGCAGGCTGGGCAGACCCCGACGGACGGCACGGCGACTGCCGCGGCGAGCCCCGCAGCGACGCCGCCGAACCCCGAGCGAGCCGAGGCGCGCGCCGCGTTCTTGCGTGGAAACTCTCTCTACGACGCGAACAACTTCGAGTCCGCGCTCACCGAGTATCAGCGCGCCTACGAGCTCTACGGGACGCTGCCGACGCGGTATCGGTTGCTCTTCAACATCGCGCGCTGCTACGAGCGGCTGTTTCGCTACAACTTCGCGGTCGAGTACTACCGGCGATTCATCGAAGCGGCGGCGCCCGAAGACCCCAACCGCGTGATGGCCACAGCATCGATGTCCGCGCTCGAGGGCTTGCTCGGGACGCTCGACATTCGATCCAACGTTCCGTACGCCGAGGTGTGGGTGGACGATCGCCAGGTGTCCGACCGCGTGCAGAGCGTGCGGATCCCCGGCGGCGTTCACGTCGTCGAGCTGCGCGTCCGCGGTTACTCGCCGGCGCGCCAGCAGGTCTCGCTCCCGGCGCGCACCACGGTGTCGCTCGAGTTTCGGCTCGAGCGGCTCAACGTTCGACGCCGGTTGCACCCGGCGTTCTTCGGCGTCGTTACGGGCGTGGGCGTCGCGACAGGGACTGCGGGCATCGTCCTCGGATCCCGCGTCTTGTCGATCCGCGCCGAGGTCGATCGACTGCTCGCGTCGCCCAACCGCGAAGAGGTGCTCTCGGTGGGGCAGGACTACAAAGACTCGATTCGCTCGTTCGCGGTCGGAGCGGACATCATGTTCTCGCTCACCGGCGTGGCCGTGGTCGGCGCGACCCTGCTCGCCGTGGCCACCGAGTGGCGTGCTCCCCCGCCCGACAGCGCAGACGCCCCCAGAGCGTCGAGCCTCACGGTGTTGCCCGTCGCCACGAGCTCGTTTCGCGGGCTGTCCGTAGGAGGTGCGTTTTGAGCGGCGCTCGCAAGACTCTCTGCAGCCCCAGGGCTCGCTTGAAAATGTGGGCGCTGACCTCTGCCGTCGCCGTCGCGTCGGTCGGCGCGCTCGAGGGGTGCTCGCTCGCGGGCTTCGACAGCTTTCCGCTGCCCAGGTGCAACTCGGACAACGACTGCGACGCGCTCAACCGCCGAACGGGGACTCCCGTCGAGTCGTGCAACCGCTTCGTGTGCAACCCGGAGTCGCTCACCTGCCAGCGAAAGAGCCAGCAGATCGAGGTGTGCGACGGCGTCGACAACGACTGCGACGGGTTCGTGGACGAGAACGTCCTCGCGTTTCCCGACGGGGGCGTGGTCACGCTCGCGGGCGGCAGCTTCGCGTCCGCTGGGCTGACCGCAGGCCGCATGGGCGCGGCGGGCATCGTGACGGTCACCGCGGGCGTCGGACAGGCACAGTTCGTATCGGTCGGAGGCGACGGGCTCCCCGTGCCGACCAAGGCGATCTCGCCGACCACTGCGGTTCCGACTGGGCGCAATGTTCAAGCGAACTGGCCGAACTGGGAGCCGATCGTCGGTCAGTGCTCGAGCAGCGGAAACACGTTCGCGACCAATTGCTCGATCGTCGAAGCAGCGATCGCCCCAGGCCGCAACGTCGACGAGTGGTTCGTGCTCTCCGTGGATCCGAGCCAGTGCGCTCAAGGACGGCTGCGGGCGGGATTGCTCGACACGCGAGGAATGGGGTCGCGCTTCGAGGTCCGAGGTCCGCTCCGAGCGTCGAACATCGTCGATGGAATCGACATCGACCCTGGCGCCAACAACTGCTCTGGCCGTACCCGAATGAGCATGCCGCCTGGCGCCGCTCGACCGGTGATTTCACTGGGCGTTCCTGAGGCGACCCCGACGGGCCCGAGCTACAATACCGAGCTGGCGGCGACGGCGCTCGGCGTGTGGATCGGCGCGCCGCAGAGCAGGGCGAGCTGCGGGGACGCCGCCCGCGCGGTCAACGTCGAAGCGCTCGGGTTTTCGACGGTGAATTTCCAAGCAGGTTTCCCTGTGATGGCTCGGATGGGCGTCACGGTTCCTTCGGTGCTCGGGCAAACCAACGGCGGAGGGAGGGCCGCGGTGCTCGCGCTTCCGTCGGGCGGGTGGGTCGTCGCCTTCGGCAACGCCGCCGGTGAAATCACGCTGCGCACGGTCGCGCCGTTCGCGCCGACGGCACCGTTCAGGGCAGACGAGCCGTTCAACATGCCGCGGACATCGGACCCGCTGGTGTTGGGTCCGCCGATCACCGTCGGACGACGCGGCACGCTCGGGCCCGCAGATCACGTCTCGCTCGCGCTGCGAACGATTCCTGGACAATCCACGCCCGTCGTTGCGCTCGTGTGGGTCGAGGGGTGCGGCCCGGTCACCAACGAGGTCTATCTCGCGCAGTTCGAAGTCAACAACGGCGTGTTCACCGAGCGAGCGCGCACCGCGGTCTCGTCGGACCTCGCCAATGTGTCTTTGACTTCGGTGCTGCCGCTCGACTCGGGGCTGATCGATCGCGGGCATCCGCAATTCGACGGCAACGACCGGGGCGGTTGGTTGGTGACCTTCGTCGCGAACGGAGCGCTGCGCGCTGCGCGCGTGTTCGTGTTCGGCTCCAACGCTACGGTGCTCGACGCTCCGCCAGCGATCCTCGTCCCGGCAGGGGTCGCGCCGAACAATCAGCCCCCGCTATTGTTCGCCACCGAGCGACAGCCGGCGTCGGTCGCGTGGTTGGACGCGATTGGAATGGCCGTGAAATCATCGCCCATTTGCGGCACGAGGCGGTCGGCGCCAACGATGTAGCCCTGTCCGGTGTAGACTATGCCGTGCTTGTGAGGAGTGAGCGATGAGCGACGACGGCTTTCGCGAGACAGAGCTTCCCGACCCGTACGTGGGCACGGTGGTGCAGAACAAGTTTCGCTTCGTTCGAAAGCTCGGCGAAGGCGGGATGGGCTCTGTCTACGAGGGGATCAACACGGCGATCCAGCGCAAGGTCGCGATCAAGTGCTTGCACGCCCACCTCGCGCGCGACGCCAACGTGGTCTACCGGTTTCGCAACGAGGCGGTCGCCGCGGCGAAGATCGGCAACGAGCACATCGTCGACGTGCTCGACATGGGACAGCTCCCAGACGGAGCTTACTTTCTCGTGCTCGAGTTTCTCGACGGCACCGACCTCGCAGCACTGCTCGAAAAGGAGGAGATCGTCGGGGCGGGGCGCGTCGTTCGCATCGTTCGCCAGGTGCTCTCTGCGCTCGACGCGGCGCACCAAGCCAACATCATTCACCGAGACATCAAGCCCGAGAACGTCTATCTGGTGAAGCGCTCGAGCGGCGCTGACTTCGTGAAGCTGCTCGACTTCGGGATCGCGAAGGTCGGCGGCGGCGACGCCGCGAGCATGAAGACCGCCACGGGCACGCAGCTCGGCACGCCGTACTACATGCCGCCCGAGCAGGCGATGGGGCATAAGGACATCGACTCGCGCGCGGATCTGTACGCCACCGGCGTGATGATCTACCACTGTTTGACCGGGCGATTTCCCTTCGAAGGCGACTCGCTCCCGATGCTGATGTACAACATCTGCCACACCGAGGCGACGCCGCTGCAGACGTATCGGCCCGATCTGCCGCCGGTGTTCTGCGCGGTGGTGATGCGCACGCTCTCGAAGGACCGAGACTTTCGTCCTGCCAGCGCCGCGGAGCTGAGCGCGCTGCTCGAGCCGTACGCGACGCTCGACGATGCGCGGCCGACGAGGGACGAGGTCAACACTCGACAGCTCGACGTGACCGGACCGATGTCCTCGGGAGCGCCGAAGCCGGTTGCTGCTTCGTCCGCGCCGGACTCGTACAAGACGACGCTCGGCGCGAGCGCGAGCTCGATGGCCGTCCCGGCGAGCGCGCCCCGCGAATCGCAGCGCTCGAAGCTGGCGGTGATGCTCAGCGCGGCGGGCCTCGGAGCCGTGGCCATCATCGGGTCGGTCGCCGTGTACTCGCGCGACGGTCGTGGCACACAAAATCAAACGACCGCGACTGTTACGCCGCAAGAGCCCGCGCCGGTCGGCGCTCGAGGGACCGTCGCGCTCCCCGAGAGCCACGCGAGTGACGCCAGCGCGTCGAGCACGCCGACCGAGCGAACGGTGACCGTGCGTATCCACACGACTCCTCCGAACGCAGAGCTTCTCTTGGACGGGCAGCCCATCAACAACCCGTACAACGGACAGGTAGTCGTGACGGCCCAGCCTCGCCGGCTCGAGGCCAACGCACATGGCTATCGCACGCTGGTGCGAGTGGTCACGCTCACGAACGACCAGACCATCGAGCTGCCCCTCACCGCCGGGACGGGGCGCGAGATCCTTCAGAGCAGCGGCCAACGCACGCGCGACAACGGCAGGACCCCGCTTTCTGCGACGACGAACTCCGCCGAGCCCAGCGCACCCTCCGGCGCCACCGCGACGAACATGGCACCGGAGAACACGCCGCGCGCGCAGCCGACCACCGTTGGGGCTTCGTCGGGTACGAGCACGAACAGCGCGGCGACCGCGCCGGCTCAGACAAACGACACGCCGCCAGTCAACCGGGGCAACAACACGCAGCCAGCGACGCAGCCAGCGACGCAGCCGACCGCTCCGACGCGGCCGACGACACCGACGCAGCCGACGCAGTCGACGCAGGCGAGGCAGCCGGCGGGAATGCTCGACCCGGAAGGGCCGTGATACGCTGCGCGCGTATCTGTGCGTCGCTCTCTGCGTGTTGGTTGGTGCGTCCTTTCTGCGGTGATCTCGGTCACCGCTTGCAGCCCCTCGGGACCCGGGGCGGTCACCGTCGCGCCGTCGCCCGCGCGTGACGGCCGCGACGGGGCGGACGGGCCGTTCGGCGCCTCGCGCGTGACGGTCCTGACCCAGGCGCGCGTGTACGAGCGCGTGACGATCGAGGTGACCTTTCCCTCGGATGCGACGGGAAACCTCCGCCGCGATCGTGCTCCTTTTCCCACGGTGGTCTTCGCGGCGGGCGGGTTGGTCACGAGCGCTCGCTACCGCTGGATCGCCGATCACATCGCGACGCGCGGGTTCGTCGTCGTCGCGCCGGACTACACGCTCGATCTCGCCATCGCGTCCCCGGACAACACCAACGCCGCGCTGCTCGCGGTGCGCCGCGCCGCACAAACGGCAGGCCACACGCTGGAGGGAGCCATCCGCAGCGACGGAAAGGTCGCCGCCATGGGCCACTCGCTCGGCTCCGTGATCGCCACGTGGCAGTGGGCGGACTACAACTACGACGGCGTCGTGTTGATCGCGGGGCTTCCTGCGGACGGATCTCGCCTCGAACGACGGGCCGGCTCGCGCGTGTTGAGCATCACCGGGAGCCAAGATGGCAGCGCGCTCTTGCCCGACGTGACCCGCGGATTTCTGAGCTTCTCTCGCCCTCGGATGCTCGCGGTGGTCGAGGGAATGAACCACTACGATTGGACCGACGGCGCCACAGCGGCCAACCTCGCGCGCGACATGCCCTCGACGCGGCCGCAGAGCGCGACGCGTCGGGACGGCATGCGGGTGATCGACACGTACCTCGACGCCGTGCTGCGAGGCGACGCCGCTGCGACCGCCGCGCTCGACAACGGCGCGTTCGAGGGAGTGACGGTGACGCGATGAGCGGCCGCCGAACAGCACGCGTGATGAATAGATGTGTATGTTTTCGAGGCGCGCTCTTCGCGGCGCTCGCGGCGCTCTTCGCGGCGACCGACGCGCGCGCGGACTCGAGCGTGATCCGAGGACCGGACCTCGGGACGAGCGTGACCTTGTTCGAGGGATATCCCGTGTCCTCGCGGGCCGCGTGGATTCGACCGTGGCTCGCGCTCACGTATCAGCAGCGGATGCCGTTCGACGCGTTTGGCGCTGGCGTCGGAGTGCGGCGCACGATCGCCGGCGGCCCCCGCGGCTGGGCGCTCTCGGTGCAGCTCGGCGGAGGCCTGAGCTTCGCGACGCTGTACCCAGGGGCCGTGCTCGAGTTCTCGCCGAGCACCAACCTGCGCGTCCGCGGGGACTGGGCGTACTTCTCGATGGGGCTCGCGGTGCCCGCGGCGCTGCGCCTCGACGCCACCGGAGACGTGCGAATCCCGGTGCAGGGCGAGCTGTGGCTCGCGTTTCGAACGGGACCGGTCTGGATCGGCGCGATGGCCGCGATGGGCGTGACCTTCGTCCCCAACGCGTCCAGCGCGCTCTCGCTGCAAGGGGGCGCGTACATTGCGATCCCTTACGGCGAGGGTCGGGCTTCGCGCTGACTTCGGTACCATCGCGGGCAACCCTCGTGAAGCTCGCGTTCTTCGGTCTTGGATCTCGCGGCGATGTTCAGCCCGTGCTGCGCCTCGCCGCGCGCTGTCGACGGGCCGGGCACGACGCGTGGGTGTGCGCGGCGCCGGACTTCGAAGAGCTCGCGCGGCGCTACGACGTCCCCTTGCGCGTGATGGGCGGATCGGTGGCCGATCTGCTCGCCAACGCGTCGAGCAAGATCACCGCGGGCTTTCTCGCGACGGTGCGCACGTTCAACGAGATCCTCGCGGAGCAGATCGCCAGGCAGTTCGAAGAGAGCGAGCGCTGCGTTGGGGACGCCGACGCCGTGTTCGGCGGCGGGCTCGTGCTCGCTGCGCAGTCGTACGCAGAGCGGCGCAGGATCCCGTACCTGCCGGTGCTCTATTGCCCGCTTCTGCTATCGAGCGCCGAGCACCCGCCGATCATGGTTCCGTGGCTGTCTCTGCCGCGATTGGCGAACCGAGCGCTGTGGGCGAGCACGAGCGCTTTCTACTCGCGCATCGTCGTTGCGCCGGTGACCCGAGCGCGCGCGAAGCTCGGGCTCGCGCCGGTGCGCGACGGGATGCGCTATCTCTTCGGCGACGCCGTCGTGTACGCGGCCGATCGCGCGGTGGCGCCGGTGCCGTCGGACGTCACGAGCGCGCTGTGCTCCGTCGGCTTTCAGGGACCGCTCGACGACGAGCCGCTCGACCCTGCGCTCGACGGGTTTCTCCGCGCTGGTCCGCCTCCGGTCTTCGTCGGATTCGGAAGCATGACCGACCCCGATCCCGAGCGGACCACGAGCGTCGTCCTCGAAGCGTCGCGCCGCGCAGGGCTGCGCCTCGTGCTCTCGCGAGGGTGGGCGAAGCTCGGCGCTGGCGTGGGCAACGACGATCGCGTGCACGTGATCGACGACGCCCCGCACGACGCGCTGTTTCCTCGGCTGGCGGCGGTGGTGCACCACGCAGGCGCCGGAACGACGCACACCGCGGCGCGCGCCGGTGTCGCGCAAGTGGCGGTTCCTCACATGCTGGATCAGGCCTACTGGTCGAGTCGGGTGCAGGCGTTGGACTTGGGGCCAGCGCCCCTGGCTCGCTCGAAGCTCTCGGTCGATCGTCTGCACTCAGCGCTCGTCGACGCGACGCGACCCGAGCGCGCCTCGAGGGCGAAGGCGTTCGCAGAGAGCCTGCCTGCGCGCGTCGACGCAGCGGCGGCGCTGATCGATTTCGTCTCGTCACGAAGGTGATCGCGGCGCGGTGAAGAACGACGGTCACGGTCGCGAGCGCCCCGTGAGGACCTCGGTCCGCGCGAAGTGCGGCGCCTCTCGAAGGGCGCGGACGTCTGCGTCGGTGAGCGCGTTGTCGCGGAGGTCCAAGCGCGCGAGGTTCGCGAGCGAGCGATTTTGGACGAGCGAGTTGATTTCCTGTGTTCTCACGAAGGCGTCTCGAACGACGAGGCTCGTCAGCCGCTGCGAGAGCTCTCGCTCTCTCTCCAGGGTGACCGTCGCGTGCGCCGCGCCGTAGCCGACGAAGGACAGCTCGCGCAGCCTCGGCGCCTCGCGGGCGACGACCCACAGCGAGTCACCCTCGATGAGCGCGCGCTCGTCGGTGAGGGCGATCCGTTCGAGCGTCGCGAGCCCGCGCCATCGCAGCAAGTGCGCAAAGGTGCGCTCGGGGCGATCGCACTCTCGAAGCTCCAGCGATCGCAGCCGAGAGAGCCCAGGACCTTCGGCGAACCACCGAAACGAAACGCTCGCGCGCACGAGGCGGTAGGACTCGACGGCCTCGGCGAAGGGAGAGGCGGTCGCGAGGCGCGTGTTGATTCCTGCGTCGCGCCCGGTGTCCTCGGGGTACCAGTCCTCGAGCGCCCGCACAAACAGCATGGTGTCGAAGACCCTGGCGTCTCTCGCGTGGATCACGTGCGACGCGGAGGCGGCGCGCTGCTCGTGTGACCATGAATTCAAGCGCCGTTGGACCTCGGCGAAGCTCGCGCGTCGCTCGTCGCTGTCGGGCCACTGGTTGAAGACCGTCAACAGCGTCACGAAGCACACGCGGCGCGAGTCAGTGTCCGAGCGACCGTCGCACCGAAGCGCGCGCTCGACCTCGTCGGTCCAAGGTCGCTTCGTGGGGGGCGGCGGTGGGTGCGCGCAGCGCTCTGCGGTAGGCGCGGCGATGGTCGCGATGACGCCGAGCATTTGCGCGGCAGAGAAGGGAGAACGTCGTCGGTGCACGGTCGGCGATTGGAGCGCATCGCTTGCTTCGGGGCACGGACGCGCTTCCGGACAACGCGGGCAGTCGCGGTTCTGCCTCGTACTCTTTTGGGTGGCGCGATCGATCAACGATCGAGGCGCGCGCGGTCAATGCCGAGCGCTCGAGCAGGGCCTAATGATCGGCTGCAAGAGAGCGAGGTCACCGATGGTGAATCACGGCGAGTGCCGCTGCGAGCGATGCGGATTTCGCGGAGAGCCTCTGCGCGCGTCGCGCGCGGCGAAGGCAGGGCTGGTGGCGCTGTACCTGGCAGCGGTTGCAATGATGATGTGCTCGGCGTTGTCCGGCTTCTTGACGGTGTTTCTGGCGCCGATGATCGTGGCGATCTGCGCGGCGATTCAGGCGCCGCTCGCCGAGGCCGCGACCGAGCCTACGCGCTGTCCGCGGTGTCGCTGCGTGCTCATCGAGGAGGCGTCCCCGGTCCTCGAGGCCCCCGAGCGACACCCGGTGAGCGCCTGACAATCCTGCGGTTCGAGCCTTGACGACGGCGAGGGTTGATCCTCGAATCCACCGGCGGCGCGAGCGGAGGAGCGCGCGTCGCAGGCACGCTCGTGACTCGCGAACGAACCGATGGATCTCGATCGACGGTGACCGCCAACGCGGCGCACCTGCTATTTCGCTACGCAGAGCACAGGGGACACGACCCTGCGGCGCTCGCGTCGCGCTTCGGTCTCTCGCTCGAGGCGATGGCCTCGCCGGACGCGAGGATCTCGGTCGACGTGGCGCAGGCGATCTGGGCCGAGCTGCCCGTGCTGCTCGAGGACGACAACATGGGGTTGCACCTCGCCGAGCACATGGCGCCGATCGGAGGCCTCTTGCCGGTCTTGATCATGACGAGCGCGGCGACCTTGAGAGAGGGCTTCGAGCGCGGGCTCGAGCTGCAGCGAACGCTCGCCGAAGGGAGCCTGTGGCGAACGTCGAACGACGCGCCTGCAGGGATGTTGGTCGCGTACTACGAGTTCGATGACCCGATGGCGGCCGCGCCCCGGCACGTCCTCGAGTTCGGAACGGCGCTGATCATTCTGGCCGCCCGTCGCGTCGCGGGCAGCGAAGTCGCTCCGGCAGAGCTGCGGTTTCGCTACGAGCGCCCTGCGGGTTACCGCGAGGCCGAGGCGCTCTTTCGCTGTCCGATTCGCTACGGGCAGCCGAGGGACGAGATGCACTTTCGCGACGAGACCCTCGCGTTGCCGGTGCAGACCGCCAACCCGTCGCTGCTCGTGCACCTCGAGTCTCACGGAAAGCGCATCCTCGACGGCCTTCCTGCGGAGCCGACGCTCGCTGGGCGCGTACGAAAGCTGCTTCGCGACAACCTCGCCGCTGCGCCGACGTTGGACACCGTGTCCCGCGCGCTCGGATGCGCGCCGCGCACGCTGCAGCGCTGGCTCGAGCGCGAGGGAACGAGCCTCGCGAAGCTCTACGACCGCGCGCGGTACGAGCGGGCGTGCGAGCTGTTGCGCGACCCGTCGACGGGCGTGCGCGCGGTGGCGATCGAGCTCGGGTTCAGCGAACAAGCGGCGTTTCACCGAGCGTTCGTGCGCTGGAGCGGGATTTCTCCAGGCCGATGGCGCGCGGCGAACGCCCGCGGCGGCCCTCGGTCCTGAGCGCTACTGCGCAGAGCTCACGGAGAACACGAGCGCGTGCTTCTACGAGCCCGACCTCGGAGACGCGCCGACCGCGAGCGCGCTATCATCGCGCCTGGAGGATCAGAGGCATGAAGCAGCGCCGCGCGCGCATCGGTTGGTTCGAGGGGATTCGCGCTGCGATCGCGGGAGCGATCGTGGGCGCGCTGCTCTTTCTCGGAGCGATCGCGCTCTTGTGGATCAACGAGGGGCGGGTCAACCTCGCGGGTCTCGCGCGTCGGTCCACCGTCGCAGACCCGGCGCGCGTCGATGCGTCCAACGATCGAGCGCTGGTGTCTGTGACCGAGCGCGTCCGCGCTGCCGCGCCGTTGGGCGACGACAGCTTTCTCGTCGCGGGGCCGTTCGTAGCCCTCGCGCGAAGGGCCGAGATGTTCGCGTGGATCGAGCGCTGCGACGACCGTTCGCGCTGTCAGTACACGCGCCAGTGGAGCGACGCTCCTCCCGCGAGCGCGCAGTTTCGCGAGCCGCGCGGGCACCACAACCCGGCGCTTCGCGTGCGCGCGGGGCGCTATGCCGTGGACGCGACGCTGGGCGTGTACGGATTTCGCACGGCCGAGACGAGCGCGCCGTGCGACGAGCGCGTCGCGCTCTCTCGCGAGTCGCTCAGACCAGGCGCTCCACACGCGCCGTCGGTGGCGCAAAACTACTTCTACCTCGGGGACCGATCGCTCGATCAACCCGACGTGGGCGACGTGCGGCTGTCGTATTACGCCCTTCGCACGGACACTCTCGCTACGTTGTTTGGTCAGCAAAATGGCTCGCGGATCGACGCGTATCAGGGCGAGGCGCGTCTCTATCGCCTGCTTCGCGGAGACCGCGCGAGCGCGATCGGCCAGCTCGCGCGCGAGCACGTGATCATCGGGTGGATCTTGCGGTTGATGGGCTTCTTGCTCGTGTGGGGCTCGATGAACCTGTGGCTGGCGCCGTTCAGCGCGATGTTCGACATCTTTCCGCCGTTGGGGCGGGCGACGAGGTCGGCGGTGGCGTGGGTCACCTTGCCGATCGCGTTCGGAGTGTCCGCGACGGTCGTCGTGATCTCGGTCGTCGCGCACAGCGTGGCGCTGCTCGTGCTCGTGCTCTCGCTGCTGGCGCTGCTCGCGCTGACGCAGCGAAACCGCGGTCGCTGAGCGAACGCTGCGCTACGATCGCGCGTCGTGTCGTTTGCCTTCTGTCCTCGCGGTCGAGGAGCCGTGCTCAGCACGCCGCTCCGCTTCGGATCCGTCATCCTCAACGCGCTCGCTACTGCGGACGCGCTCTGCGACCAGCCGCCGCCGCCGGACCCGGCGTGGCCCGCAGAGGGCTCGACGATCGCGCCGAGTCGAGCGGAGGCGCTGCACGCGCATTTCGCCGGCGAAGAGCCGATCGATCCTCGGCCGACCGCGGCGGAGAAGCGCGAATACAACGCATTTCGCAAGGCGCACGAGCGATGGCTCTCGTCCAAGAGCCCTGCGAAGGGCAAGGTGCCTGAATTCAAGTTCTCTTCCAACGACGGCTGGATCGTGGACGCCAAAGAGTCGGCCATCATCGCCGCGGCGATCGAGCGCGTGCTCGCTGATGAGGACAAGTTCGAGCTGCTCTGCGACATCCTCGACGTCAGCCGCAGCGGCGACAAGGGCGTTCGCGATGGCCTCGCGAAGTTTCAGCGCTTCAACGCGCGCTGCGCGAAGGGCGAAGGCTATACCGTGGACTGAGAGAGGTGGCGCGGCGGGGGACGATCGTCGTAGCGGGGCTCGAAGCGCGCTGTTCGTGCGGAGCGCGGCGCGCATCCCTCGTTGCAACTTCGTGCGAAGAAACGCAATGGAAACACGATGGATCTCCCCCGGGCCCCTTGGCTCCCATAGGCGCCGAAAACTCAGCGGCTGAACGAAAGCGTTTGGGCTGAGAATCGAGCGACGAAACGACGGTTGACATCGAGCCGCGGGGCGGGGCGCGCTGCCGCCCACGCGATGCGCAACGCCCCAAAGGCAAAGTGTTGGAACAGCAGCGGAAACCTGGAGGAGCAGAGCGTCGACGAACGCGCTCTGCACACGGCCGGGAGGCGAGCGCCCGGCCTCTGCGCTGCGCGTAGCGGGCACGGCGTCCGCCGGACCTCGCGGTGGGCTCCATCGAACACGCCTTCACACCACGGTCCCTCGTTGCGCAAAGCACCCACGCAACGCTGCGCTCGACCGTGAGAAT
>LNEO01000238.1 GCA_001465015.1 Deltaproteobacteria bacterium Ga0077539 | reverse complement strand
TGCGCGGGCTCTCGAACCGGCTCGACGTTGTCGAGCACCGTCATCACCGCGCGCGAGACCGACTCGTGTCCCTCTTCGATGAGGCGCGTCGTGTGGTCCACCGCATCGTGAACGAGCGCTTTGAGCCCCAGCAGACGACGAATCGTTGACATCGCGGCGGACACAGTACCGCATCGATCGTGGGTCGTACGGAGAGGTACACTTTGTCTTCGATGCACAGCGATTCTCGACGCCGCGCCCTCGGCGCCCTGCTCGTCTCCACCGTGATGATGGCGTGCAAGAGCCGCGCTTCGAGCGCCCAGCGATGCGCCCTCTGTGGAATGAGGGTCGCGCCCGACTCGCGCTTTCGCGCAGGCGCGACGAAGGACGGCCGCGCGCTGTCGTTCGACGCTCCGCGCTGCTTGTTTCAGTATCGATCGACGGCAGCCGGGCGAGGGTTGAGCGATCCGTGGGTCATCGAGCACTACGGTCCGGGCGAGCTGCGGACGCCCGCGCGCGCGGTGCGCTACGTGCGAGCGAGCGACGTGCGCGGACCGATGGGGCCCGACCTCGTCCCGGTCGCGCCCGGCTCGGTCGATCGATTTCGTAGAGATCACGGAGGGTTGCCGGCGCTCGAGTTCGACGCGGTGACCGACGAAATCGTGCGAGGGTTGTGAGCGACGGCGCGTCAGCGTGCGGCATCACACCGGGTCGGAGCAGTTGAGCAATGTTCGAAGGATTCGCTCGTGTGTGGTCGGTCGTCGCGCTCTCTGAAGAGCTCGGTCGCGCAAAGCCGCTCGGGATCGAGCTGGCGGGCACGCCCGTCGTGCTCTTTCGAGACAAAGAAGGGCGCGCGCGCGCGCTCGTCGATCGCTGCCCGCACCGCGGCGTCAAGCTCTCGCTCGGAAAGGTGACCGACGGCTGCGTCGAGTGCCCCTTTCACGGGTGGAAGCTCGACGGCGAAGGTCACGTCTGCCACGTCCCGTGGAACCCGGACGCCAAGCTCGCGACGCTCTCTGGGCTGGCGCTTCCGACCCGCGAAATCGCAGGGCAAATCTTTGTGTACACCGACCCGTTCGAGGCTCCGTCGCAAGAGCCCATGGTCGACGAGCGGCTGCTCGCGCCGGGCGTTCGCGTCTCGGGGTTCTCGATCGTGTGGGAGACGCACTGGTCCCGCGCGATGGAGAACATGCTCGACTGGCCGCACCTGCCGTACGTCCATCGCAACACGATCGGCCGCGGGATGCGCGACGCGAGCGCCTCTGCGCGCATGGACATCACGTGCGACGATCGCCCGTGGGGCTTTCACTCGCACGTCGCGATCGACGGCAAACCGCAAGAAGGCTCGCTCGACCTTCGATGGCCCAACCAGATGAACCTCGACCTCTCGGGCAAAGGTCGCTTCATCTTGAATTTTGTCACATGCATTCCTGTCGACGCGCGTCGCACCCGGATGCTCGTCGCGATGGGCCGCGACTTTCTGACTCCATCGTGGCTCGACTGGGTGTTCAACGTCGCGAACCGAAAGATCGCCGGCGAGGACAAGCTCGTCGTCGAATCGTCGTTTCCCGTGGAGATTCCCGCGGCGAGCGAGGAGCAGTCCGCGCGCACGGACAAGCCCACGCTGCTCTTTCGCAAGCGATACTTCGCCGAGCTCGCTGGGTCGCGCGCGGGCGAGTCCGAGCCGAGCGAGCGCCGTCGCGCGTTGCCCGTGCTCTGAGCTCAGCGATGAACGCGCCGCGATCGAGCGGCCCTGCCTCAGAGGCACGGCGACGCGTCTTGGCTGCGAGCCAGTGCTCGAGCTGGAGCTTTGCGCTGGCGCTCTCGAGCTTGTCGGCAACGAGGTCGACCTCGCATGCTACGGACATACGCTCAGAAAGTTGACCTGCCAATCGTCGCACGGACGTGACGAGCAACACGCGATACCGGCGAAGCAGTCCGCGCAATTGCCCGCACGGCACGCCATGGGTACGGGCTCGCACGAGAATCTCCTTGTCGGTGTTGGCGGAGGTGACAAACGAATCGCGCAGAACTCCGTGTCACGGTGGCAATTCAGTCGATCGCCGCATTGGAACGTCGGCGTCGGCCGCAACATCCCCATCGCGTCGCGACACGCCCATCCAGTGGGTTCGCACGTGCAGTCTCCCGCTGGAGGATCGCCGTAGCAGGCGCACAGCGACAAAGGAACGGTCCCCGGCAAGCACGATAGGATGTCTTCGGTGCACGTTGCGGGCGCGCCGCCTGGCTCGCAACGCCCTGCCACGGTGCCGGTGAAGCACCAGGGTACGACGAGCGACGAACACCGAATGCCCCCATCGGGAACCATCGGCGCATCGACGCTCGCATCGGGGCGCACGCATGCCGCGCTCGCGTCGCGTGCATCGACTCCTGAATCCCGCACCACTCCCGTGTCCCCTGCCCCGGCGTCGGAGCAGTCCCAATCTCCTCGGCGACACTCGCAGCCCGGACGATCGCCGTGGCACTCGCAGAGCGTCACATCGATGGTTCCTTCGGGGCACGACCAGCGACCGTTGTCGCAGATGGGATCGAGCGCCTCGGTGTCGCAGATGCGATCGCGCACTCGCACAGCGCACACTGGACCAAGCCCCGCACACGCCGCCGCCTCGAGATCGGGAACGTCGAAGGTCAAGTCTGCGTCGACGTCTGCGCCGCTGTCGAACCACGACGCGGGACGATCGGGCGACGAATCAGTCACCGCCGCATCGCTCGCGTCCGGGCCGTTCGGCGTCGAGCAGCCAATCAGACATGCGATCGACGAAAGAAAGAAGATCACAGACAAGGCGTTGCGCAGGGATCGTGCGGAGCTGTTCATCATCGAGTCCTCGTGGAGATAGGCGTGCGAGTCACGAACAAAAGGACCTCGCAGCGTTCGTCATCGATCGTCTCGCCGGGCGTGAGCAGTCGTGGCGCAACTTGAACGCCATCCACGCTTGGTTGCCCAGCGGGCGTGTTGTCCCAGACGCACGTCAGCGTGACCGATGAGGGACCGTGGATCGCTTGGGCGAAGTACTCTTCTCGCGCCCAGTTGAAGCTCCACAACGGCAACTCGAACCAGGGGCGAGATCGACCGCTCGCGTCATCGCCGCGGAGGACGAGCGAGCGCCCACGCGCGTGCATCACAGGATAGACCGCATGCACATACGACGCCGCCAGTAGGTTGCTCGATGTCGATGCGCGCGCGGCGCTCGTATCTGGCCGAGCGCCTGGCATCACGGTGAACGTCGGCACAGCAAGCGGGAGCCAGTAGCCCTCGGTTCCGCGCGACTCGAAGAACATCGCGACACCCGAGCGATCTGGTTGTGTGGAAACCCGGCGATGTTTTCGGTAGTGCACCTGCAGCACGAAGCGCGAGCCTGCGCGCAGAGGAATCACTGCGTCGCCCGGCAAACTTCTGCTTGGAGCGCCGGGCGTCCACGCTCCGACTTGTTGCACGTCGAAGTCTGGGGACTCGAGCGAGTCGCTCCACGCGCGATCAACGGCGACGCCGGAGAAGCACGGGTAGCTCATGGTCTCGCCCGCGACCGTCTCTAGACGCTGCGAGGCGCGGCCACGAACCTCGAACAGGTTCATGCGGTGAACGATGGACGCGTTGCCAGGGAGCCACCGAATAGCCCGGACGAGGGTATTCTGCGCGAGCGAACCCGGCAGCACGAAACAGCGATGCTCCTCGAGCGTCTCCGGCGGAACGGTCCACTCTGGTGCGACGAGCTCGAGGTCTGCAGGCCGGTTCGGAATTGGTGGTCGAGACGATCCGTCGGTTGGCGGCGTCTCCTCCATCGCACTCCGAGAGCCCTCGGGCATTCCGTTCGCGATCCAGTCGGACAACAGCTGCTGCTCGTGCGCCGTCGGTCCCCACGGCGCATCGAGCGGGTGCCCAGTCTCGGAGGGCAGCATCGGCGGCATCGTTCGATCGGTAACGAGGCGCGCGAGATAAAACCCAAGGCGTCGAACTTCTTCGAGCGAGCGTAGGTCGACGGGTGCGAGCTGGGTGCCCAAGTGGCAGCGAACACAGCGTCGCTCGAGCACTTGCTTGATCGACGAATGCCACGTCGCAGCGACGATCAACGGTCGCTCATTGTCGATCGGTACAACCACATCACTCACGAGCGACGGCGACGGAGAAACAGCGCAGTGGGCGGACAGCCAGCAAAAGGGCAACCCGAAGAGCGCGCATCGGCGACGCTGGCGCGGGGTCATTCGCCTCAGAATCGCCCCGAAACCGCGAGGCCCGACGGGCCACCGCCGAACCACACGTTCGCGGCTGTGCGCGGCCGTCGTTCGGAGGGCGATCGACTACGGAGGTACGCGGCGACCTCGTTGGTGGTGATCACCGTCGCAACCAACAAGATCGGCGAGACAGTGAGGTGAAATATGAACGCGCTTTGGCTGAGCGCGAACGCCGCAAAGTACAGCCCGCCGCCGGCCGCTGCTGCGACGAACGGAGGCCATCCACCGCCCGCGAGCCCGAACAACGCGTCTGTAGCGAGGACTCCCACCGCGGCGCCAACGGACGCAAGTCCAACTGTCAGCGCAATGTTTCCGAGCGGCGGTCGAAACGGCGGCGTGAAGTGAGGTTCGAGCGACGGCGCGGCGCACAATGCTGTCGCGAGGAGGCCGAGACCGATGGACGCGAAGACGGGGCCCTCCCGCGTTCTCACCGGCGTCTGTGTCGGGGGTTGCTGAGACGGGGACGTCGGCGTCACGGATGTTGTGGTGCTCGACGCGACGACGCCTTGCGCAGAGGCAGGCGCCGACCAGAGCAACGCCGCGCTGAGCACTCCAACCGCGAGCACCTTCATCGCAGTGACACCATTCGTGCTCGCGTCGGAACGCCGCGGCTGTTGAGCACAAAGATCATGTACCAGCCTGGGGGCACGAGCGCCCGATCCGATGGAATCGTGAGCGAGAGTCGATGGTGCGTCCCGTTGGGCCAATACGAGAGCGGCGCGAGCGTGGCGTGCGTGACGTTCTCCATCCACACGAAGCGCTGGTCCATGTGAAGTCCATGCGTGACCCCACCCATGCGAAGAAACGCGACGCGAAACTCCGTGGCTTCGTCGTTGGCCACCGCGAACGATACGGTCGCGCCGTAGGTAAACGTCTGACTCGACGCAAACGACGTGAAGACCGGCTGTGGAGCGCGGTAGAGATACGGTGGGTAGAAGACGTCCGAGTGAAACTGCGGGACGATGTTCGCCACCGGCGATCGATACTCGAGCCCGCCGTGACTCCCGCTCTTCACAACGGTGCCATCTTCGAGGAGAAATGCGACCGAGTGATACCGTCGGTCGGTCGGTGACGGCTCCATCGTCGTCCAAGTCTCTTCTGCAGAATCGAAGAGCTCCGCTTCGAGTACTGGCGGTCCCGGATCGTTCGACCAACCCGTCGAGGCTCCGCCGGTCACGAGCACGTTTCCGTCGGCGAGCAGCGTCGCATCGTGGAGGACGCGGGGAAACTGCATCGAGGCAGCTGAGCGCCAGCCGCTCTGCCGGTCGATCGCGACGTTCGCGTCGTAGTCGAAGATCTCGACCGTGTTCGTGGTGGGATCTCCACGATCCCAAAACAGGGGCTCCTCCCACGCAACAGACCCGCCGCCACCACCGATCGTGTAGCCCGACCGCATGCCCTGTCCGCCCGCAAAGATGACGCGGGCGCGTGTGGCTTGCGAGGTGTGCAGCGGAAGGAGGACAGGGCTCCCCCACGTCGGAAACGCGCGAGCGCCTCGATGCTGCATGGCGTACACTGGCCACGCGCCGACAGGGGCCGTATCGCCGGATGGACGCTCGGGTCGAAGGTTGTGCGGGAAGAACACGGGCCTGCCTGCGTCGTCCGATCGAACGGTAAACAGGTAGCCTTCGCGTCGATCCGTCATGAACACGCTGCCAGCGAACGGCATCACGTCGCGCTGCGCTGGGTTCGCAGGCATCGTGCTCGACGGCAAGACGAACGCGCCAGGATACCGCGCGAAATCACGATCGTTGACGAGTGGTGCTTCGCCGTCGCGCGAGAGCAAGCCGTTCATTGCCGGAGAGTAGATGTCGTGCTCGAGCGCGGCCTCGTACGCTAGCTCCCCGCCAATCGGTGCCCCAGAGAAGATTCCCCCACGATTGGGGGGATTGATAAAGGCCAGAGGTGTCTTCGATCCCGAGTTGATGAGCACCATGCCGTTCGGCAGCATCGTTTGCGTCGGGTACCAGCGCGGATGAGCCATCTCGCCGGACTGCAACGTCACACGATTGCCGAGAGGTCGCGCGGGGTCGAACGTGTGAACCGACTGCGCCGTGTGTCGCAACACGCCCGAGTGGCCGCCAGCGGCGAGAACGCGGCCGTCGGGCAGAAGACTGTTTCCACTGCAAAACAGGTTTGCGACACCGTGCGAGCTGCGACTCCCGCGTGGGATCGTGGCTTGAAGCGGTTGAATCTCGACGAACGGAGCGCGGGGCGCCGCAAAGTCGATGACCTTCATCTCCATCTGGTGGATGTCAGATATGAGCCACGTGTATCCGCCGTTTGGCCCTCCCTCCACGAAGTCGAAACGATCGTTGAGGTAGTCTCCCGCGCGCGCAGGCGTCCACACGACGGTGTTTGTTCGAGCCGCGCTCCGCACGCCACCTTCGACGGCAGGGTAGACCGTGGCGTGAGTCGCGACGATATTGTGCTCGTAGCGAGGCTCTCCGCGTCCGGTCAACCATGCCCCACGGACAGGTTCGATCCACACGTTGACGCGCTCTCGCACAGCGGGAACGACGACCGGAAGGTAGACCGGGGTTCCGTTCAGCTCGCTGCGGATCTCGGTCGTCGTGGTCTCGAACGATGCAAACTCGATCCGCGCGGCAGCGACCCCTGGACGCCCGAACCCTTGAGCCGTCACGCGAAAGCGGGCGGGATAGTCTGGACCGACACACGGCTGGATGGCTTCGACGCGAATCGGCATCGGAGCCGCCGCCGATTGCCCGACTCCACGAACGACCTGCGCGCGCATGTAGAAGCGACAGGTTGATGCACCAGAGGTCCCGCGTCCCTCGGGGCCGATGTGAATGATCGTGCTGCCCTCGCGAGCCGCAATGATTCGTCCTGATGCAGTGCGCGTTGGCCCCCACCAACGCAGGTAGCGGAGCTCACGCTCCGCGACAATGGGTCCCGATGGTGGAGCGCCGCCGTCACGGTTGAACGCCGGATCTGGTGTTGGCTGGCAGTTCGACCCGAGCATCGAAGCCGCCCCAATCGAACACAGCAACCAACAAATCTGTTGCCCGCTCGACCGATCCACCCACCTCATGAAACCCGAGCGTACCGACGAGCACACGGTCGGTCAACGCGGGACTCTCGAGCGTCGCAACCAAGTCGATGCGCCCGATGGGAGATCAGCAGAGGACCACAGACAATCTCTCAGAGCATGTCCGGCATGAAATCCCGCATTCAGGCTGCAGATCCGCGTCGGTGGCCTGTGTCATGTCCCCTCGAAATCCGTGCAGCATTACTGCGGAGACATCCCTTGTCCACCTCGCGTCTCCTTGGCTGAATGCAGGATTTCGGGCCGGACACGCTCTCAGCGCGAGCGGCTCACCAACTGGCTGCCGTCGCGGGGCGTAAAGAAAGTCGTCGGGTAAGTGTCGCCCGATACTGCGATCGGTTGTCGTTGGCTGCGGGCGTCCCGGTGAACGAAGGCAGCACCCCGTTGATGTCGAACTCGGGGATCGGACTCGTAGCGATGATGTGGCGAAGGGTTCGTTCGTCGATAGATGTCCAACCCGTTGACTCTCGTTCCTGTTTCGCGAGACGCGATCCCGTATGGCGTGGATGAAGCATTAACGATGAGGCCGCTTCACTCGCTCGGGCGCGCGACAACTCGGGTGCTGCGACGCAGCTCTGTACACAGCGCCGTGTCACTCGCGCTCCGCGCCGTCGCGCGTTGCCCGTGCTCTGAGCTCAGCGCCGACGTTGTCGAACGGTAATCGTAGTGATCGCGCCGAGCGCCGCGCACGCGAGCAGCCCGCCCAGCGCTCCGCGCCCGCTCACGGGCGAGCCCACCACCGAGCAACGGCAGCCGCCCGTCGCTGCAGGAGGCTCGCTGCCAACGCTGACACCGCTGTCCGTCGCGGTCGACGCATCACCGTCGGGCGCGCAGAAGATCGCCATCCGCGTGACGTCTGCCATGGGGTTGCCCACGGGCACCGTGCGCGTCTGGCACACGCCCGCTCCACCCATCGGGGTGATACACGCAGCGCCCGCGGCGCGGCCCTGACAGGCCTGCTCATCGGGGCCGATGACGTCCGCGCGCGCCTGCGTCGCGCCGAGAAGCGCTGCGAAGAACGTCGCAGCGGCGAGGGATCGAATGGCTCGGGGAGTGTTGCTCATGACCTCGCTTATACAACGCCGAACAGCGCGCGCAACGCGAGGCCGATCATAACGCTCGTGGTGTTGGCCACGAGCGCCCAGAGCCACGGGCGACGCAGCCGCGCGAAGGCGAAGTACGCGCCCTCGACCAACACGACCAACGCCTCGAAGAGCACGACGAACACGATGTAGCGAGCGGTCGGGCTCGCGATCCGCGCGTCGGGCCAGCGCGCGATCACCGCGAGGTAGCTGTGCACCCACGCGGTGGACGCGAAGGCCCAAAGGGGCGGGTGGGTGATGGCGCTCGCTCCGAGCGCGAGCGCGGCCATCGCCCATCGAGGCCGCGCGGGCCCGTCCCGCCGTTGCGCAAACCAGTAGATCGGCGCCTCGATCAACTGCGTCAGCAAGAACGCGATCAGCCACTGACGGATCACTCGTCGCCGCCCCGCTTCGGCTCGGCCAGAAGCCACGCGACGACTGCCAACTCGAGGTAGCCGTGAAACAACGCGAAGCGCAGGTACCCCGTGCGCGCCGCGAGCAGGTCGACGGTCGACCAGAGCGCCAGGCCCAAACACGCCAAGATCGCCGCGAGAACGAGCCAGCTTCCCCGAGGCCCGAGCTCGGACGACATCCCTCGCACGCTCTGCCGAAAGGTCCGCGGGGTCGGCGATCGACGCGCGACCTCGGGGATCGCGCGCAACCAGATTCCATAGTGAACGGACTGTGAAAACGCGAAGGCGAGCACCGCGCGTCGAGACAGGTCGATGCGCTCGGGCCACGGCGCGAGCGCGTTCATGTGCAGCCCGAGCGGCAGCTCGTCGGGGCCGCGCGAGAGGCCGGACGCCCACGCGACGAGCGGGTCGAGCGCGCCCGACAAGAGCGCGACGTTGCCCGCGACGAACAGCGCGAGGACGAGCCAGTGCCCGCGCTGCGCGCGCGGCCTCCACGCGAGCCAGAGCAGCACCGCGATGAAATTATGTGCGTGCGCGAGGACCAGCTCGCTCGCGCTCGGCGCGGCGTAGACTAGGGCTGTCAACCCCGCGGCGAGCGCGAGCGACAGCGCCTTGCGCCCGCGGTGAGCGCCCTTCGCGACGAGCGCTCCGCCCGCGACCGAGAGCACGAACGCCTTCGAGCCCAAAGACGTCAGCGCGCCGATCGCGAGGGGCGCGGCGACGAGCGCCCACGCCAGCCTTCGACGATGCAGTCCCTCGCGCACGACCAGGTAGCGAACGTCCGCGAACAAATGCGCGCCGCCGAGCAGCACGGGGCCCAACGCGAGCAGCCACAGCGGCGCGACGATGGTGAGCGCGAGGGAGACCAGCACTCCCGCGACGGCCACTGTGTTGACGCGGAGCTCTCTGTCGGCGATCGATCGAGCGAGCCGCGGCGAGCTGCGCCCGAGCGCGCGCAAGAGCGCTCCTCGCAGCGCGTCGAGCGGCGCCACGATCGCGTCGAGCGTCGATGAGGCGAGTCGCACGAGCGTCGAGCGTAGCGCTGTCGCGTCGTCTTCGGCAGGGGAAGAATCGCTCGCGATCCCGCGCTTCGATCGCGCGACGGGTGCAGCGATCGAGACGGAGCCTGCTGAGGGTCCCTTCTCGGGGATCGATCGCTCACGCGAAGACGGCGAGGCTCACGAGCTCGGCCCGGTTGGCGGCGCCGACGCGAGCCATGATCCGCGCCAGGTGGTTGCGCGCGGTGTTCGGCGAGATCTCGAGCGCCTTGGCGATGTCTTCGTTGCTCTGGCCCATGGCGACGAGCTCGACGATCGCTCGTTGCCGCTCGGTCAGCCGCTCGTCGCGGCACGCACGTCGAACGGGCGTGGTGGCGCGCGCCGCGCCGTCGAGCGACTCGTGAAGGGCGTCGGCCACGGCGATCGCGCGGATGACCGAGCGAAGCGCGGACACCGAGCGCGACGAAAAGCCCCCGCGCGTCCGCGAGAACAACACGATCGCGCCGCGCAGCGATCCGCGCACGATCAAGTGCGCCACGCACACCGAGGGCGCGCCGAACAGCGAAACGAACCTCGCTTCGTACCGCGCCCGCGCGCGGCTACCCGGAGCGAACGCGTCGCGATCGGTCGCGACGAGCCGCTCGTTGGCGATCGCCCGCAGCGCGCCGAGCTCGACCGCGAAGTCGTCCCACTTCGACAGGTGCTTCGCGACCGCGTCCCGGTCGAACCCCACGAACGCGCCGGTCTCGAGCGAGACCCTCGGAGACAACGCGTGAAAGATCGCCGCCTCGAACGTCACCACGGCGCCGAGCGTCGCGAGCACACCCTCGCGAAAATCCCGCAACGAACGGGCTTCGACGGCGAGCGCGTCGATGCTGCTCCGCAGTCGGTCGAGCGCGTCGTCGCGGCCTCCAGCGTCGGAGCGGTCCTTCTGCACGATGGGTACAAACGTACTACAGCCCGGGCGCGCGGCGGTCGGCACTGTCGAGGTCATGAACACGCTCGCGCACGCATCTGAACCCACGCCAACGCTCGCCGCGCTCGACGCGCGCTCGCCATCCTGGCTCGATCGATCGGTCTACCCCTTCGCGCTCCAGCGCTTCGCGACCGAACACGGCGCGCTCTCGTACATCGATGAAGGCCCCCGCTCGGGCGCCCCCACGGTGCTCTTCGTTCATGGGACTCCATCGTGGTCCTTCGAGTGGCGCGCGGTCATCGCCGCCCTCTCGGGCCGCGCTCGCTGCGTCGCCGTCGATCACCTGGGCTTCGGGCTCTCGGACAAGCCCCGCGACGCTCCGCTCGACCCAGAGGCGCACGCCGCGCGGCTGAAGGCGCTGGTGCTCGCCCTCGACCTGCGCGACATCGTCCTCGTCCTTCACGACTTTGGCGGCCCGATCGGAGCCCCCATCGCGCTCGAGCTCGCAGAGCGCGTCCGCGCGACGGTCGTTCTCAACTCGTGGCTCTGGCCCAATGGCGATGATCCCGCGGTCGTGAAGCTCGACCGCGTGATTCGCAGCGCGGTCGGGCGATTTCTGTATCGCTGGCTCAACTTCTCTCCGCGCGTTCTCTTGCCGTCGACGTTCGCCGTCAAATCCAGGCTCACCCGCGCGCTGCACGCGCAGTACCTCGCGCCCTTCGCGCGCAGGCGAGACCGCGAGGGTCCCTACGCGCTGGCCCTCGCGCTGCGCGGCGCAGACCCTTACTACGCCTCGCTGTGGGCGCGGCGCGAAGCGCTCGCGAACAAGCCCCTCTCGATCGTGTGGGGCGCGAAGGACCCTGCGCTCAGCGATCGACACTTGAAAACATGGGTCAGAGCCTTCTCCCACGCCACCGTCGTGCGCCTCGAGGACGCCGGTCACTTCGTGGCCGAAGAGCGCCCCGACGCGGTCGTCGCTGCGATCGAAGCGCTGCTCTAAAGCGACCGTCGGGGTACGCCTGGTCCGTGGCGCGAGGGCGGACGGCATACACCTGCGAGTGGGAGCGCAGCGCGAGCGCCGCGTGCGGTACTCTGCGCGCGAATCCCTTGAGGCCTACGGACGCACTGCCCATCGACGCGCATCGCGCGAGGTTCTCCGCGATGATCGCGGAGGGCCGCGTGGTGATCACTTCGCCGACGGGATCGGGAAAATCCACACAGGTTCCCCGCTGGTGCGAAGGGCGGGTGATGGTGGTCGAGCCGCGCCGCATCGCGTGCCGCGCGCTCGCCACGCGGGTGTCCGAGCTCGAAGCAACGCGGCTCGGCGACGGCGTGGGCTACAGCGTTCGTGACGAGCGGCGAGCGACGGATCGCACGCGGATCGTCTTTGCGACGCCGGGGATCGCGCTGCGCACGATGGAGCAGTGGGGCGCGTTCGAGACCATCATCCTCGATGAGTTTCACGAGCGCGGGCTCGAGACAGACCTGCTCTTGGGCGTGTTGATGAAGCGCTATCGCGGCAAGCTCGTGGTGATGTCGGCGACGCTCGAGGGAGAGCGCGTGGCGAGGCACTTGGGCGGCGCGCTGCTTCGCGCTGAAGGCAGGATGTTCCCCGTCGAAACGCGGTACGGATCGGACAAGACGCTGTTGCCTTCGGAGGATCAGCTCGACGTTCGAGTGCGTCGGGCGCTCGATCTATCGCGGCGCGATCCGGGCGATGTGCTCGTGTTTCTTCCGGGAAAATCCGAGATCCGTCAGGTCGCGCGAGCGCTGCGCGGCGACCCCGAAATCGAGCTCGTCGAGCTGCACGGATCGCTCTCGCTCGAAGAGCAATCGCGTGCCTTTCGTCAGTCCGAACGACGAAAAGTCGTGCTCGCGACCAACGTCGCAGAGACGTCGCTGACCATCCCGGGCATCGGCGTGGTGATCGATGGAGGGCTGGTGCGCCAGACGCGGTACTTCCAGGGACGAGGGCACTTGATGCTCGTTCCGATCGCGCAAGACAGCGCCGATCAGCGCGCGGGGCGCGCAGGACGAACGGGCCCGGGCGTGTGTTATCGGCTGTGGAGCGCGGCCGCGAAGCTCAGCCCCGTCACCGCGCCGGAGATCTACCGAGAGTCTCTCGTCCCTCTCTTGCTCAGCGCGGCGGCGTGCGGCGAGCTGCCCGAAGCGCTGCCGCTGCTCGATCCCGCGAAGGAGCACGCGATCGCGACGGCGCGCGAAGACCTGATCGCGCTCGGCGCGCTTGATTCTAGGGGTGTGATCACACAGCGAGGCCGCGCGCTCTTCGAGCTGCCCATCGACGCGCCGCTGGGGCGACTGCTGGTCGAAGCGCAGACGACCGGAGCGCTCGACGACGTGATCGATCTCGTGAGCGTCCTGGCCGGCGGACGGCCGTTGTTTCTGCGCGGACCGCGACCGACGAGCGCCGAGGAGGACCTGCGCGCGTGCGGCTGCGACGCGACGGCGTACATCCGCGCGGTGCGCATGGGCGACCCCAACGAGCACGCCCTCGATCGCGTCGCGCTCGACGAGGCGCGGCGCGTGCGTGGGCGGCTGCGCAAGATGTTCTCGCTGCACGAGGCGAGCGTCGGGCCGTTCGAGATCGACCGCGCGCGGCTCGCGCGAACGGCGCTCGCGGCGGACCCGCGGTGCGTTCACGTCGCGCGGTCCCGCGGCGGAAAGCTCGCGTTCAGCAACGGCGGAACGGAGATCGAGCTCGGTCGCGACAGCGCGGTTCGCGCAGCAGAAGAGCTCGAAGCGATCGCCGTGTTCGCGACGCGCGCCTTCGGTGACGGCCGAGACACGACCGTGGAGGTCACGTGCGCGACCCCGCTGCCTATTCCCTGGCTTCTCGCCGCGCAGCTCGGTCGCGATCGGCTGGGCGCGGTGACGGTCGAGCGCGGGCGCGTCGTCGCGAAGGTCGAGCGCGTGTACGCCCGCAAAGTGCTCGAGACGCGCGAAGAGACGCCCGTAGGCGAGGTCGCGCGCGAGGCGATCGGCGCGCTCTTTGTGCGAGGATCAGCGCTCAAGACCGCGCTGCCCGAGGCGCGCGAGCGCTTGTCCATCTGGGCGCTCGCGACGCAGCTTCGCGCGACGGGCTATGCCTTCGACGACGACGCGTGGCCCTCGCTCGCGGACGCCGAGCGCGAGCTGAGCGTGTGGGTGGCGCGGCGCCTCGAGTCGTTGGGCGTCGAGTCGGGCGATGACCTTGCGATGCTTTCGCCCGAGGATTTGCTGCCGCCTGCGCTGCCCGAGCTCGCGCGAGCTCAGATCGACAAAGAGTATCCGCGCGTGGTCTCGATGGGCGACGCGCGGTACGAGGTCGACTACGACGTTCCCGAGCGCAAGGCGACGCTTCGGATGGTGCGCGGGATTCGCAAGGACCCGCCGCCGCTCGGTTTTCTGCCGAAATTTCCCGGGATGAAGATCATCGTGGAGGCAGGACGCGCGCTGTGGGTTTTGCGCGAGCGTGGGTAGCGTCGTCGAGCGCCCTGCCTTCCGTTGATCGAGCGCCGTCGCCGACGCACAACACATCGCGGATGGCTCCCGACTCTGCGTCGACGCGAAGCGCGGCGCTCGATGCGCTCGAGGTCTCCCGCACGATAGTCCTCGACGCGCAGTCCATCGACGTCGCTGCGCGGTCGCAGGATCGAAGGGTCCCTCGATGGCTCATCGGCACCCTGCAAGCCATGCAACCGCAGCCGCAAGGCTCGACGGTGGACGCCCGCGAGGACCGACGATCAGCGCCGTTCGGGGTATAGCTTGCGCGAGATGTGGATGGTTCGGCTCGCGCTGCGGCGCCCGTACACCTTCGTCGTCGCGGTCCTGCTGCTCGTGGTGGTGTCCTTCAACGTGCTGCGCAAGACGCCGACGGACATCTTTCCCGCGGTGGACATCCCGGTGATCAACGTCGTGTGGACGTACGGGGGGCTGTCTGCGCGGCAGATGGAGCAGCAAATCACGCAGTTCAGCGAGATCTCGCTCGCGGGCAACGTCGAGGGGATCCGCACGCTCGAGAGCCAGAGCTTCGACGGCGTGGCGCTCATCCGTTTGCACATGCACCCGGGCTCGGAGATCGCCGTGGCGACCTCGCAAGTGACCGCGATTTCGCAGACGATCTTGCGGCGCATGCCGCCGGGGACGCAGCCGCCAGTGATCGTTCGCTACAACGCCTCGAGCGTGCCGATCATGCAGATCGCGTTCAGCAGCGACACGATGAGCGAGTCGGAGGTGTACGACTACGTCAACCTCCGGGTGCGAACGCAGCTCTCGGTGATCCGCGGCGTTCGGTTTCCTCTGCCGATGGGCGGACGGCAGCGGCAGACGGTGGTGGACCTCGACCCCGAGGCGCTTCGCTCGCGAGGGATCTCTCCCAGCGACGTGAGCCTCGCGATCGCGCAGCAGAACCTCACGCTGCCGACGGGCAGCGCGAAGATCGGCGAGACCGAGTTTCGCGTGAGCATGAACAGCTCGCCCGAGAGCATCAGCGCGCTCAACGATGTTCCGATCCGCGCGCGCGACGGCAGGGTGCTGTTCGTGCGCGACGTGGCGTTCGTGCACGACGGCTACGCGGCGCAGACGGCGATCGCGCGGTACGACGGCCGGCGCGCGGTGGTGCTGAGCGCGCTCAAGACCGGGGACGCGAGCACGACCGAGGTCGCAGCGCGGATTCGCGCGATGTTTCCCGCGATCCGCGCGTCGGCGCCGCGGTCGATTCGGATGGAGCTGCTCGCGGATCAGAGCCTGTTCGTCACGCGCGCGATCGAGGGGCTCTTGGTCGAGGGCATGATCGCGGCGCTGCTCACCGCGACGATGATCCTGCTGTTTCTCGGCAGCTGGCGGAGCACCGTGGTGGTGTTCGTCTCGATTCCGCTCAGCGTGCTCTCGGCGCTGCTCGTGATGCGCGCGATGGGGCACACGATCAACACGATGACGCTGGGCGGGCTCGCGCTGGCGGTGGGCATCTTGGTCGACGACGCGACGGTCGAGATCGAGAACATCCACCGCAACCTCGCGAGCGGTAAGCCGCTCACCCGCGCGATCCTCGACGGCGCGCAGCAGGTGGCGCTGCCTGCGCTCGTCGCGTCGCTGTCGATCGGCCTGGTGTTTTGCAGCGTATTGTTGCTCGAAGGGCCCGCGCGGTACCTGTTTCTTCCGCTCGGTCTGAGCGTCGGACTCTCGGTGATGGCGTCGTACCTGCTCTCGCGCACGCTGGTGCCGACGATGGTTCGCTGGCTGCTTCCTGCGGAGATCGCGCAGCACGGTCGCCCGCCGGGGCTCTTCGGCCGCGCGCAGCGCTGGTTCGAGCGCGGCTTCGAGGCGGCGCGGTCGGTGTACGCGGCGCTCTTGCGCTGGGTGCTCGGGCATCGAGCGCTGTTTCTGCTGGTGTTCAGCGCGTCGATCGCGCTCGCGGCGGCGGGCTCGCGCGCGGTCGGGAGGGACTTCTTTCCGCCGATCGACGCGGGGCAGATCCGTCTGCACATCACGGCGCCGCCGGGGACGCGGCTCGAGCAGACCGAGCGGCTCTTCGCGAGCGTCGAAGCGGTGATCGCCTCGATCATCCCGCGCCAAGAGCGAGAGCTCATGCTCGCGCAGCTCGGGATGCCCGGCGGATTCACGCTCGCGGTGACGGACTCGGCGAACATCAGCACGGCGGACGGCGAGCTCTTGGTGCGTCTCTCGCGCAACCGAACGCGCACGACCGAGCAGTACCGAGCGCTGTTGAGGGACGCGTTGCGCGAGCGGTTTCCCGAGCTGGGCTTCTACTTTCAGCCCGCGGACATCGTGACGCAGATCTTGAACTTCGGGTTGCCGTCGCCGATTTCGCTGAAGATCACCGGGCAGAATCGCGAAGCGACGTACGAGGCCGCGCGCCGCGTCGAGCGCGAGCTGCGCGCGGTGCGCGGCGTGGTGGACGTGCGTCTGCATCAGGTGATGGACGCGCCCAGGCTGCATGTCGAAGTGGACCGCGCGCGGGCCGCCGAGCTGGGGCTCACGCAGCGAGACGTCGCCAACGATGTGCTGCTCGCGGTCTCGTCGAGCGGGCAGGTCGCGCCCAACTACTGGACCGACCCGAACACGGGCAACAGCTATCCCGTGGTGGTCTCGATCGCCGAGCACAGGGTGTCTTCGGTGGACGCGGTCGGCGCGCTGGCGATCGGCAGCGCGAGGGAGCCCGTGTCGCTGCGGGACATCGCGCGGATCGAGCGTCGATCGACGCCGGTCAACACGGCGAGGACGGACTTGCAGCCGACGTTCGAAGTGCGCGCGGACGTGGCGTGGCTCGACCTCGGGCGCGTCGAGGGGCCGATCGAGGCGGTCGCGCAGCGCGCGCAGCGGTCGCTTCCTGCGGGCTCGCAGGTGCTGGTCATGGGGCAGATCGAGAGCATGAAGAGCGCGTTTCGTGGGATCGGGACGGGGCTTCTGCTCGCGGTGCTGCTCGTGTACGCGCTGATGGTGGTGAACTTTCAGAGCTGGCTCGACCCGTTGATCATCTTGCTCGCGTTGCCCGGCGCGGCGGCGGGCATCGTGCTGGCGTTGTTCGTGACGGGCACGACGCTGAGCGTCCCGTCGCTGATGGGCGCGGTGATGAGCGTGGGCGTGGGGACGGCCAACGCGACGCTGCTGGTGAGCTTCGCCAACGGGCTGAGGATCGAGGGCGCGAGCGCGTTCGAGAGCGCGCTCGAAGCGGGGCACACTCGACTGCGTCCGGTGGTGATGACGGCGCTCGCGATGGCGATCGGGATGCTCCCGATGGCGCTCGGGCACAGCGAGGGCGGAGAGCAAAACGCGGCGCTGGCGCGGGCCGCGATCGGCGGACTGGTGGGGGCGACCGTCGCGACGCTGCTGTTTGTTCCCGTTGCGTACAGCGTCCTTCGCGAGCGGAGCGCCCCGCGCGTCGAGGACGACCCGGACCTGATGGAGGCGCGGTCGTGAGCGCCGAGCCAGAGCTGCAAGCGCGTCCTTCACGCGGCGCGACGGCGATGGTCGTGGTGTTCACCGCGGGCGTGGTGCTCGCGATCGGCGCGGCATTTCGCTGGCGAATGGGCGCTCGCGCCGATCGTGACGGGCGCGCGGTGCTCGAGTCTGCGACGCCGCGGGTGCTCGTGGTTCGTCCCCGTCCCGCGGAGTCCTCGGTGACGCTCACGCTGCCGGGCACCGCGCGACCACAGCAATCGACGGCGCTGTACGCGAGGGCGACGGGCTACGCGCGGTCTTTGCGCGCGGACCTCGGAGATCGCGTTCGACGTGGACAATTGCTAGCGATTATCGACGCGCCCGAGATCGCTGACCAGCTGCGCAGCGCGACGGCGCGGCTTCGAGAGGCCACGGACAACCTTGCGATCGTGCGGGGCGTGCAAGCGCGCACAGCGCGGCTCGTGCGCGAGCGGCTGGCGGCGAGCGCGGACGAAGACGAGGCGGGGCTGCGGTTGAGCGCGGCGGAGTCTGCGCGCAGGACGAGCCGGGCTGAGTTCGAGCGGCTCTCGACGCTCTCGAGCTACCTCGAGGTGCGCGCGCCGTTCGACGGGACGATCACGCGCCGGTACTTGCAGCAAGGCGCGCTGGTGAGCGCGGGAACAACGCTGCTCTACGACCTCGCGACGACAGCCGAGCTGAAGGCCGAGGTGGACGTTCCTCAGTGGGCGGCGTCGTCGGTCGGCGAGGGCGTGACGGCGCAGGTGACGCCGCGCGAAGGGGGCGGCGCGACGGTGGCGGCGACGGTCTCTCGCACGGCTGGCGCGCTCGACCCCGTGGCGCGGACGTTGAGGGTCGAGCTGCAGCTGCCGACCGGGGCTGCGGTGCTCTCGGGCGCGTACGTCAACGTTCGCTTCTCGATCACGCGCCGGGGCGCCGCCGTGGTGATCCCGAGCGGCAGCGTCCTGGCGGGCGCCGATGGAACGTCGGTCTTCACGCTGGACAGCGACCAGCGCGCGCGTCGGTCGCGGGTGCTGCTCGGCCGCGACCTCGGTCGCGACGTCGAGGTCGAAGAGGGCCTGACGCTCGCGGACCGCGTGCTGGTGTTTGCTCCAGCGGCGCTGTCGGAGGGCGAGCGGGTGCTGCCGGTCGAGCGTCCGGCTGCGGCCCCTTCGCGTTGAATTCGTGTGCGTTACAACCGATCGCAGCGGCTGTCGCTTGAAGCCTGTCGACCACGTGCGCGCTCGCTTCGAGCGCGGCGGACACACGATGTCGATCCTCGTGACCGCGTGCGCGACCTGCAACAGCCTTCGCGGCGACCGACCGCTCGAGCTGTGGGCGGAGTGGTGCGAGCGCCGCGGAGCAGCGAAGAGCCCCAGCGCCGACGACAGCGGGCGCGAGCTCGGTCCGCGCTTCGACGCGGGCCTCGCCCTCGCTGCGCGGGATCGGGCGCGTCGCGCTCTCGAACGGTCAGCTCTCGTCGGTGAGCATGTCCGTGCGATCGACGGTTCCGTCGCCGTTGGTGTCGACGCCGAGAGAGAGCGGCATCCCGTTGCCGCCCCACGAGCCGAAGTTGACGAAGAGCACCGTCGAGCTCGTCGCGGTGACGCCGGCGTGGCTGAAGTTCACCGCGCCAGTCTCGCTCACGCGGTCCATGTACAGCGTGAACCCAGGGGCCGACGTGCTTCCGTCGAAGCTGATCCGCGCGCGCTGCATGGCGAAGTCGACGGACAAGCGCAACACCTGACCCGCGGTCATCGCGGTAGAACGCAGCTCGATGAGGTAGTCCGCGCCTGGGCGCTCGAAGGCGAGGACGAGCGTCGGGGTCTCGGTCCCGGACGCGCGGTAGGTGATGTCCGGCGCCCCTGGCTGGATCGTGATCGTGTCGCGCTGCATGGGGTCGAGGTTGATGTCCTCGACGCCGAGCGCGAAGCCGGGGCCGGTCACGAGCAGGTCGCTCGGGGACACGCGCGTGATGCGAGACCCGTCGAGCGTGATCGTGAGCGGCGTCATGCGAGGAACGGTGTAGAGCGGCTCGGGGCTGTCCAGGTAGAGCGTTCCGCTTCGCTGCAGCGTGACGCCAGCGCCCGGAATCGCGTTGACGACTCCGCCCGTGGCGTTGGTGCCGGTCGTGTTGCCCATCCCGTCGCGGATCGCGACGTCGCCCTCGCCGCGCATCGAGATCTGCACTCCGCGCGTCCCGCCGCCGTCCATCGGCGCGTCGCCGCAAAACTGGCACGGATGCGGAAACATCGCGCGCGGCGCGACGTCCGCGAGCGTGAGGTTGAACGTCGTCGCGTCGCCGTCGTACACGGCGCCTGGCTCCATCGGGTTGGTGGACGTCATGTAGCGCCAGGTGTTGGTCATCGTGTTGACGGTGACGACGCGCTCGACGTTCGGGAAGTTGTTGTCGTACGTCACGATCTCCGCGGTGTTCGCGTCGGGCCTGCGCACGAGATACGGGGTGATCGCGTGTCCGCCGCCTCCGGCGCGAAGGTAGATCCCGACGACCGTGCCCCCGTACGCGCGTCCTCGCGCGAGCTCTCGCTCGAGATCGGCGACCACTTGCACGGGCGTGAGGTTGCGGCGCTCGAGCGTCGGCAGCGTGCTCTGCGTGACGAACCACGTCGCGATCTCGCGCGTGAGCGCCTCGTTGCCCGGCAACATCAGGGCGCCCGCCGTCGCGCCGCCGCCGAACATCATCGGGTCCGACGCGCCGGTGAACATCCTGGCGGCGAGGACGGCCATGCCCTCGCAGTGACCGCCGTTCATCCCTGCGTTTTGTCTCTCCATCCACTGTCGGGCCTGCGGCGTGAGGTTGCACGCGCCCATCGCGCTGGCGCCCTCGCAGACCGCCGGTCCGAAGATCCGGCGCATCTCGATCGGGGTGAGGTTCACGGGCATGTCCGCGTTCGTGTAGTTCTCGAAGGCGAAGCCGTGTGGCATCGGTCGAAAGCCCCAGTCGGGCGGGCCCGAGGCGTCCGCGGGAGGGGTGCTCGAGTCCGGCGAAGCGTCGTCTTCGACGCCGGAGTCCGCGGGCGTCGAGCCGTCCATCTCCATCACACCCGAGTCACCGGGCGGCGTCGTGTCCGCGGGCGTCGAGTCCGCGACGACGTCTGGATTGTTCATGGGTGGCGTCGAACACGCGGCCAGGGCCGCGCTCGAGAGCAGCGCAAGGAGGGAGGGTCGACGCAAGTAAATGTTCATGAAGCCTCGGTTCTCTTCGAATGGTGGAAGACGACAGACGCCCCGCATCGTGCGAGCGGGCGAGTCACGGTTGGAAGGCAGAATCATGGCGGTGATCTCCTCGCACCGGGAATGACAAACCGTTGCACACCCATGGTGGGCCCCGGCGTTGGCCGTTTTGCGACGGTCCTGAATGCTTCGAGCACTCATCGGCAACGGAGGCATCGATCCGAGGCCCGTCCGCGATCACTCGCGCCCGAGCGGATCCATGATTTGCGCTTGCCGTCGCAGCGCCGTCGCCACCGCGGCGTCTCGCGTTCGCGACGCGCGGGCGCGAAGCGTGACCGGGTCCTCTGCTGCGTTGCGCTCCGCGTCCACGAGCGCCCTGTCGATCTCGGCGTCTCCGCAGGCGCGGCTCGGTCCCGAGGGGCGCTGACACACGAGCACGAGCCACGCGTCGGCGCGCCCGTCCTCGCGTCGATCGCCGGATCTCTCGCGCAAATCTCTCAGAATTTCCTGCGAAATCGCGCCGCTCTCCGCCGAGAGCATCCCGCGCTGCTGCCTCCCCCACGCGGTCTCGAGCGCCGCCGTCGTGCTCTGGGCGCTCGCGCCCCTGCGCGTGAGCGCCCTCGCGAGCGCGATCCTCGATCGATCGCGGTCGATCGCCCGCGAAGGGTCGCTCCCGAGCCGCGCGATCGCCGCCGTGAGCACTCGATCGGCCAGGTCGCTCCGCGCTTGCTGCTCGAGCGCGCGCGCCGCTTCGATCTGCGCCTCGACGAACTCTCCTTCGCTCGCGTCGATCGCCGCGAGCAGCGCAAAGCCCTCGCTCGTTCGTCCCGCGCGCACGAGGGCGGTCCCGTGCAGCCGCTTGGAGAGCGCGTCCGCGCGTCCCTCGGCCGCCGCCTGCTCGCTCGCTTCGATCGCGCGCTCGGGTTGCCCGACGAGGAGCCACAGCCGCGCGAGCTCGACGCGCGAGACGTTGGCGCTCGACGCGATCATCGAGAGCGCGGCGACCAACGGCGCTGCGTCCCGCGGTCGACCATCAGCCACTCGCGCGTCGATCAACGCCAGGCGATCTTCGATCGTCGCGCGTCGGCTGGTGTAGAGCGGCGTCAACAGCGCGTCGACCTCTCGGTGCGCCCCTCTGTCTTGCGCGCTTCGCGCCCGCGCGCGCCGCAGCGCAGCCAAGGTCGGACGCGCATCTCGGCCCGCGTCGAGCAGCGCCCTGCGCGCTTGCGTTCGATCCCCCGGCCTCGTCTCGGGCGCCGTCTCTCTCGCTACCGCTGCGGCCGCGCGCGTCGCGCCTTGGCCGAGCGCGACGCTCTCGCGCACCTCGGGGTCGCCCGGCGCCACCGCGAGCGCGCGGGTAAACGCGGCGGTCGCCTCGCTCGCTCGCCCTGCGGTGACGAGCGCCTCTCCGAGCACCACCCAGCACGCAGCTTGTTCGCCAAACCGTCGCGCGCACGCCTCTGCGGAAGAGAGGCCCTCGACGCGATCGCCCGCGAGCAAGAGCAGCTCGGCCCTTCGCGCGCACAGCCACCCGTCGGTGTCGTCGGCGAACGTGGCGAGCTCGATCTGCCGCGCGGCCTCTTCGTAGGAGCCGCGGTTCACCGCGATCTCGGCGCGCAAGAAGGCTTCGTACGCCGTCGATGACGCAAACGACCGCACCCTGGGCGCGCCGCCGATCGTCTCGACGAGCGTCCTGCGCCCGCGGCCCGTCTGACAGCCAGCCAGCGCGCCGAGGATCGCGAGCGCGCAGAGCGCCAGGCGGGCCCTCATGGAATCGCTTCCTCGCAGCGTTCGCTGCGCTTTCGGCGGTAGATCGGCTCGCCGTCGACGTACCGCACGAGGCAGTAGTGTTGGTCGATGTACGCGCGCAGCACGGGGTAGTTGTACATGTACTGATCCAACATCGTGCGGCCCGCGTCCACGAGAAGCTCGGGTTTCTCTCGCTCGAGCTCTGCCAAAAGCGTCTCGCGGGACCCGGCGACCACCCTGCGCTCCATCTCGGCCCTCGTCGCCGAAAACCACGGAACCACCCCCGCGGGATACACCGTGTACACATACCGAGACGCCGGCCAGCGCTCGGCCGACAGGTACGTCTCTGCCCGAAAACCCCAGACGAACACCGTCTGCTCGGGGGTGGTGTTCTCTCGGAGATAGCGCGAGATCGGGTCGTCCGCCGGGTCTTGAAACCAACGATCGTGCTCTCTCGCCCGCTCGACCTGCCGACCCCGAGCCACGTGTCCGACGACGCACACGACGATCGCGCCGAGGACGACAGCCCATCGGGCACAGGCCGCGCGCGCAGAAGGGTCTCGTGACTGGCGATCGCCGACGAGCAGCGCCGCGACCATCGCCACCCACGGGATCACCTGCACGAAATAGTGCCCGAAGAAGCGCGTCGTGAAGAGCGCTCCCGCGAAGCCGAGCGCGACGTTGATCGCGACGAAGAGCGCCCCCGCGCGAGCGCGCGAAGAGCGCTTGCCCTCGGAGAAGAGCGCCCTGCCCACCAGCGCAGAGACTCCGAGCACGACGGCACCCACCAGCGTGAGCGAGCGCTCGATCTGTGGAGCAAACGCCGCCCGCGTGCTCGACATCGTCACCGGGTCCATGAAGACCTCGCGGCCGTACTGCTGAAAGTAATAGACGAACGTCCGCAGGTGCCCGGTCGCCGCGTAGATCGCCGTGACGATCGCGAACGGACCGACGAATCCCAGCGAATACTTCATCGCGTCCGAAAGCCTCGCGCGCGCGCCGTTGGACGTGTTGGTCGCGTTGGACGCGGTTGTCTCCGTTGCGTCGGCTGCGGGCTCGATGCCCTCTGCGTCGTCCTCTCGCTGCGCAGGCCCGAGCGCGATCCACACGAGCGACCCGAGCGCGTGAACGACGAACATCTGTTTGGACAGCGCCGCGCACGCTCCGAGCGCGCCTGCCGCCGCGAGGCTCGCCGCCCGTCGCTTCGGGCTCGAGAGGGGGCGCAGCTGCGCCCGCGCGAGCACGAGCGCCGAGGCCAGCGCGAACACCGCGCCGAGCGGCTCTCCGTTGACCCCAGCGCCGTCCCACGGAATCAACTCGAAGCACAAAAGATGCGTCACGATCACCGCGCACAGCGCCGCCGCGAGCGCTCCGCCGAGCTCGAGCGCGAGCGCAAACGAGAGCAGCACCTGCAGCACCGCCAGTGTGAAGCCGAGCGCTCGCATCGGAAGCCACGTCCAGATCCCTCCGGCGCGGATGAATGCCGCCGACAGCCAGTAGAGCAACGGTCCGCGCTGCGAGACGCCGTCGACGTAGGGGAGCCACTGACCTCGGATCATCCGAAGGGCCATCGCCGCGATGTACCCCTCGTCGTTGCTCGCGACCACGGCGTACGGACGCACCAGCCAGGCGTGCGATCGCCCCACGATCGCGAGGCAAAACGCGAGTGCCATCGAGGCCAGCGCCCCGCGCGAATACAGCGCGTTCACGACCCGCTCGGGCAGCGCGCGTTCGAGCCACCGTCGCATGGTCACCGCGCGCGCTTGGGACGACCGCGGCGAGGCGCCGATGGCCCGAGCTCGGCCTCCTCGAGCAGCTCTGGCTTGAGCCCGAGAAACTCGTAGACCTCCGAGCGAAATCCGTATGCCTCGTGCACCTCGCGAAGCATCGCGATGAGCTCGTCGTGATCGGTCACCGGCGGAGGCGTCACGCGAACGAGCTTGCGCAACGTCGCCATGGTCTCGCCGAAGGACAAAAGCTCGTCCGCGTGCTGCAGCACTTCGACGGGCTTGAGCGCCTTGCCGCGGTTGTTGGTGTTGCGCTCGAGCTCGGAGAGCAGCCTGCGTCGCTTGAGCTCTGTGCGGCCGTCGAGCGCGGGCTTGTTCGCGTGGCCGGCGAGGAGGTCGTTGAGCTTGCGCGCGGCGCGGCGCTTGCGGATCGCCTCGGGGCTCGCGCGCGAGTCGCCGCTGTCATCACGGTCGTCGTTGTCGGTTGTTCGTCTGCGGACCATCTACACGCCTCGCGAAGGCTTCGCGCACTGTTCATACAACAACGGTCGCGGTCGACAGCGCGCAATGAGTTCCGATACACCATCGAGTCCTTCGATGAAGCAAAGCGCTGCCGTGGACCCTGCGCTCGTGCAGGACGTGGATCTTTTGTGCCTCGACGCTGGAAACACGGTGATCTTCCTCGATCACGACGCGGTGGCCTCGTGCCTCGCCGCGCAACGTTGCCCCGTCACCGCAGAGGCCCTCGTCGCGGGGGAGGGCTTCGCCAAGCGCGCGATCGGCACGTCCGATGCCGCCCCGGCGCCCGACGGCTTCGCTCCCAGCCACGTCCTGTGGGCTGTCGTCGTGCGCACGATGATCGAGCGCGCCGGCGTTCTGCGGTCCGAGAGCGAGCGCTGCGTCCGCGCGCTGTGGGCCGAGCACGACGCCTTCAATCTTTGGAGGCGCGTTCCCGACGGGCTTCGACCCGCGCTCGCGCGCGTTCGGGCCGCCGGCGTTCGCGTGTGCATCGTGAGCAACTCCGAGGGAAAACTCGCCGAGCTCTTCGCCCGCCTCGAGCTCGGCTCGAGCTTCGACCACGTGATCGACAGCGCCCTCGTCGGCGTCGAGAAGCCCGATCCTCGGATCTTTCGAATCGCCACCGAGCGCTTCGGCGTCGACCCGTCGCGCGCGCTTCACCTCGGAGACACGGTCGCCACGGACATCGACGGCGCCCGCAACGCCAACATCCGCTCGGCGCTCATCGACCCGTTTTCTCACTACGAGGGACAGCACCCCGACGTCCCCCGCGTCCCAGACGTCGCAACGGTGGCCCAAGAAATCCTGCGATTTCGGGCGTGACATATCCTGTCCGCAGAGAAGTTGCCGAGCGCTTTTGCCGCATCTAGCGTTGAGGACATCCAAGGACGGCACGGGCTCTGCGGTGAACTCAATGGTGAGTCACTCGCACGCCTGGCGGCGACGCCCGTGTCGGTGACGCAGCAGAGGCGACCATGGCAGATGGACTGAACAGGGCAACGTTGATCGGCAACCTCGGCGCAGAGCCGGAGCTTCGATACACACAGGACGGCAATCGTCCGGTGCTGAAGTTTCGGATCGCGACGACCGAGACGTACATCACGCAGTCGGGCGAGAAGAAGCAGGTCACCCAGTGGCACAACATCGTGCTGTGGGGCAAACGCGGTGAGGGATTGAAGAACTACCTCACCAAGGGCTCGCGCGTGTACGTCGAGGGTCGCATCGAGAACAGCTCGTACGACGACAAGGACGGGGTCAAGCGCACCAAGAGCGAGATCTCCGCGACCAACATCATTCTCCTCGGCGGACGCGACGGCGCCGGCGCGGGCGCTGGTGACGGAGACGCCCCCAGCGGCGGCGGCGGCGGTGGCGGCGGCTTCTCTCGCGGCGGCGGCGGTGGCGGTGGCGGTGGCGCGCCGCGTCCCGGCGGTGGTGGCGGGCGAGCGCCTGCGCACGAGCCGAGCCCCGAAGACTTCGGTGGTGGAATGGGCGGCGACGACGACATTCCCTTCTGAAAACGCGAGAGGGGGGGGCTCGCGCGACAGCCTCGAGCGCGGCTCGTCTTCGAGTCGCTGCCAGTGGGCTGGCGGCTACGCCTTCTTCCACTGATTGGCGCGCTCGTTGATCTGCGCTTTCGACGCGGTCTCTTCGACTCGCTTCGCGCGCGTCTCGGGCTTCTTCGCGGTCGCGATCCACTCCAAGATCGCCCGCCGAACGCTCTTGGGAAAAGCCTCGAACTTCTCTCTCGCCGGCGGACGCGCCTCGAGCTGCATCACGAGGTCTGAGGATCGACCATGTTCCATTGGCCTTGGCGCGCTCGACCGCCACGAGACCCGCAGGTGCCATGAGCCCCGCGGCGATGAGCCGCTCGATCTTCTGCTTGTTGATCCCCGACCAGGCGCTCTTTTCGCTGCGCGGCGACAGTCGAATCGCCGAGCGTTCGTCATCGAGCAGCTTGGGCTGCGAGTCGATGTACCCGAAGCACAGCGCCTCGTCGACGACGTCGCTCCAAGGGACGTGGTGCTCGCTCGGCTTCTTGTAGGTCGCCAGCCAGACGCTCTCTCGCTCGTGATGGTGGGCCTCGAGCCAGGCGCGCAGCTCCGCCCTGCTCTTCACAGTGATGGTCTTCATGGGGACGATGGGTGCCCTCGCGTTTCGAAGCGACTTCTCACTCCTCGTATTTGTGCGTTCTTGTGGCAAGGTCACATTTGGAGCACCGTCCCCAACCAATGCTCGATCGCCTCCGCGCTTTCTGGAACAGCCGCGCTGTCTACCCCTTCATCGCGGTCGTCTCGGCGCTCGTTGTCTTCGTCGTCGGCCCGTGGATCGCCAATCGCCCGCGCCCCGCGCCGGCGCTCAACCTGGCCATCGTGCACGAGAACACCGTCGGCCCCGATCGCATGGACCTCGCGACCCTGCGAGGAAAGGTCGTTCTTCTCGACTTCTGGGCCACCTGGTGCGGACCCTGCGCGCGCCTCTCGCCCACGCTCCAGCGGCTCTCTCGCCGCTACGAGTCGCGCGGTCTGGTCGTGATTGGCGTTAATGTAGACGAAGATGGTCCCGGGCTGGTCCCAGCATTTCAGCGGCGATTCGGCCTCACCTACACGCAGCTCGCGGGGCAGGGGCCCATCCAGGCCGCGTGGGAGATCCGATACCTTCCGACCACCGTGCTCATCGATCGAACCGGTATGATCCGTCGCGTGGCGAGCGGCGACGAGACCGAAGCGTCGCTCGCACACGAAATCGAGAAGCACCTCTAGAGCGGCACCCTCCATGACCTACGACCTCAAGATCACCGGCGGAACCATCGTCGACGGAACCAACACCGCCCCCTACCGCGGCACCGTCGCCGTGCGCGACGGGGTCATCGTCGACATCGGTCCCGACGTCGACGGGCCTGCGACGCACACCATCGACGCCGATGGCGCCATCGTCACGCCTGGCTTCGTCGACCTGCACTGCCACTACGACGGGCAAATCACCTGGGATCCTGACCTCGTTCCGACGGTGCTCCACGGCGTCACGACGTGCGTGATGGGCAACTGCGGCGTCGGGTTCGCCCCCGTTCGCAAAGAGCACCGCCAGCAGCTCATCGAGCTCATGGAGGGCGTCGAAGACATCCCCGGCTCCGCCCTCGCCGAGGGCATCAAGTGGCGTTGGGAGTCGTTCGAAGAGTACATGGACGCCATCGATGTTCCGATGGCGCTCGACGTCGCCGCGCAGGTCACCCACGACCCGCTGCGCGTCTTCGTGATGGGCGAGCGTGGCCTCGCCCGCGAGCGAGCCACCGACGACGACATCGCCAAGATGCGCGCCGTCCTCCGCTCTGCGCTCGAAGCAGGCGCGATCGGCTTCTCGACCGGGCGGTCGGACAACCACAAGTCCGCGCGCGGCGACGACACCCCCGCAGCGCAAGCAGACGCCCGCGAATTGTGCGGAATCGTCCAGGCGTTTCGCGACACCAAGCGGGGCGTCGTCCAGGCCGTCAGCGACTTCGACATGACCGTCGGCCCCGAGCGCTTCGACGAGGAGTACTCGATCCTCGAAGAGATGGCGCGCGCGTCCGGCCGCCCCTTCTCCGTCTCGCTCGCGCAGCGAGACCTCGACTCCGAGCAGTGGAAGCGAATCATCGGCCACGCCGAGAAGACCAACGCAAACGGCGTGGATTTTCGCTTTCAAGTCGCCCCCAGGCCCATCGGCGTCGTCATCGGGCTCGAGTGCTCGCTGCAGCCCTTCATGGGCTTTCCCAGCTACAAGAAGATCGCGCACCTGCCGCTCTCCGAGCGCGTCGCGCGCATGAAGGACCCCGCGTTTCGCGCGCAGATCCTCACGGAGAAGAGCGATCCGGTCGCCGGTGACGGCAGCCCGGTCCCACCGCTGGCCGACAAGTTCATCCAGAACATCGAGTTCGCCACGATGCGGCTGTTTCCGTTGGACGGCGACGCGCCGGACTACCTCCCGCCGCGGTCGAAGTCGCTCTTCGCCAGGTCGTTGTCCGAGAACAAATCGCCGCTCGAAGTGCTCTACGACGCGCTGCTCGAAGACGAAGGTCGACGCCTCATCTACCTGCCGATCTACAACTACACCGAGTTCAGCGACGAGGCGCTCTTCACCATGCTGAAGCACCCGCTCTCGATGCCCGGCCTCAGCGACGGCGGCGCCCACGTCGGAACGGTGTGCGACGCGAGCTTTCCCAGCTTCTTTCTCGCGTACTGGTGCCGCGATCGCGACGGCGAACGAATCCCCCTCGCGCGCGCCATCAACATGCTCTCGAAGGTCGGCGCCGACTACCTCGGCCTCGCCGACCGCGGCACCCTCACCAAGGGAAAGCGCGCAGACATCAACGTCATCGACCACGCGCACCTCAAGCTCGGCATGCCACGCATGGTGCGTGATCTCCCCGCCAACGGCCGCCGCTTGCTCCAGGGCGTAGAGGGCTTTCGCGCGACCGTCGTGAACGGGCAGATCGCTGCGAAGAACGGCGCGCTCACCGGCGTTCGCGCCGGGCGTCTCCTGCGCTCCAAGGGGTGATTCGACGAACGGTCGAACGGACCGCGGCATCAACGGGTGGTGCTCGTACGCGCCGTAGCGAACGCCGTCATCGAGCGCACCCGCGCACGAGCACGCTCCCGCACGCGCGCAGCTGCGCGGCGTTGCACGGACACACCTGAGCCCAGAGCTCGTCACGGCTCCCTTCGAACATCGCGAAGCCGAACGATCCTTGCTGGACCGTTAGGTCGGAGAGGGTCCGGGCTGGCCATTGCACGACCTGGATTCCGCTGCAGTCTGCGTTGGTCAGCTCTGCTCCGTTGTGCAGGAATCGTCCACGAACCTCGAAGCGCTCGACATCGAAGTCGATTACGGAGCCCTCTCTCAGCTGCACGGAGCCAAGCGGCAACGGTGACGCAAACGCGCCTGGGGGCCTGGGTTGAGATTGGATCACGGGATCGTCTGTCGCAAAGAGCGCGGCAGTGCGTTCGTCCGTAAGAAGATTCTCCGTCGAGAATCCATGGACTGAGTCAACGCGCACATGCACCACGCGCGACGACTCGGCCCACGGCGCCGCCCTGCAAACGCCTCGCGCGCACAAGCGAATCCGCGGCGAAAACACGCGTTTGCTCAGCGCGGGCGCGGCGCCTTCGAACAACGAGACGCCTTCGAACGTCGCGACGATCGGTCGCCGACCATCGCTCGCGAAGACCGTGAGCGACGCGCGGCCCGGTAGCACCAAAAGAGAACGCGCTTCGAACGATCGGACGTGCGATCCGTCCTCGTACGCGGACTGGCAGCTGCGGTGCTGCGCCGCGGCCGAGATCGATCCGGTTTCCGCAGACTCGAAGCGAAATGAAGGGTCCACGACGACCGCGTCCAACTCGCGCACGATGCCGATGGGCTCTCGACCACCATCGACGCGAAGCGCTCGAGCGAGCGGCACGATCATCGTCGCTCCTCCAACCTGATCGCGCTGCGCGCATCGCACCACAGCGCGCACGTCGTATGTCCCCGCGACGAGCGAATATGCCTGCGCTTCCCCACTCACAATGTTGTTGTGGTCGAGAGCAACTTCGTCGCCGTTGCGTTCGATCTCGAGCGTAGAGTGACACCGTTCTCGCATTCGCTGCGAGAGCGAGACGGTCACCGAGAGCCCGCGCGTCGCGATATCGCCAGTGATTTCCCTGCGCGTTGGGTCGATCGTGAGTCGATCCGCCACGCGGTTGCGACAATGCCAAAAGCTGTTCGCATCGAGAGAGCACTCTCCCGTTCGCCCGCCTTGCAGCTCGCAGCTGTCATTGGGCAGCGCGCGAACCGAAGCGCGCCCGGCGCCATCGAGCACCACCGACGAGAGGCTCTCGCCGCAGCGAAGCACGACAGGCTCCTCTGGAGTGCGCGGGACCACGCTGTCTTCGATCGTCGGCGCCCGTCCGTTGACGGTGACCCGCAATTCGAACGTCTGCGGCCGAACATCCAGCAGCAACGTCCGGCGAGTCGAGCCGACCTCGACGTCGCGCGCGATCACTCCGCCGACGCAGAGGACCGACGGTTGCGCCGCAGAACAGTGACCCTTTCGCGCGAACTCGACGTCGTATCTTCCGACAGGGAGGTGCACTGCAAACGGATCGCGTAGATCGCGATCGACGCTCACATCAGCGCGGGCATGACCGTCTCGTCTTCGAAACACGAGCCACGTCCCGTCGATCTGAGTCCACGCTCGCCCTTCGAGCGTGAGCGTCACGAGCACGGTCGTGGCGCGAACGTCGATGGCTTCGAGCGGCCGGTCGCGCAGCGGCGCGTTCGAGCAGTAGGTCTGCGCGCCCTCGAGCGAAACCTCCGTGCGAGCCCCGCACGAAATGCTGAGCAAACCGCACAGCGCGATCGATCGTCGCAGCGTCATGGTCGTCCCTCCGCGCATCCGCGCACGAGCACGCTTCCGCAGATCTTTTCGCTGCGCTCGCTCGCCGAGCAGTCCCCTTGAGAGATCCGTGCCGTGTATCGGCCCGCGTGCAATCGGGTCGAGAACGCCGCTCCTTCTGTGCGAACAGAGACGGACCTCGCGTCCCCGACCGGCACCAGCGACGCGACGGGCGCGAACTCGATCGATGCTTCTTGTCCGGTCGAGTGATCGAGCGGGGCGCCATCCACAACGACCGAGCCGCGCGCGAGGACCGTGTCGAGCACGACCATTCGAAACCCGTTGCTCAGCTCGAAGGCCGCACTTCTCACGCGGTGTTCGATGGTCGGAAGCTCGGCCCGCCGAAGCGCTTCGACTGCCAGGTCGGAGCGGGGATGCAGCAACACCTCCGCGCGCCTGGGAAACGACACGAGCGTAGGCGTATCGATCGGCGCGAACACGCCATACGGATCGCGTTCGTCCTTCACGCCGATGGAGAGCGGCAATCCGAGCGGCGACAGATCTTGTCCATCGCGAACAGCGAACTCGACGACGAGCGGGTGCAGCGCGATCGAGAAGTCCGTGCGTTCTTGCGCGGCGAGCAGCCCATCTGCGAACGGGACGTATGCCGTGATCAGCGAAGTTGGTGCCCTTCGTCGGTTCATGTCGTCCTCGTCGCCGAGGCTGCCTGCGGCGTCGGACACGCGCAGCGCGAACGCACGCGTATCGCTGGGAACCCACGCATCGACGTCGATCCTCCTCGTGGCTTCCAGCTGTGATGATCGTAGTTCGAGGGGCACGGAGTAGTGCCCGAGTGAGCCGAAGAGTCGGATCCCCACGCTGTTCGCTCTCGTCCAGTCCGGCGCGGTGCCCGTGAACGAGAGGCTTCCTCTCCATCGCGTAAACCCTACGCTGCGCCGGAGCGCGACGTCCTCGGTGAGCGGCATCCCCCGCGCCACGACGATTTGTCCGCATGGAGCGCCGGGCGTCGCGCTCGACACGCACGGCACGACCCAATCGAGGTCGTACGTCCCCATGGGCAGCTCGATCTCGTGCTCGGCTTCGTTGATCTGTCGTGAGTGGAATGTGGGCAGACCCGTGCGGTGGTGTCGCGCAACGAGCTCGATGTGCGCGCTCGTCGAATGCTCGAGCCGAGGCGTGGTGTCGAAGCGAAAGCGGACCTTCGCCGTTCGCAAAGCGACCTGCATTTCAGGACGTAATGGGTCGAAATCGAGCGACTCATCGAGCACAGGCACCCTGCAGGATCTCGACAGTTGGCAGTGGTGCATCTCCGCGCTTTGCATCGAGCACCGCTTCGGATCGAGCGCGTCGATCTCCGTCGAAACGCCATGCGCAAAGGCCCCCACCCACTCGCCGCTCCCGCAGCGCACCGAAAACCTTCGGTCTCGATCGGCGAGCCTCCCGCTCGCTTGGACCGTCAGTCGATACCGTGTCGGTCTGAGGTCGATGCGCACGCGCCGCCGTTCGGGGCGCACCTCGAGCCCGCGGAGCACCACACCACCCAGGCAAGGCATCGCGTCGGCGCGCGCTTCGCAGGCCGAGCCGGGCGCGTCGTAGGACACCTCGTACACGCCAGTTACGAGTCTCATCTCGAAGGGCTCGATCGCAGCGCGACCCAACGCCACGCGCGCGGTCGCGCGGCCGGTGACCTCTCGAAACGTCAGCCATCCCCGAGCTCGGTCGGTAGCCGCGAGCCGAGCGCCGCGGAGCCGAAGGTCCACTTCGACCCGCCCTGTTCGCAGCTCGATGTCGTGCGGCCTCCAGTCGGCGATCAGCTCGTTCGTGCACGCGCTCGAGACGCTGCCGGTTACGAGTTGGGTCCTGCCGCACCCACCCAACACCAACACCAACACCAACGCCACGCTACCGCGCTTCGCACACATCTCCATGCCTCCCACGAGACCGACTCGATTCGTCGTTCAACGAGGGTCTTTGCAATCATCGGCCCAACGCTCGTCTGTTTCGAAAGTTCTGCAAATTGACTGGCGATTCGCGCGATGGTGCCAGCGCTCTCCCCGTCGCTCCGCTGTCTGCGCGTTAGCCTGCTGACGCTGTGAGAGAGTTTGTTACCGTTCTCGGTCGTGGTCGACGGTTCGCTCAGCGACACGTTCACAGGGACACCTCTCGCTTCGCTCACGCTCGCGCAGAAGCTCATCGAGCTGCGGATCGATCATTTCGAACGGCTGTCGCTCTCGCAGTCGTTGCCGCGCAACCTCGCCGTCTTCGGCTGGCTCGGCACCCTGCGAGCGCTCGTGCGCAGAGCGCGCCTCGGTCGAGAGGGTGTCGCCCGTCGCATCGACTCGCTCGACGCGCAGGTGCGCGACGGAATCGCTGCGATCGAGAAGGACCCCGAATACGGCCGGGACTCTCACTATCGCGGGCACGGCTCGGTCTCGCAGCTCCACGACACGCTCCGTGCGTTCGACGCAGACGACCCCGAAGAGCTCGCCCTCTTGCGCGTGCTGCTCGACGAGCACCGGCGAGAGCTGGCGATCGAGCTCGCCACGATCGAGAAGAACCCCACGGCAAGCGCCTCTCGTGCGCCTGCGCCGCCTTGGTACGACTCCGCAGCGGCGCGGGTGATCGTCCCGCTCGCGTTGGCGGTGTTTCCGTTCGTGGTCGCGTTGGTCACGTGGCGGGTGCTGTTGACCCGAGCGCGCCCCGAGGCGCTCGTGCTCGCGGACGCAGAGATCGAGTCTCCCGCCGAGCGATCGCTCACGAAAAGCACTCACGCCGCTGTGCGAGCCGCAGCCGCGCTCCACGACGTCGCCGCGCTCTGCAACCGCGCCACCAACATCGCCTTGGGCCATCGCGGAACGATCGCGGACCTTCGATCCACACACGACCGCCTCGTCGTGCGCGTTCGCGAAGCGCGCGCCGCCGTCGTTGCTGCGCGAGAAGAGCTGCGCCCCGTGCTCGTCGCGAGCGGCGCGATCGACACCGGCGCTTCTGCGATCGACAACGCGTGGTCGATCAGCGTCACCCGAAACACGCGCCAGGTCGAGCGCTGCACTGATGAGCGCGACTCCAGCGGAATCACGCGACGCAGGTGTCGCACAGAGACCGTGTGCGATTCGAAGGACACGTTCTTCTCGTTCTCGCTCGCGGCCATGGAACGGGGGCTCCTTCGTTTCGACGAGGCGCTGCGCGGCGTGCGCCCGGAGGTGTTCGACGCCGAGGCGCTTCTCGAACTGTCGTTCACGCTCCGCGCTCGTTCGGATCGAACTGCCCTGTCTCGCGCTCAGCTCGACGCGATGGAGTCCGCGCCCGTCGCCGCGCTCGCGCACGCGCACCGCGCGTTGCGGCCGTTGGTCGCCTCGGACAGCGCTCCCTCGGGGCTCGAGTGGATTCGTTCGTCGTACACGAATGGCCGTGATTTTCCGCAGTCGACGTCGGTCAACACGCGTTGCTCGGCGACCGCGCGCGGCCCGCGCGGCTACAACGCGGTCCGCGAGTTCAGCGACCCGATCCACCGCGCGAACGGGGGCCTCGCGACGCTCGAGGGCAACTACGTGATCGCGACATCGACGCTGCAGACGCTCGAGGCCGAAGCGCTCGCCCTCGCGGCTCGATCATCGACGCGACGCACGACGGTGGGGCTCGACGACGCGCACATCGCCCTGTCCGACCGCAGCAACGAGCTGTACCGAGAGTTTCACGGAGACAGCGCGCTGGTGTTCGCGTCTCGCCTCGGCCGCAGCGGCTACACGATGCTCGCGTGGTTCGTCACCGCGATGCTGAGCTGCGTGCTCTACCTGGTGCTTCACGGCAGACGCAGCCGTCTGGCCTGGAGGGCCTCGGCCCGCCACGCGAACCAGCACGCTCCGTAGCCCCCGTCGCTACGTCGAACGCTCGCCGCGACCGGCGGGTTTGCTCGCGGACGCGCCTGCGTGAGCCGCGGCGTTGGTGGTAAGAGTGCGCGCCGTGACGACCGCGCCCTTTCCGCACATGCTCGCTCCGTTGGACCTCGGCTTCACGACGCTTCGCAACCGCGTCGTGATGGGCTCGATGCACACCGGCCTCGAAGACCGCTTCTGGAACTACCCGAAGCTCGCCGCGTATTTCGCCGAGCGCGCCAAAGGTGGCGTCGGGCTGATCATCACCGGCGGCATCGCGATGAACCGCCGCGCGTGGCTCGCTCCCGCGGCCGGAACGCTCAACACAGCCCTCGACGTCCCCCACCATCGCAAGGTCACCGACGCGGTCCACGAGCACGGCGCGAAGATCGCGATCCAGCTCTTGCACGCCGGTCGCTATGGCTACCACCCGTTCTCGGTCTCGGCGTCGGCGATCAAGGCGCCGATCAACCCGTTTACGCCCAAGGCGATGAGCGACGGCGAGATCCTCTCGACCATCGATGACTTCGCCCACAGCGCCGAGCTCGCTCGACGCGCCGGCTACGACGGCGTCGAAATCATGGGCAGCGAGGGCTACCTGCTCAACCAGTTTCTCTGCAAGCGCGTGAACAAGCGCACAGACAAGTGGGGCGGCGACATCCACGGCCGCATGCGCCTCGGAGTGTCCGTCGTCGAGGCCGTTCGCCGCGCGGTCGGGCGCGACTTCATCATCGTGTACCGCCTCTCGCTCTTGGACCTCGTCGAAGGAGGAAACACCCGCGACGAGATCGAGGCCACCGCCAAGGCCCTCGAGGCCGCGGGGATCGATGTCTTGAATACCGGTGTCGGTTGGCACGAGGCCAGGGTGCCCACGATCGTCACGAGCGTTCCCCGCGCGGCGTTTCGCGCGGCGACCGCGCAGATCAAGCGCGTGTTGAAGGTGCCCGTCGTCGCGTCCAACCGCATCAATACGCCGGAGGTCGCCGAGGACATCCTCGCCAAAGGCGAGGCGGACCTCGTGTCCATGGCGCGCCCCCTCCTCGCGGACGCCGACTTCGTAAACAAAGCCGCGGCGGCGAAGCCCGAGTCGATCAACACTTGCATCGCCTGCAACCAGGCTTGCCTCGACCACGCGTTTTCGCTCGAGCGCGTCTCGTGCCTGGTCAACCCGCGCGCCTGTCACGAGACCGAGCTCGTCTACCTCCGCACCCAACGCAAGAAGCGCATCGCCGTCGTCGGCGCAGGAATGGCCGGCCTCTCCTGCGCCACGGTCGCTGCCGAGCGCGGCCACGACGTGACGCTCTTCGAGGCCGCCTCGCAGATCGGCGGGCAGTTCGTGATGGCCGCGGCCGTTCCGGGCAAAGAAGAGTTTCGCGAGACCATTCGATACTTCACCCACGAGCTCGAGCGCACCGGCGTGAAGCTCGAGCTCTCGCGCCGCGCCACGAAGGAAGAGCTCGATCGAGGAAGAGGCTTCGACGAGATCGTGATCGCGACTGGCGTCAAGCCGCGCGTCCCCAAGATCCCCGGCGTCGATCACAAAAAAGTCCTCACGTACGCGCAGGTCCTCAACGACCGGGCGCCCGTCGGACGCAAGGTCGCCATCATCGGCGCTGGCGGCATCGGCGTCGATATGTGCGAGTTTCTTCTGCACGAACCGAACGTTTCGCTCGACGCGTGGCTGGCCGAGTGGGGCATCGACGTGACCAGCAGCGTCGAGGGCGGCCTGCGCGAGCCCAAGCACGAGGCTCCCCGACGCGAGCTGTGGCTCTTGCAGCGAAAGCCCGCGAGCAAGCGCATCGGGACCGGCCCCGGCCGCACCACCGGCTGGGTGCACAAGCGCGTCCTCGAGCGAGCCGGCGTTCACATGCTCGGCGACGTCGAGTACGTCCGCATCGACGACGAGGGGCTCCACATTCGTCACGACGGCGCAGCCCGCGTCCTCGCCGTCGACAACGTGATCCTGTGCGCAGGCCAGGAGTCGGTCCGCGAGCTCGTCGCCGTCGACGATCGCGGGCGCCCGACAGACCCGCGGTTTCACATCATCGGCGGCGCTGACGTCGCGACGGAGCTCGACGCCAAGCGCGCGATCAAACAGGGCGCCGAGCTCGCTGCGCAGCTCTGAACACAGAGCCTCCTTTGGCTGTCTACATGCCGCGAGCTGCGGCGAAGGTCGCTGAAGTCCGCCGATGGTGCGGGCGAGGGTGATGTCAGCCCACGAATTCATCTGAGCGTATTGACGTCACTGTCGGATCGCTTCGTACGAGTGCTCGAAGGTCGTGGGGTCTCGGCGCATGTCGCGGTGACAAGCGCTGCAATGACGCGCAATCATTAGGAAAAGGATCACCATGCGCGCACCCCTCTTCGAGCGAATGAACATCGTCGTCATCGACGCCTTCACGCGAGAGTCCACCGTGCGTCGCCTTCGCTCGCCAGTGTTCGAGGGCGCGCTGGAGGTCGTCGGCGAGTTCGACGCGATCCCGACGCACGAGTCCTGGTTCGCGCGAGCGAAGGTGAGCTCTTGCGTCGACGTCGTGATCTTCGCTGTCCACGAGCAGCAGCAACGGTCGTGGCGAACAGAGGTGTTTCGTTCGGTGATCGTCGACGCCAATCGTCTTCAGGCGTTGTTTCCCGACGCGGCGATCGTCCTCGTGCACAGCGCGTGGAGCGACATCGAAGACACGCTCATCCCGTTTCGTCGCTTGATCCGCGGCGGCTGCGACACACACGAGCTCGAGACGCTGCTCTTTGTGTTGAAGAACCTCGGCGCCTCGATCACCGACAGCCAGATCCGCACGAGCGTCGAGGTCACGCAGGTCACGCGCTCGAGTCGACCCTGGCAGGTCAACGACAAAGCCAGCGGAACGCGCGCTGTGTGCTCGCCCTCCGCCGATCCGCCGCCCGTCTCTCGCGCTCGCCGCGGGTGACCGCGCCGCCTTCACTGCATGCGCGACGGGATGGGGCCGCCGCCCGCGGGGCCGTTTCCCAGTTGACCGACGTGATCGCGGGGGCCAGTGAACGCTTCGATGCGATCACGACGACGGTCGCGCCCCGCGCCGCAGCCGCGAGATCCCCACCAGCACGAGCGGAAGACACGCGAGCCCGAAGAGCACCCCCTCGTCGAAGCCGTTGCTTGCGCCGACGAGCAGCGCAGGCTCGAGAGCTGCTGAACCAACGAGCTCGCCACGAAAGACAGCGCGGCCAACCCGAGGGCGACCGGCGAGATCGCGTTGGCGCTCCTTTGCAACGGGCTCGACAGCAGAGCGCCCATCATCGCCACGAACCCCAACAACCACGCCGTCGTCGCGCCCATCGCGAGCGCCCCCATCGCGAGAGCGCATCGACCTCGAGCGCCGCGGCGCGCTTCGACAGCCCGCGCCGCTTCACGAGCACCCACCACAGCAGTCCCACCATCACCCCGAGCGCAGGAACGTGCGCCAACACCCCCGTCGGCCCCAACGTAAACGCCAGCCCCCGCGCGCGCATCGCTGAACCCTACAGCGATCGCCCCGAACCGCCCAACCCATAGGCGCCGAAAACTCTGTGGATACAGTAGAGAGTTTGAGCTGTGAATCGAGAGACAGAACGACGATTTACATCGAGCCGCGGAGCGCGGCCCCCACCCGCTGCCGCGCGCCCCGCCCCCGCCTGAGACGGCATGGGCGGCGGCTTCGCATTGGGAAAATGCTGGCGAACGCAGCGTACGTGGTTCGTGATGGCCCTTGCTCTGCAAGGGCGAAGCAGTGCTCACTCGACCATCGACGCACGCGAATCGAGCGAACTGCAGCCATTGCATAGCAATGGCCACACAATCAACTTACGCGGTTGAATACTACGATTTCGCAATGCGAAGCCGCCGCCCCTGCCGTTCCAGGCGGGGGCGGGGCGCGCGGCAGCGCGGGTGGGGGCTGCCTCGCGGCTCGATGCCAAACGTCGCTTCGTCAATCGATTTGCGACTGCCAATCGCCGTCTCAGCGGTGCAGTGTTCGGCGCCTCTGGGAGATCCGGGCATCTTCTGCGCTCGTGAGCAGGATGGGAATCACACCCCCAATGGGTGAATCGCGCCTCGGTTTGCTGGCCTTCGAACAAAGCGCCGAGGCTTCCTCCTCAGCCGCGAAGTCCTCCCCGCGATCCGACCCATGGGACCCACGCGGCGCCGGAGCAGCGGCGGCCATATCGCGCTATCGTGCACGGCAATCACGCGATGAACCACCAGTCTGCTAGCTCGCTCGTTCGCAGCGCAACGATCGCGCTCGTTGTCTCTTCGACCGCAGTCGCCTGCGAGAAGCCCGCGCAGAGCGCTACTTCGCGCCCCGAGCCCCGCGCGCAACGCCCGCAGCCAACGGTCGTCGCGCCTCCCCCCGTCGCTCAGCAAGCGCCGCGTCCCACAGAGGCGCCGCCGCCCGCTGAGTCTCCCAGCGCTCCGCAAGCTCCGCCGGTTCCCGGCGTGATTCCCTCGCCGTTTACTCCAGAGGGAACGCGGCGAACCTGCGCGCAGCTCCAACCGCGAGCGGGCTTCGAGTGCGTCGAGACGCCCAACGGCCCCGTGCACGTCCTCGCGCAGAGCGCGGCGCCCGCCGTCGACCCGTGCTCCACTGCATATTGCCCCTCGGGGACGCGCTGCCAGTCGAGCACGCACAACATCGGCAACGCCGAGCATCGGCTCCCGCACTGCGTGGCGACGGGCCCGCTGCCCAACGTGACTCCGACGCGTGACCCTTGCGCTGCGTTTCTGTGCCCTCTCGGATATCGCTGCAATGCTCCTGCGGACGCCCCCTATTGTGTTCCGCAGAGCGCTGGTTGGTGAGCGCTGACGGCGCGGGGGATCTATCGGCGGCGAAGCTCGCTCGCGATGACCGCGCTCAGCGTCGCGGCGGCTCCGATCGCGAACAACACCAGCGCGACGCCCAGCGCCGAGGGGCCGACGAGCGCCGCGATCATCGTGGCAAACGCGAAGAAATCTCGCTTGAACAGCGGGCGAAACGCGCCGAGCAGCCGCGACGAGAGCGTCTCGTCCGAGCGCGCGCCCGCGTCGTGCTCCCCGAATCCGAGCGGATACTTCAACAGGTCGCCCGATCCGATCGAGACGAGGTAGCGGTACTCGATCGCGCTCGCGACGATGCCGATCGCGACGCCCGCGAGCCCTGCGCCCCAGAGCGCGGCGGGCGCGCCGAGCGCGCGCAGACCCAGCGCTGCACCGGCGAAGAACGAGTAGTTCGTCAGGTCGTCGCCGACCGTGTCGAGCCACTCCCCCGCGCGCGAGCCCCGAAACGTGAGCCTCGAGAGCTCTCCGTCGCACCCGTCGAGCACGCTCTGCAGTTGAAACAACACCGCGCCGATCACCAGCCCCACGGGCGCGAAGAACGCCGCGATCAGGCCGCTCGAGACGCCGAGCACCATGATCGCCGCGGAGACCTCGTTCGGTCGAAGCTTCGTGCGAACGAGCTTGCGCGTGAGCGCCAGCGAAATCCTGCGGTTGATCGCGCGAGACACCCATCCGTCCTGCGGCTTGCGCAGCGACGCGATGAGCGCGTTCTCGGCGCGCGACGCCTCGTCTCCCGTTCGCGCGAACATCACCACGCCGTGCGGTGTTCGCTCGGGACCGCGGCCGATCGCATCGAGCGACGCGCCCTCGCGATCGGTTCGCGCGAGGACGACCTCGAGCCCCTCGTGCACGCGCGCCTCACCCTCGACGCTCGCCACGGTGCGAAGCGCCTTGGCGTCGCACAGGACGCCGTCGCCCACCACGAGCGCGCCGCCCGCGGGCCACCTGCTCGCTCGCTCGACAGGGAGCCTCAAGCGATCGTCACGCAGCCACGAGGGATCGGTGTCCGAAAGGACCACGATGCGCTCGACGCCCGCGGCCTGAAGCGACAGCGCGGCCCTGAGCGCGACGGGGACGCCGAGCACCTCGCGCTCGCCGAAATTGCTGCAAATCACCGCACCGATCATGGTGTACCGCTCCGTGCAAACGCGTCCGAGAGCGCCTTTGCCATCGCATCGTACGTGAACTCGCTCGCCCACGCCCGCGCCTCGCGTCGGATCGAGTCCCCGCGCGCGTCCATCGCCTCGCGCCATCGTGCGACCGCTGGGGCGAGCTGCTCGGGGTCATCGAGCGATACGAAGAACGATCGCCCCACGAGGTCAGCCAGGTGGTGAACGGGCGGGCCGAGGACCGGCGTTCCGTGGGAGAGCGCGAGCATGGCGGTGCCCGAGGTGAAGAACTGACGGTACCCGAGCACCACAGCGTCCGCGGCGAGGACGAGGTCTGCGCTCTCGGTTCGCGAGAGAAATCCCTGACGGATCTCGATCGCAGTCGAGCGCTCAGCCGCCGCCTCGAGCGCCTTCAACGAACGCGCGTCCCCAGCGCGACCCGCGATCACGAGTCGGTCGGCCCCTTCGCAGCCGCGGGCGAAAGCAGCAGCCACGCGGTCGAAGCCCTTGTATCGCTCGATCGAGCCGAAGCAGACGAGCACGCGCTCGCCGTCGGCGAAGCCGAGTCGCCGTCGAACGTCTTCGCGCTCGCCGCTCGCCTGATAGTCATCGAGCGCGTGCGGGTGTCCCGCGAGCACGAAGTCACCGCGAAACCCGAGCTCGCGCACCGAGCGCTCGGCCGAAGCGAAATGTCCGTGCACCAGCGCGCATCGCCGCAAGAACGCCCGGCGAAGCTCGAGCGCCAGGTCCTGATGCGGCTCGTCGTGTCCGACGAGGTTGTGCGCCGTCCACGCGACGCGCACGCCGCGGAGCACAAACGAGTCGAGCAACGCGAAGAACCAAAGCGCTCGGGCGCGAGCGCGGGCGCGAGACCGATCGCGCAGCATCCATTCGGGCCAGTGCAGGTGCAGCCACCGAGCGTCGGACCGCGCCAGCGCGAGCTCGACCAGGTAGCGAGCCGAGCGCGAAGTCGTGCCCTGACGCGCGAGCGCCTCGGTGAGCCGCTCGAGATAGGGGTTTTCTGCGTACGGGCGCGGCCACGAGAGCACTTGCACGGGAGGGTCGCGCCGCGGTGTATACCGCAGCCCGACGACGATGACTGCCGCCACCCTCCCGATGATCACGCTGTCCGAGACGACCCTCGGCGAAGAAGAAGCTCAGGCGGCTGCTGCCGTCGTTCGCAGCGGATGGCTGACGCAAGGCGAGCGCGTCGCGGCGTTCGAGCGAGCGTTCGCAGAGATGGTCGGCACGCCGCACGCGATCGCCGTGGCCAACTGCACGGTGGCGCTCGAGCTCGCGCTCGAGGCAGTGGGGGTGCGCGCAGGGGACGAGGTGATCGTTCCGGCGTTGACCTTCGTGGCGACGGCGAACGCCGTGCGGCGGCTGGGCGCGGTTCCGGTGTTCGCGGATGTGACGAGCGAGGACGACCTGACCATGTCCCCGCAAGACGTCGCGAGAAAGCGCACGAAGAAGACCCGCGCGGTGTGTCCCGTGCACTACGCGGGCTGGGCAGCGGACGTGGACGCCATCGCGCGCGCAGCGGACGGCGCGGCGATCGTCGAGGACTGCGCCCACTCGCCAGGAGCGACGCTCGGACGCCGCGCGTGCGGAGCGCTCGGCGCGGTCGGCGCGTTTTCGTTCTTCTCGAACAAGAACATGACCACCGGCGAGGGAGGGATGCTCACGACCCACGACGAGGCGCTGGCGTCGTCGCTTCGCCTCGCTCGCGCGCACGGCATGACCACGAGCACGCTCGACCGTCACCGAGGCCACGCGTACACCTACGACGTCGCACGCGTCGGAACCAACGCGCGGATGGACGAGATCCGCGCCGCGATCGGCGCGATTCAGCTGCGAAAGCTCCCGGCGAACAACGCCCTTCGAGCCGAGCGCGTGCGCTGGTATCGCGAGCGACTCTCGTCGGTCGACGGCCTCGAGCTGCCGTTCTCGCACGTGTCCCGCGGCGAGAGCGTGGATCACTTGTTCGTGGTGCTCCTGCCGCCGGGCCGCGATCGAGGCGCGGTGATGAGCGCGCTGCGCGCGGACGGAGTGCAGAGCTCGATCCACTATCCTCCGACACACACATTCAAAGCGTACGAGGGATTCGAGGCGATCCTGCCGGTGACAGACCGCGTGACGCCTCGACTGCTCACGCTCCCTCTGCACCCGACGCTCGAGCGAGCGCAGCTCGACCGCGTGTGCGACGCCCTCGTCCGGGCGCTGGCGCGCTGAGCGAAGGGCGCGCCGGGCTCACTCCCCTCGCGGCCGCTCAGCGCTCGAGCACTCTGAGCCGCCCTCGCGCGCGCTTTCGCGCCAGCACGTACAGAATCGTGCTCGCAGACTGGCGCACCTCGCTCACCTCGACGAGGTCGAACTCTCTTCCGACGAGCGCGATCAGCGCGTCGCGCGTGTAGTAGTGAACGTGCGCTCGCTGCGAGAACAGCGCGTCGCCGACGAGCCCCGCGGTCGCTCGCACGCCCGCCGAAGGCAGCGCCCTCAGCGCGAGCCAGAGGCGCTCGAGCCGCGATCGGCCCGAGCGCGCGCGGGCGATGGGCGCATCGAGTACGCTCACGACGAGCGCGAGCGACCCGCCGTCCACCAGCACGCGGCTCGCCTCGCGCAGCGCTCGCTCGGGCTCGACGAAATAGTCGAACGCGGCGTGGCTGAACACGACCACCGCCGAGCGATCCGCGACCGGGAGCTCTTCGGCCACCGAGCGCAGGACCGAGCCCTCTCCCTTTGGTGAAGGATCGACCGCGAGATAGAAGCACCGCGAGGGAGCCAGCGCACGCATGCGTCCGTCCTTGGCGCCGACGTCCACCAGCAGACCGTCGCGCTCGCCCGCGGCGCGCTCGAGCAGGGCGCGCGTGCGTTCGTCGCTGCTGCCGTCGGAGCGCTCGACGCCGCTCGAATGTGTGTGTGCTCGTCGGCCACGCTGACGCTTTCGCCACGCCTCGAGACCGCTCATCGCCGAGCGCCATTGCGTCCAGGGGTCGTCGCTCGCTCGGCCCGCTGCGTCCTCGCCGAGCATCGCGGCGCGGGTCTTCGCGGTGACGAGCGTCCAGTAGCCGCCCTCTCGGGCAAACGTCTCTTCGCACGCAACACAGCGCAACACCGCGCCTTCTCGCGCGAGGCGCCTGTGGCATCCCGGGCACGCGAGAACGGACATGAGCGACTCTTCGCCAAACCCTGCGTTCACCGCGCGCGAGCATCGAGCACGGCGGCGCCCGCGTCCATCGTTGTTCGCGCCGCGCGCCCCTCGGGATCGCATGGAATGCCCTGATCCGCCCAGGCGCGCATCCGGTCCACCGCTTCGACCGGCCAGCGAACTTCCACGGCGCGCGCCCATGGCCAGGAGCCGTCGCCCTCGTCTTGGCGGGCGAGCGAGGTCGAGCCAGTCTCGAGCCAGGCGACGATCCTGCGAGGCGCCAGCCGATCGGCCGTGCCGCGGCACGCCCGCTGCGCCACGAGCTCGATCGCCCTTCGTGCGTGCGGACCTCTGCGCGCGTCTCCCGCGCGAAACACCGCGACGAGCGCGCGAACGCCGTCGCTGCCGTACGAGGCCAGCGCGCGAACGTTGGGCGCGCCAGCGGGCCCGGCGGTGTCCGCGTTCTCGTCGATTCGCGTGACGAGCCAGGCGAGCTCGGCGGACCTCGGACCTGCGTCCGCGGTGACCATCGGACCTGCGTCGAGGTTCCACAGTACGGTGCTCGGCGGACGAACGCGCGCCGAGGCGTCCGACTCGGTCTCGTCGTTGATTCGCACGACCGCGTTGGCGACGGCTGCCACCGTCGCCGTCCGTCCCGGCGCTCGAGCGCTCACCTCGCCGCCGCTGCTCGCGCGAGGGTCGCCCGCGGTCGAGCGCTCGGCGCGGTTTGCGCTCGAGTCCTCGATGGGACCGCACGAGGCGAGCACCAGAATCGCGTACAAAACACTGACTGACCGGCGGTCTGTTATGCGCGAGGGACGCTCGACCCCCAGGCTCACAGAACGGGCCTCGCGACCACCGACGCGTCCCGCCCGGCGATCGTGACCGTCTTGCTGTCTTGCGCGACCGACCACTTCACCATGGCGAGCGCGACGCTCTTCTCGAGCGCGGGAGACCATCGGGACGAGGTGACCACGCCGACGTCGCCGTCGATCGTGGCCCCCGGCTCGAGCGGCTCGCCGTCGACGATCAGCGCGACGAGCTGCCGTCGGACATGGCCGCGCATTTGAAGGCGGCACACGACCTCTTGCCCGACGTAGCAGCCCTTGTTGAAGGAAACGGCGCGATCGGTGAGGTTGGCCTCGTGGCC
>LNEO01000237.1 GCA_001465015.1 Deltaproteobacteria bacterium Ga0077539 | reverse complement strand
GAACCGCGGAACGCCCGCCTCCACCCGCGCGATCTCCCACGCCGCTTCGCTCACGGCCATCGCGCCGGACGCCTCGAGCTGTGCGCGCTTGGCGTCGAGCTCGGATGCGTCGCACACGAAATCAATTCCGCCGCGGCCGAGCCGGTCGGCGACCCACGCCGTCGCCGTGCGCAGCCGAGCGCTGTCGGGCCCCTGCACCGTCAGCACTCGCAGCGAAGGAGCGAGGGCGACCTCGCAGTCCTCCATAATGATGTGCTTCTCGAAGTGCGCGACGAGGTCGCCCGCGGTCCGCGACGGGGCCACGATGAAGAGCTCCTCGGCCCCTGCGTGCACGAAAAGGTCGCCGAAGAGCTTGCCCTTCTCGTGCACCGCCGCTGCATAGCGGCTCTCGCCGGGCGCGATGCTCTTGCACTCCTGGGTGATCATCCCCGAGAGCCAATCGATACGCTCGGGGCCGCGGATCGCGATCACCGCGTGCTCGTCGAGCACCATGAAGCCTGCTCGCTCACGGAGCGCCTGTGCTTGGAGGATCGTGCTGTCGTCCATCGTTGCCATGGGAGCCTCTCGCGCAGAGGTGTAGCGCGTTTCACGAGCGCCGAGCGCGCCAGCGTGCGATATAGCTCTCGCGTCGTCCCATGCGTAGCCTTTCGTCGCTCGCGCTGGTCCTGGCCGCCTCGATGGCGGCGTGCGAGCGCCGCCCTTCAGAACCGTCGCCGTTGCCCGCAGAGCCCCCTCGCCCGAGCGAGCCTCCGCGGCCGCCGCCGTTTGTTGCTCCGACGATCGGGACCGCGGATTCGTCCGCGTCGAGCGACGGGCAGAGGGACGCGTGCTCGATCCTGCCCGAAGTGGCGGTGCGCGTGTTCGCGGACGTCGACGAGCAGACGCGCGTCGAGCAAGAGCGCACGGGCCTCGCGGGGCTGGACTCGTGCCGCTATCGCTGGCGCAAGCGCGACGCTGCGGCGATCTCTGCGCGCAACCGCGATCGCGTCGAGCGCGACCCGCAGCTGCTCGCGGCGGTGGCGCGCCGCTCGGGCTCGACCCAGGCGCTCGAGTCGTCCGAGGCAGAGCTGCGGCTCAGCATCTATCCCGCGCGATCGGGGCCGGCGACGCTGTGGGCCCGCGGGTTCGAGCTCGCCCACACCGGTCAGCAAGTGATCGAATCCCTCGGCGACCAGGCGGCCTTCGACGGGACGCGCGGCGTGCTCGCGGTGCGCCGAGCGAATCGAACGTTCGAGGTCCTCTGCCGCGTCGGACAAGACGAGCGAGAGACGCTCGCGCTCGCGACGCGGATCGCGCGCGACGTGCTATCTCGCCTGCCGTGAGCGCATCGATCGTGCACGAAGTCAGCGTGGGCCCGAGGCTGGCCGCGCTGCTGTCCCTCGCCTGGCGCGCGCGCCGACCCGCGCTGATCGAGGGCGCAACGGGAATCGGAAAGTCCGAGCTCGTTCAATCGGTCGCGCGATCGCTGGGGCTTCCAGTGATCACCCTGGACCTGTCGCTGCTCGAGCCGCCGGACCTCGTGGGGCTCCCGGTGGTTCGCGAGGGACGCACCACCTACGCGACGCCGGCGACGTTGCCCATCGAGGGCTCGGGGATCTTGCTGCTCGAAGAGCTCAACCGCGCCGAGCGCTACGTGCAGCAGCCCGCGCTGCAGCTCTTGACCACCGGGAGGCTGCACGAGTACCAGCTTCCGAGCGGCTGGGTCTGCTTCGCTGCGACCAATCCTCCGACCGGCGAGTATCACGTCACCCCTCTCGACCGGGCGCTCGAAGCGCGGTTCATGAAGATCCGCGCCCGCGCCGATCGCGGCCCGTGGCTCGCGTGGGCAGAGGCCAACGGCGTTCACCTGGCGGTGCTCACCGTCGTGCGCGAACACTCGCGCGCGCTCGACGAAGCGTCGCCGCGAAGCTGGACCTACGCAGGCCAGATCCTCGCCGCCATGACCGCGAAGGAGCGCGCGGACCCGGATTTCGTCCGCGACGCGCTCTGCGGATTTCTGCCCCCCGCGTGGGCCGAGGTGCTCGCGGCGGCCAGCGAAGGCACCGCCGGACAGCTCTCGCTCGACCTGCGAAAGCTCCTCTCGGAGTACCAGGGCGAGCCGCAAAAACAAGTGCGTGAATTCAAGTCACAAGGCAGGACAGACGCGCTCGACGAGCTCACGAGCCGCGTGCGCTCGATCGTTCGCAGCCCCGAGGTCGCGTCGATGGCCGAGCAAGGGACGTTTCGACTCGAGAGCTTCGAGGCGCTGCTCGGAGACCTCCCTGGCGACGCGCGCGAGTCGCTGCAAGAGGCGCTCGCTGGCAACCCCGTGGCGGCGTCGCTCATCGAGCTTCGCGCGGGTGAAGTGTTGATGAACGGCGCTGCGATCAACGCGGACAAGAAGCTCGCGATCTGGGCGCAGGCTCCGTTGCAGCGCCACCGGGCCGCCATCGTGGCCAACGCGCTCAGCGCGCACCTTCGGCAGCACGGCCGCGTCGCCGAGCTCCGCCAGAGCAACGCCGTCAGGGCCAACCTCGGACGAGTGCTCGCGGCCCTCGGCGAGCGCTACGCGATGCCGCTCGTGAGCGTGATGCTCGAGCTCGGGATCACGCCGATTCGCCCGGGCCGAGGATGAGCTCGCGCGACGCGCTCTTGCGGCTCCTCGCGCCGAGCCGATGGCTCGCGAAGTACCCTTTTCACGCTGCGGTGCTGGCGCGAATCGAGGTCGTCTCCGACGCGTCGGTGCCGTGGATGGCGGTGTCCTTCGAGCGAGGCCGGTTCTATCTCCACGCGAACCTCGAGGCCCTCGCGCGCGCGCCGCAGTTCGTCGCGGGGATCCTGCTTCACGAGGTGCATCACGTCGCGTTGGGACACCTGACGCACAGCAAATTTCGCGACGGAGTCGATCACCCCGAGGTCATGGAGACCTGCATGGAGCTGTCGGCCAACGACGGGATCACCGAGCCGCTGCCCAACCCGATCGTGTGGGAGCAGTTCGCGCGGTTCGGCCTTCGCGCGGGGCAGTCGACGCTCGAGCGCTACGCGCTGTTGCTTCCGATCCATCGCAAGGGCGCGCTCGCCAAGGCGCTTCGCGACGGCGGCGGCGACAACGTCGACGAGCACGGCCCGTGGCGGCAAGGACAAGGAACAGGCGCAGGAGCCCTCGCCAAGACGCGCGAGCTCGTCGAGCGCTCGCTCGACGAGGCGAAGCGAGAGGGGCTCGCGCCAGACGCTCGGATCGCCGGCGTTTTGCCCGGTCGATTGCTCGAAGCGCTGGGCGGCGCGCTCGCCGAGGTCGCCCCCTCGACGATCGACTGGCGAGCGAGGCTCGACGGGCTCGTGCAACGGCTTCGCTCGCCGGTGCGCACGTACGCGCGCCTCAATCGACGGTTTCCGTCGCAGGTGGGAGCGATTCCGGGGCGGGGGTATCGCACGGGAGGATCGGCGCGACCGTCCGTGCTGGCCGTGATCGACACGAGCGCAAGCATGACCCGCGAGCAGCTCGCGTCGATCGCGGCGGAGTTCGATCGCATCGCCCCGTTCGCGCGCGTCGTTGTATGCGAGTGCGACACCGAAGTGACCCGGGTGTACGCCTTTTCGGGGGCGATCGACGCCGTCGTCGGCCGCGGCGGGACGGACCTGCGACCCCCGTTCGATCGCGCGCTGCTCGCGCGAGAGGCGATCGATGCCGTTGTGTACTTCACGGACGGAGAAGGTCCGTGGCCCGATCATCCGCCGTCCGTGCCGACCTTGTGGGTGTTGGCGAGCGATCAGCCCTTCGCTTGTCCATGGGGAGAGCGCGCGAAGCTCGACAGCGGTCGGGACACGCGCGCCTTTCGGCCCGATGGCGCAGCGTGATACGCCAAAGTCCTCCGTGAAATCTCAGAGCCGCCCACCGATCCGCAAGCAAGACGCGCTGGACTATCACTCCCAAGGACGACGGGGAAAAATCGAGGTCATCGCGACCAAGCCGAGCGTCACGCAGCGGGACCTCGCCCTCGCGTACTCGCCCGGCGTCGCAGAGCCGTGCCGTGAGATCGCCCGCGATCGCGACCTCGTCGATCGCTACACGGTTCGGCAGAACCTCGTCGGCGTGATCACCAACGGCACCGCCGTGCTGGGCCTGGGAAACATCGGCCCGTACGCGTCCAAGCCGGTGATGGAGGGCAAGGGGATGCTCTTCAAGAAGTTCGCGGACATCGACGTGTTCGACCTCGAGGTCGACGAGCTCGACCCGGACAAGTTCATCGACGTCGTCTCGCGGCTCGAGCCCACCTTCGGCGGGATCAACCTCGAGGACATCCGCGCGCCAGACTGCTTCTACATCGAAGAGACGCTGCGCGAGCGGATGAGCATCCCGGTCTTTCACGACGACCAGCACGGAACGGCGATCATCACCGGCGCCGCGCTGCTCAACGCGCTCGAGCTCGTCGGCAAGAAGATCGACGAGGTGCGCGTGTGCTGCTGCGGCGCCGGCGCCGCGGCGGTCCGCTGCATGGAGCTGTGGGTCGCGCTCGGCGTCCGGCGCGAGCACATCACCATGGTTGATAAGTGGGGCGTCGTGTACCGCGGGCGCGTCGAGGAGATGGACCGCTACAAGGGCGCGTTCGCGCAAGAGACCGAAGACCGCACGCTCGCCGAGGCGATCGCGGGGCGCGACGTGTTCGTCGGCTTGTCCGTCGGCGGCGTGGTGACGAAAGAGATGTTGCAGACGATGACCCGCGCGCCGCTCGTGTTCGCGCTGGCCAACCCGGATCCCGAGATCGACTACGAGACCGCGCGGGCGACCAGGCCCGACGCGATCGTGGCCACGGGACGCAGCGATTTTCCCAATCAAGTCAACAACGTCCTCGGCTATCCGTATGTGTTTCGCGGCGCGCTCGACGTCCGCGCGCGCACCGTCAACGAGGCGATGAAGCTCGCGGCGGTGCGCGCGATCGCCGAGCTCGCCAAGGTCGAGGTGCCCGATCGCGTGATGGCGGCGTACGGGCTCGAGCAGCTCAAATTCGGACCCGAGTACATCATCCCGAAGCCGTTCGACGACCGGGTGTTGCTCTGGGTCGCGCCGGCCATCGCGCAGGCCGCGATGGACACCGGCGTCGCGCGCGACACGATCGACCTCGACGCCTACCGCGAGCAGCTCTCCAAGCGGGTCTCGCCCACGCGCCACACGCTGCGAAAGATCTGGGCCGTCGCGCGCTCGGGCCGAAAGACCGTGGTGTTTCCCGAAGGCGAATCCGACGCGATCTTGCGCGCCGCCGTGATCGTCCGCGACGAGGGCATCGCGCGCCCCGTGCTCGTCGGCCGCGCGAGCGCGATCCTCGAGCGCGCCAAGGAGCTCGACCTGGACCTCGACGGAATCGAGCTGGTCTTTCCGCCCGAGTCGCCGAAGCTCGCGTCCTACGTCGACGCGTACTGGACGCTCCGAAGGCGCAAAGGCGAGACGCGGTACAGCGCAGAGAAGAAGGTCTCGCGCGAGCGCAAGGTGTTCGGGATGATGATGGTCCAGCAGGGCGATGCTGACGGGTGCGTGTCGGGGCTGACCGCGGCGTACGCGGAGGTCGTCCGGCCCGCGCTGCAGATCATCGGAATGGCCCCAGGATTCAAGCGCGCCGCCGGGATGTACATGCTCCTCAAGGGGGCGAACGTGCTGTTCTGCGCGGACACGACGGTCAACGTCGACCCCGACGCCGAGACCCTCGCAGAGGTGGCCATCCAGAGCGCCGACGCCGTGCGCGACCTCGGGATCGAGCCCAGGATCGCGATGCTCTCGTACGCGAATTTCGGCAGCTCGGACGGGGTCGAGCCGCGCAAGGTGTCCCGCGCGGTCGAGCTCGTGAAGGACCGACGACCAGACCTGATGATCGACGGCGAGATGCAGGCCGACGTCGCCCTCAACCCGCTCTTGCGCGCGGAGTGGAGCTTCACGACCCTCGCGGGAGCGGCAAACGTGCTGGTCTTTCCCTCGCTGAGCGCGGGAAACATCGCCTACAAGCTGCTCACGTCCTTCGGCGGCGCCGAGGCGGTCGGACCGATCTTGCTCGGGATGAACAAGCCCGTGACCGTTCTTCAGCGCAACAGCGACGTCGACACGATCGTGTCCATGGCGGCGATCACCGTGGCGCAGTCGGTCCGTCGACGCAGCGTCTGATGGACGCTCTTCACGGCGCCGCCCTGCGAACGGTGCTAAGAACGGAAGCTCGACCAACAGCCTCGCTTCGAGTTGGTGACATGCTCCACCGCTCACCCACTGAAAACATGTGTGATCTCGATCTCGCATGTCCTCCCAGAAACCCATCGTCGCGATAGGATCACGATGGCGTCCCTCGCGATCGGCTCGATTTTCGCCGGTGAATGGCGCGTGCTCGCCCGGCTCGCCGAGGGCGGGATGGGCACGGTCTACCGCGTCGAGCAGTGCTCGACGGGGCAGCTCCGCGCGCTCAAAGTCCTTCGCGCGGGGCTCTGGGAGGATGGCCGCGCCCGCGAGCGATTCGAGCGCGAGGCGCTCGTTGTCTCCAAGGTCGCCAGCGAGCACATCACGCGGGTGATCGCCGCAGGGATCGACCCCGACGAGGGCGCTCCGTGGATCGCGATGGAGCTGCTCGAAGGAGAGACCCTCAAGAAGCGCGTCGACCGCGACGGCGCGTTCGGTCGGCTCGAGGCGCTCGACCTCGCGAGGCAGCTCTGCCACGCCCTGGCGGCTGCGCACGAAGCCGGCGTCGTCCACCGAGACCTCAAGCCCGAGAACATCTTCGTCGCGCGCTCAGCGAGCGTGGGAGGCCTCGAGGTCGTCAAGCTCCTGGATTTCGGCATCGCGACGGCGCTCGAAGAGTTCGAGACCAGCGTCACGGTCACCTCCGTGATCGGCTCGCCGCTGTGGATGGCGCCCGAACAAGTGCGCCGCGAGCGCATCAACCCCGCGACCGACGTGTGGGCGCTCGGGCTCTTGATGTTCTGGGTGCTCACGGCGAAGCCGTATTGGCGAAAGACCTTTCCCGCCGACGCCGTGCTCTACGAGAAGATGGTCGAGCCGCTCGTGCCCGCCAGTCAGCGCGCGCTCGAGCTCCGCTGCAAAGACGCGCTTCCTCCCGGGTTCGACCCCTGGTTCGCCCGCTGCGTTTCGCGCAAGATCGACGAGCGCTACCGAGACGCGGGCGAGGCGTTCGACGCGTTCGAGCGCGTCATGACCGACCCGCGCATGCCTCGCGATCTGCCTCGCTCGAGGTCCGCCATCGCGGCGATGGTCGGGGTCGCCGCGGTGTCCGCCGCGTCCGTCGCGTGGATCGCTCGCCCGTACTTCTCGACCGGCGAGAGCGCGCCGCTCCCCACGCTGCGGATCTCCCTCGCGCGATCGGACAGCGGCGCAGCGGTGGATGACGGAGGCGCGCGCGCGCTCGATGGCGGAGCGGACTCCAACGCGACTGCAACGGACGCCCGCGCCGCCGCGCGCCAGGAGAGCGAAGGCGGACTCGCGCTGCGCGACGCCGCTCGCGAGGCGCGCGTCGAGCCCGTTACCCTTCGGCCGCGGACGGAGTCCGACGCGAGCAACCCGAGCGCCGCGCCCGCCATGCAAGGCGCCGCTCCGCTCGTGGCAGGCTTCGTCGTCCGTCGATTCGCTGCAGCGCAAGCGCTGTGCACCCAGCGAGGAGCGACCCATCCCTGGCAGCTCGTCCCCGACTGGATCCTCGAGCGCAGAGCCGCGCTTCACCTGGACGAACGAGCGCGAAGGATCCGCCTCGAGCGCTCGATGGTCGGCAGGATCTCGGACCCGACGCAGCAGGCCACCGCCTCGCGGAGCGTCGAGGAGCAGCAGGGACACCTCGATCGCGACAGAGCGATGCTCGAGCAAGAGATCCAGCGCTCTTTGCCCACGCTTCGCGCCTCGCTCTCGCAGCGCGCGCGGGACGCGCGATGCGTGGACGCCGGGCTTCGCGTCGATCCGGACGCGCTGTACGCCACCTGGTGCTGCCGCTGATCGCAGCGCAAGACACGGCCCACGAGCGGCCCGCTGGGCGCTGTGAACGGCGAACAGAGAGGGCGAGTAGGCTGTAGATTCGGCGCGGGTGATCTGAGAGCATGCCCGGGCGCGCCGCGAGCATGGCACCGAGAGACGACGATGCGCCGTATTGGCGGCGGGCGATGGTTGAGCTTCGCGCGACGTTGCTCGTCGACGTTCGCCGTAGACTTCCTGCGCTCAGGACGAGGCACGAAGATCTCGTGCAAGAGGCCCTCGCGGACCTCGCCAATCGAATCGGTGAGGGAGGCGAAGGGATTCCGCAGTCCTGGCTCGACGCCGCGCCGCCCGAGAGCGAGGAGGACCGCACGCACCTCGTGCGGCTCGCGCGGACGATCCTTCGCAGGCGAGTCGCCGACCTCTTTCGCGCGCGCGTTCGCGGACGAGCGGACGAGCCGGTCGAGTCAGAACCCGAGTCGGTCATCTCGCACGAGCGCCCGTCGGACCGCGCGCTGCAGACCGCCGAGCTCCTTCGCGTGACCAGCGAAATCCTCGAGTCCCTCGCGCCCAACGATCGAGAGGCGCTTCTGCTCGCGGCCGAGCGCGACGGCGAACGAGTCGAGGGTCGAATGCCAGACAAAGATCGACAGCGGCTGAGCCGAGCCCGATCGCGGCTGCTCGAGCGCCTGCGCGAGCGGCTCGGGGACAGCCCGCTCCGCGAGCTGCTCGACGAGGAGTAACGCGTGCGCGACGCCCGTCCGTTTCTTCAGATCGCGCACGTCGGTCGCTGGCAGACCGCCGCAGAGGCTGCGATCACCCGAGCGCGCAAGCGGGCGTGGGGCGATCCCGCGGATCTTCGGAGCGTCGCGCGGCACGACCCGACGGCGGTGCTCGCGCTGCGCGAGTGGCTCGAGGCCGTCACGCTCCGCGACGCGACCTTTCGACGGCTGCCGACGTGGATGGTCGAGACCGGCTCGCGGACCGCGTACGGCGACGACGAGTCCTTCGCGCTCGCGAGGCAGTTCGCTCGCTCGCTCGCTCACGGAGCCAGCGCGGCGCGCGTCGTCGTGGCGGGCCGCGAGGATCTCGCGGGCGTCGATCCGTCGCGCTGGGACGGGCGCTTCGGCGTCTGGCATCCGTCCGCGCCGCTCGTTCAGCGGGCTCCGCACGGGGGATTCGAAGTGCAGCTCTTCGCCGAGGACACCGAGCGGACGGACGACGCCAGCGGCGCGGCGCGAACGCGAGCGGTTCGAGACGAGTATTCACCGGCCGATCGCGCGCCGGTGCTGATGCTCGGCGCCGGCTACGATCACAGCGCGACCCAGCGAAGCATGGGAGCAGACGTCCGCTGGGTGCTCAGCACGCGAGGCGACGCAGAGAGCCTCGATCGCAGCGCAGGCGCGACGTCGGCGCGCGATGACGCGGCGCGAGGGGCGCAAAGCGTTGTGCTTCTGCGGATATACGCGTCGCAGTCGCAGCGAAGGGCCGCGCTGATCGAGCGACTTTGGTTCTCTCGACCGCTGGCGATCGGCAGCTTTCGGCTGTTACCATCGCTGTCGATTGAACGAGTCGTGGCGTTGAACCAAGGGGAGGAACCTTGAGCGGCGACGACATCGCGGAGCTCGAGCGCGCTTCTTCAAGACGTCCAGGCGATTCGTGGGAGCCTCTCGAGGCCGTTCCCGACGCGTTGGTCGTGGTGACTCGGGCGGGGACCATCGAGTTCAGCAACAAGCCGTTCGAGCTTGCGACCGGGTATTCAGCGAGCGCGATCCGGGGTCGCCCGCTGAGCGAGCTCTTGCCCGAGCGGTTGCTCAAGCGACTCGGCCCCGACGTCGTTGACGCGATTCGGTCGCGCGCCGAGCTCGCGGCTCCCTCGCCGCTGCGCGTCGCGCTCGTTCGAGTGGGAGAAGCGAAGGTCGAGGTCGAGTTCGCCATGACCGTCGGCCGCTCGAGCGACGGAGGGGCGACGCTCGTTCTTCGCTCAGCGCACTCGGCCTTGCACGACCTCGAAGAGCGCAAAGTCGAGGCGCTCCCCGAGTCGGACGCGCACCAGTTGGCCTTCGAAAACGCCCCGCTCGGAATGTTTCACTACGACGCCCGCGGCGTCCTGACGACCTGCAACGACGCGTTCGTCTCGATCCTCGGCTCGTCGCGCAAGGCGATCATCGGCCTGGACATCGCGACGCTCCCGAACGAGCAGCTGGTCGAGAAGCTGAAGAAGGCGCTCTCTGGCGAGCGAGCGCGGTACGACGGCGAGTACGTCTCGGTCACCGCGGGGCGTCGATCGATCGTCCGCGTGGATTTCGCCCCAGTCCGCGGCGAAGACGGCTCGGTGCAGGGGGGCGTCGGCATCGTCGAAGACGTCACCGAGCGACGAAAGCTCCAAGCGCGCCTCGCGCAGTCCGACCGCCTCGCGTCAGTGGGAACGCTGGCCGCGGGCGTGGCCCATGAAATCAACAACCCCCTCGCGTATGTGCTGAGCAACCTCGAGTTCGCGCGCAAGCGCTTCGCCGAGTGCGCCGTGGACCTGCCCGACCTCGAAGCGCGCGGCAGGATCAGCGAGTCGCTCGAGCACGCGCGGGACGGCGCCGAGCGGGTCCAGACGATCGTGAGGGACCTCAAGACCTTCTCGCGCGGCGGCGACGAGTCGCGGGAGAACGTGTTTCTCGAGCGCGCGATCGAGGCGGCCTTGACCATGGCGCACCCGCTGATCCGCGGCCGAGCGAGGATCCTGCGCGACTACCAGCCGACGCGCGCGGTGTGGGCCGACGAGGGGCGGCTCGCGCAGGTGTTTCTCAATCTCATCATCAACGCCGCGCAGGGGATCGGCGACGGGTCGCCGTCGTCCAACGAAATTCGTGTGCGTGTTTTCGAGGCTCCCGACGGGCGCGTGTGCGGCGAGGTGTCGGACACCGGAGAAGGCATCGACGCCGAGCACCTGCCGCGGGTCTTCGAGCCGTTTTTCACGACGCGCTCCTCTGGCGTCGGAACCGGGCTCGGCCTCTCGGTCTGCCACGGCCTCGTCACCGCGTTCGGCGGTGAGATCACCGTCGAGAGCCAACGCGGCCGCGGAACGACGTTTCGCGTGCTCTTGCCTCGGTCGTCCGAGCCCGCGCCGCGCGAGTCGGGCACCGAGCGACGAAAGCGCCTCTCGCGTCCCCGTCGACGGCGCGTGCTCGTCGTCGATGACGAGACGCTCCTGGCGCGGTCGATCGAGCTGCAGCTCCAGGACGAGCACGACGTCGAGCTGGTCATCAACGGCCACGACGCGGTCGAGAAGCTCCGCGGCGATGTTCGGTACGACCTGGTCCTGTGCGACATGATGCTCCCGGACATCTCGGGGATGGACGTGTTCGATCAGGCCCGCGCCCTCGCGAACGGATCACACGAGCGCTTCGTGTTCATGACGGGCGGATCGTTCAGTCCGAGGGTCTTCAAGTTTCTCAGAGACAACGAGGTTCCGTGTCTCGAGAAGCCGTTTACCGCAGAGCAGCTCCGCGAGGTCATCGATCCCCGCTGAGCATCGGAGGCGCTGTCACCATCGGCCCTGCGCGGCGATCTGCACGGTCGCACAGGATCCACAGGCGCCGGCGGCGATCACGGTTCGCCCCGTTGCGCTACACTCTGCTAGCGGAGCCCGCGCCGCCAGTCCACTCGGGTCACCATCGGCCTACTGCCATGTCGCGAACACCTCTCGATCCATCGTTGCTCGGCGCTGAAGGCGCCCACGCGGCCCGTGACCAGGCGCTGCTCACCGCGCTGGTCGAGGGGCTCTCGCAGACCGCCCACGGGCTGGCGTTCGAGGTCTTCGTCCGCGAAGTCGGAGATGCGCTCGACGCAGAAGCGCGCGCGGCGATCGCGTCGGTCGTTGTGCCGTCGGCTCGAGACAAGCTCGATTTCTCCGCGGCTCGCGCGGCTCGCGCTCGCGCGGTCCTCGCCGCGCTCGACGAGGACGAGCGCGCGGCGATCGCCGCTCACGGCCAGGAGATCGCCGCGACCCTCGCGCGCGCATGGGTCGACCTCTGGTCGCGCGCCGCGCTCGAGGCAGACGGCGCGCTGCGGGTCACGAGCGTCGCGCCCGCTGGCGAGCCGATGGCGAGCGCGTGGGCCGAGTGCGCGTCGCAGCTCGGCCTCGACCGAAGCGAGGCAGACTCCGTGCTCGAATCGCTGCTCGAGCGCGTCCGGCGCGAAGGGCTCTCCGTCGAGCTCCCGCTCGGGCTGCGGCTCGATGGCCGCGCGTCGGACCTCTGGCTGCACCACAGCTCGCAGCCAGGAGCGCTGCCAGAAGAGATCGCACGTTCGGGCGCGCAGCTCAGAGGGCCTGCGATTTCGCTGGACGAAGCGCGCAAGCGTCGCGGCGGCTGAGCGAGGGCGCTGAGCCGTTCGTTGCGCCGACGGACAACTGCGCGTATCGCAGTCAGCGCGAGCAATGGCCGAAACACCCCGCCCCTGGACCGTCCTTCCGCACAGCCCCATCGAGAAGCTCTCGGATCGGGTGTGGACCGTCGCCGGCGCGCAGCCGCAGATCCCGCTCGAGCGGAGAATGACGCTCATCAAGCGCGACGACGGACGAGTCGTCGTGCACAGCGCGATCGCGCTCGATGACGACTCGATGCGCGAGATCGAAGCGTGGGGAGAGCCCGCGGAGATCATCGTTCCCAATGGCTGGCACCGGCTCGACGCGCACGCGTATTCGCAGCGCTACCCCAAGGCGAGAGTGTACTGCCCGCGCGTCGCCCGAGAGCGCGTCGAAGCGCAGGTGCGCGTCCACGGGACGCTCGACGACCTGCGCCGTGACGAGACGCTCTCGGTGATCGAAGTCGAAGGCTTGTCCAACGGCGAGGTCGTGTTCGCCGCGCGCGACGAGCGCGGGTGCGCCTTGGTGTTCACCGACCTCCTCTTCAACCACACGCACGTGGGCGGAGCGCAGGGCACGATGATGCGTCTGCTCGGATCGACCGGCGGGCCACGGGTCACGCGGGTCGCCCGGCTCGCCATGGTTTCAGAGGGGTATCTCGTCGCAAAATCCCTCGTCGAGCTCGCCAATCGCCGCGGCCTCTACGCGGCGATCCCCGGCCACGGCAGCGTCATCGCCACCAACGCTGCGCAGACGCTCGCGGTCGTCGCGACGAAGCTGTAAGCGAAGGCGGTTCGCGCTAGGCTCGCGAACATGGCGAAGACGTATCTTTCTGGTGTCTTCTTGTTGTCCGCCGCGCTGTCGGCGTGCTCCGGCGGGATGGAGATGCCCGGCGATGTGCCGACCGATCGCAGGACGCCAGCGAGCGACGCTGACGCTTCGACGGGCGAAGACGTCGTCAACGACCTCGGCGCCGAAGACGTTCCCACGGTCGACACCGGCATCGGCGATACGGGAATCGCCGACACGGGCGTCGTGACCGACTCGGGCGTGTTCGTCTCGGACGTGACCTTTCGCGACGGCGGTCGGCTGCTGCTTCCGCGGTGCGAAGACACCGAACCAGGCGGCCCCAACGACCTGATGCCGGTCCCGTCGACGCTTTTGGGAACGGTGGTTCCCGAGGCGATTCGCGTCAGCGTCGCCAACCCGCTCACCAACCCGTCGAGCGAGAGCGGCGAGCGCGACTACCGCATGCGCGGGCTCGATCGGTACCGTCGCGGCGCTGGCGAAAACCGCGTCGTTCGTCGCGACTTCGGCGGGTCGACCGCGACCCCCGCGATGCGCGGATCGCTCGCGTACTTCGTGCAGATCTCAGACTTTCAGCTCACCGACGACGAGTCGCCCACGCGCCTCGCAGCGACGGACAATCCCCTCATCGGCGCGGGAAATCGACCGCAAGAAGCGTACATCCCTCGCGTGATGTCCGCGGTCAACCGCACGCTCGCGTCGCTCGAGCGACGGAGCATGCGGCCCTTTGATTTCGGGGTGTTCGCCGGCGACTGCGCGGACTCGGGGCAGCTCAACGAGCTGCGTTGGTTCATCGAAGTGATGGACGGCCATCGCGGCGTGCACTTCGACTCGGGCGCGGACGACGACCCGGTGCCGGGGCCCAACAACGACCCGAAGGATCCCTTCGACGCAGTGGCCTTTCCCGCTCCGTGGATGTACGTGCCGGGAAATCACGACGTGATGATCACCGGCCTCAGCGTGCCGGACACGGGTAACCGCGCGACGGCGGCGGGCGACAACTCCGTCGGCGGGACGCGCGACTATTCGCAGTACTACGCGCCGGTCGTGCGAGGGCGCGTCGCGCCCGACCCCAACCGCAGACCGCTCGAGCGCGCGGAGATCGTGCGCGAGCTCTTTACGCACTCGACCTCGGGCGAAGGCCCGGTGGGGCACGGGTATCCCGCGACGCCGGACCTGCGTTTCGGCGCTCATTATACACGCGACTTGATTCCTGGTGTGTTGCGCCTGATCGGGTTCGACACGAGCGATCCCACCGGCGGCTCCAAGGGGCTCATTCGTCGATCTGTGGTCGACGGGTTCTTGCGCCCCGAGCTCGAGCGCGGCACGCGAGACGGCGTCCTGATGATGATGGTGTCGCACCACCCGCTCGACTCGATCGACCGACAGAACGGCGAGATCGGTCTGCCCGTGAGCGACGCGGTGTCCGAGGACGACCTGCGCAACCTGATCGTGGGCTTTCCCAACATGTTCATGTGGATGGTCGGGCATCAGCACATGGTCCGGATTCGAGCGATCCGCGGACCCGATGCGGCGCGGCCGGGCTTCTGGGAGGTTCAGTCTGGCTCGATCGCGGACTGGCCCTCGCAGGGTCGCATCGTCGAGCTCGTCGCCAACGACAACGGGACGCTCTCGATCTTCGGAACGATGATCGACTACGACACGATGGACTGCATGGAGCGCCGCTTCCGACGGCTCACGCTGATGGACTTCATGAGCGGCTGGGCTGGCGAGCACCGAGGCACCGCGCAGGACCGCAACGTCGAGCTGGTCCTCCCGATCCCGCCGGCCGCGCGCGCAGCAGTCACGAGAGCCATGATGGGGGCCTCGCGACGCATCGAGAGCGAGAGCACGCTGCGCGGGATGTGACCGTGATCAGCGGGGGGTGAGGCGAAAGATCACGCTTCCGAGCGCGCAGCGGTGCTCGAAGCGCATCGCCGTCACGTCCATCGCAGACACCATCGCCGGCGCGATCGCGCAAATGGGATCGTCGAACGCCGTGTCGTCGTCGGCCAGTCGCACGCGGAGCATCCCGCCCGTGAGCTGCGCGGCGTCGACGCCCGAGGGAAAGCGAAAGGCCCACGTCGGGGTGATCGTGTTGTTGATGAACCCCGAGCACTCTTCGCGCCCCGAGCCGATCGTGATGCACACCTTCGGGTCCGGGAGCCGAAAGGTCATGTTGATCCCGACGTCCCACTCGCCGCCGGAGCCGTTGCGCGCGTTGATGGTGCCCTGCACCGCGGTGATCGAGAACTGACCGCCGCCCATCATTCCCGTGAGCGTGCAGGTGCCCATCGCGGTGCACGTCGCGCCTCCGCCGCACATTCCACAGACGCTCCCGCACCCATCGTCGCCGCACACCCTGCCCTCGCAGCGCGGCGTGCAGGAGGGAACGTCGCTCGGTACGTCGTCGACCACGCCCGAATCCGCCGGCTGAACATCAGCGGGAGCTCCGGTGTCCTCGATCACGCCAGAGTCCTCGACGATGCCCGTATCCGCGCTCACGCCCGTGTCGCGCCGCGGGACGCCGGTGTCTGTCCCGGGATCGACAGGCATTCCGCAGGCTCCCAGCGAAATCAGCGAAATCAGCGAAATCAGCGCGAGTCCCTGGCGCGCGCGCCAGTCAAAGGACGGTCGATGAGCGTTCATGAAGATCATTGTCACCCGAGCGACCGGACGTTGACCACTGTGGGCACGCACAGGTATCGAGAAGCTATGCGTCTGGCGTGCATTCGGATCTCACAGACTCGTCGCCTCGCCATCGAGCGCGACGGAGAGCTCTTTCTTGCCAGCGAGCTGGCGACCACCCTCGGAGCGCCACAGGCGCCAAAGGACTTCGACACCCTGTTCGCGGGAGACGCCTTCGGCACCGTCGAGCAGCTCTCGCAGCTCGACCGCTCGCTGATCGCAGGCAACCGCCCGGCGACCGCGAAGCTCACGCCCGGCTCGTTTCTGTGGGACGCGCCCGTGCCGCGCAGCTGCCAGATCCTCGACGGATACGCGTTCGAGACCCACGTGAAGAACGCGCGCTCCAAGCGAGGCCTCGGGGTTCCGCCCGAGTGGTACGAGGTGCCGACGTACTACCGAAGCAATCCCCGCGCGCTGTTCGGGCACGAGGCGACGATCCCGTTTCCGCCCGATGAAACCATGTGCGACTACGAGCTCGAGTTCGCGGCGGTGCTCGGGTGCAACGTCAAGGACGCGACGGTCCAGCAGGCGACCAGCGCCGTCATCGGCTACACGATCTTCAACGACTGCACCGCGCGCGCGGCGCAACGAAAGGTCATGGCGATGGGCCTCGGCCCCGCCAAGGGCAAGGACTTCGCAAACCAGCTCGGCCCCGTCTTGGTGACGCCCGACGAGATCGGCGACATCGACGCGGTCGAGCTCGTCGCGCGCGTGAACGGCGCCGAGTGGTCGAGGGCGCTCTTCGGCAGCGCAGAGTACTCGTTCGGCGAGATCATCTCGTTCGCGTGCCAGGGCATCGAGCTGTGGGCGGGCGACGTGATCGGCTCTGGCACCGTCGGCTTCGGCTGCGGGCTCGAGCTCGACAAGTTCTTGAGCGACGGCGACGTGGTCGAGCTCGAGGCGAGCCGCGTCGGCGTGCTTCGCAGCAAGGTCGGGCGCTCGCCCGCGCCGCCCAAATTCGAGCACAAGCGCAAGCACCCGGCATAACGCGCGCTTCGTCCGCTTCGGCGCGGCTCACCGACCGCGCGAAGGGCGCGGCTTCGCGCGGAGCCCGCCGGTGTCTCGTTCGCGAAGGGGCACTGCGGCGCCAAACGTCTGAACCACCCAGCGCGCCGCTGGGCCGAGCGCGCGCGGGGCTCGATGCGTGGCGACGATTTCGAGCGGTGGTGGAAGGGGCAACTCGAGCGTCACGCGCACGAGGTGCCCGGCGCGAAGCTCGGGGTCGGCCATCCACCAAGGGAGCGAGCCATAGCCCACTCCCGCGCGCAACGCTGAGAGCCGCAACGACATGTCCATGAATCGCCACGTGGGCCCGCCGGTCACGCCGAGGTCCTTGCTCTTGAACGCGTCGGGGTTTCGGTCGCTCATCACGAGCTGCACGTGCTGCCGAGACATCGCCAGCGGAATCACTCCTTCGTGCGACGAGAGCGGATGGCCGGGCGCGACGACGTGAACGAGCTCGATCGACCCGAGCGGCTCGTGCACCAGACCCGCGACGACTTCGCCGAGCAGGACGTGCAACGCGAGGTCACACTCGCCCTCGCGAACGAGCGAGACCGCGGTTCGCGCAGACTCGGCCCGCAGCACGAGCTGGGTCGGCGGAAACCGCTCTGCGAACGGCGCGAACAAGCGCCCTAGATCTTCGCAGAGCAGGAGGTTGTCGATGGCGACGCGCAGCCGTCCCTCGACGCGACGCGTGTCCATGGTGCTCGCGACCGCGGCGAGTCGATCGACGTTGGCCAGCACGGCCCTGGCCTCGGCGAGCACCACCAGGCCCTGCGGCGTGAGCGCCGGTCGGTAGCCCGATCGGTCGAGCAAGAGCACGCCGAGCCGCTCTTCGAGCTCGGAGATCGAGTAGCTGATCGAGCTCTGCGCGCGCCGAAGCTCGCGGGCCGCAGCGGAGAGAGAGCCATGGTCAGCCACCGACACGAGCACGCGAAGCTGCTCGAGCGAGAGGTCTTGCGCAGGGCGTTTCATCGGTCGGCGCTCGACCCGTATACTATCGAAATTTTCGATAGAGTTCGTCGTATGAGCGCCACTTCTGCTTTGTTTTCATTCGCCTAGGCTGCTCGTCCATCGACACCATGAACACCAAGCGAACACTCCTGACGATCACTGGAATCACGCTGGCCCTCGCGGCCACCTCGGCCTTCGCGCAGTCGCGCGGGCAGGGACGGCAAGGCGCTCCCGGACAGCAACGACGCGACGCCGGCGCTGCGCCCGCGGACGCCGCGGCCGCGCCACAACCCGCGCAGACCGCTGTGGCGCCGCAGCCGCGCCCCACCGGCCCGACCCAATTCGAAGTGCGACCCGGCGGAATGTCCCGCGTCGCGTTTCAATCGGACGCGCCCCTCGAGACCATCGACGGCGTCAGCACGGACACGCAGGGGAATTTCACGGTCAATCCCAACGCTCCCAGCCAGGGATTCACGGGCCGCGTTCAAGTGAGCGTCAACTCGCTGCGCACGGGCTCGGACATGCGCGACGAGCACCTTCGCGGAGGGATGTGGCTCGATGGCGCGCGGTTCGCGAACATCACCTTCGAGATGCAGCGCACCAACCTCGCGCAGCCGCTTCAGCCCGGCGCCGAAGTGAGCGGAACCGTCACGGGACGCTTCTCGATGCACGGCGTCACCCGCGAGATCACGGCGCCCGTCCGCGTCCGCTACGTCCCGCTCTCCAACGACCACGCCGGAATGCAGCAGTTCGGAGTCAACGCCGACATGATCCGCGTGCGCAGCGATTTTTCGATCAACCTGTCGGACTACGGCGTGAGCGTCATCGCTCCCTTGCGCCTCAAGGTGTCCAACACGATCACGGTGCGCGTCGACCTCACTGCCTTTCGACGCTGAACGTCGCCCCTCGTGACGGGGCAGATGCTCGGTCGAATCGAACGCAGCCAGTGCGCGCCGGGCGCGGAGAGTGCGCGTTGATTTCGTGGTCGATCGCGGGGGACCAACGGCGCCCAAGGCGCGCTATCCTCCGCGCGCCATGCTCGACTATCAGCGCAGGGGCATCGTCCCCGAAAAGCACCACATCGTCCTCGACCGCCCCGACGGACGCGGCGTGTACTACGAAGAGTGCATCACGCGGCGCGGCTTCGATGGCGCGTACGCGATCCTCTACCACGCGTTTCCGACGACCGACGACGGCGCGGTGCGCAAGAGCGCCCGCGGCTGGGCGGCGCCCGTGGCGGCGGTGGCCGAGGATCAGACGGTGCGGCGACGCTTGTTCGACTCGAACAAGGTGCCGACCGGCGGGCAGTTCGTCGATTGCCGAGTGCCCGTGCTGTTCAACCCGGACCTCGTCGTGCTGCTCGCGAAGCCGACGGCGTCGGACGACGTGTATTCCAGCAACGGAGACGGCGACGAGCTCGTCTACGTCTACTCGGGCAAGGGAAGGCTCGAGTCGTCGTTCGGCTGGTTGTCCTTCGATGAAGGCGACTACGTGTGGGTTCCCAAGGGCGTGATTCACCGCTGGCACCTCGAGGGGAGCGGCCATCAATTCATGGTGATGGAAGCGCGAAAGGAGCTGCGAATCCCCACGCAGTTTCGCAATCCCACGGGGCAGCTCAAGATGGACGCCCCGTACTGTCATCGGGATTTCATCCGGCCCGAAGGCGCCGCGTGGGACCCGTCGATGGGACCGTCCGGCCCGCAGACGGTGGTCTACAAGGTCCGTGATCGCTTCAGCGAGCGGACCATGCCTCACCACCCGCTCGACATCGTCGGCTGGGACGGGACCATGTACCCGATCGTGTTTCCGATCCTGCGATTTCAGCCGCGGATCGGGCAGGTTCACCTGCCGCCGACCGCGCATATGACCTTCGCAGGCGAGGGCTTCATCGTGTGCAGCTTCGTCCCTCGCGTCACCGACTTTCACGAGAAGGCCGTCCCGTGCCCGTACCCGCACACCGCGGTCGACTGCGACGAGGTGATCTTGTACGTGCGCGGCAATTTCACGAGCCGAAAGGGCGTAGGACCGGGGTGCATGTCGCTCCACCCGATGGGCGTTCCTCACGGGCCGCATCCGGGCGCGTACGAGCGATCCATCGGGACCAACCGCACCGACGAGCTCGCGGTGATGCTCGACACGTTCTTGCCCCTCGACCTCACGGCAAACGCGATCGCCCTGGAGACCCCCGAGTACCACGACACCTGGAAGATCGCGGCGCGCTGAGACACCGTCTCAATCGTCGCTGCGACGGTCGCGCTTCTTGTCGCTGTTGCGCTTCTTCTCGTCGAGCCTGCGCATCTTGCTGCCGTGCGAGGGCTTCGTCGGCTTGCGCTTCTTCGGCTCGATCAGCGCCGCGCGGATGAGCGCCGCGAGCTTGTCCCGCGCGTCCTCGAGGTTCTTGAGCTGATCGCGCGTCTTGGTGCTCGTGATGCAGAGGCGCCCCTCGGCGTCGAGCTTCGAGCCGTTGTTCGCTCGCAGCCTCGCCCTCGCCGCTTCGGGGAGCTGCTCGCACCGCGAGAGCTCGAATCGCAGGTCGATCTTGGACGCGACCTTGTTGACGTTTTGCCCTCCCGGCCCGCCAGAGCGCACAGCGGTCCACGTGATCAACTCTTCAGGAATCGCGATCGCGTCGTTGATCTCGAGGTCCGCCATGGCCTCGAGCAGCGTATGCGAAAGCGCGCCTGTGCCACAACTACACTAGTGGCGTCAGAGGGGGCCTCGATAGAGGCGGTAGCGGCGATACATCGTGAAGCCCAGGCCCGCGAGGATGAAGTTGATCTTGACGTTCTCTTCGCCGGTCAGGCTCAGGTCCGCCTCTTCGAAGCCCTTGTCGAGCATCGCGACCGTGCAGTCCTCGATGAGCAACGACTCGAGCCCGCGCGAGCGAAACGCCGGGTCGATCACGAGGATCTTGAAGCACGTTCGCTTCAGCCGCTTCATCTTGCGCCACACGCGATAGAGCCCGACCGGGTCGAGTCGGCCGTGCGCGAGCTGCAGCGCTTCGTTGGCGTCGGGCAACACCAGCGCGAAGCCAGCGGGCTTGCCGTCGACCTCCACGAGCTTCACGAGCGACGGGTCGACGATGGGCTTGAAGCTCTCGCAGACCGTTCGAAACGTGTCCCACGGCATCGGGACGAAACCCTCGACCGTGGCCAGCGAGCGATTGAACAGGTCGTGCGCGAGTCGAAGCTCTTCGTCCCACCGGGCGATGTCCAGAGACCGCACCCTCACGGCTTTGTTCGCCCTCGCCCGCGCCGCCGCGCGCGTGAGCTTCTCGGGAAAGATCTTCGCGAGCTCCTTGGAGCCTCCCTCTGGCGCCTTCACGAGCCACGCGTACGCCTCGAGCCCCGGCTGCAGACCCGCGCGCTCGGCGAACGACGCGTAGTACCGCTTGTGGTGGCCCTCCATCATCGCGGGCCGCGAGTCGAAGCCGTCGACTTGAATCCCGTGCTCCTCGGCGACGCTCGGGTTGAACGGACCTTCGATCCCCTCGCAGCCGTTGGCGCGAAGCCACTGTCGCGCAGCGTCGAAGAGCGCGCTCGCCACGCGCGCGTCCTCGATGCACTCGAACCATCCGAAGTGCCCCACGCGGTCTTTCTTCACCGCGAAGCGATGCGGATCGACGATGGCAGCGATGGTCCCGACGACCTCGCCGTCGCGATAGGCGAGAAAGAGCTCGCGCGAGGCGTTGCTCCAGAACGGGTCTTTGCCTGGCGTCAGCCGATCGGCGAGCTGCGTCGTGATGGGCTGCACATAGTTGGGGTCGCCTCGATACAGCGTCGCAGGCCAACGACAGAACAGCTCGACCTCGCGCCGCGTCGTCGCAGCCACGACACGGATTTCACCGGTTCGACCGGCGAGCACCGCGCGGGCGAGCTTCGCCGTCCACGGCGAATCCGCGAGCGTTCGCGTCACGTCAGCCAACCGTTCACTGAGATGCTCGAGCTTCATCGATCGTCTGCTCTCCAACGTTCGTGCCGGCCGTCTCCCGTGAGATCCACGGCGCTTCGCGCGAACAATGGCCTCGCGAAGGTCTCCGCGACCGTGCCCGGACGGCACGATACTGCGAGAAGTGTGGCGCGATCAGCACAACGATTTCGGCACGGGTTCGAAGAATACCTGTGTTTGTATTGGCACGGAGCGTGAACTCGCAGCGTGTCATGTTCGCCCCAGGGTGTCCCAAAGTCCGTGCCGTGCCGGCGTTCTTCGCGACGCTCCTGGCCGCCAGCGCCGCGCACGCGCAGCCGTCCATCGCGCCGGTTGCCGATGCGCAACAACCCTCGTCACAGGCCGCGGCGCCGGTCGCCAACACGCCGCAGCCTGCGCCGACGGCAGGCGCAGCGCGAACCGACGTCGTTCGCTCGTATTGGATGGCGGACTTGTACCTCGTCGCGGGGATCAACCAGCTCGTCGGCGGTGCGTTCGCTGGCTTTCGTCACCGCTGGGACCAGCCGCGGTCGGACAATGTGTTTCTCGACAATCGGCGCTTCGAAGTCGGCGTCGAGGTCGCGGCCAACCCCGCGTTTCTCGCGGTGGGAGCGTACGCCGAGTGGACGCCGATCCAGCCGCTCGTGCTCCGCGCGCAGACCGACCTGTACGGTTACCTGGGTCTCTTCGGCGCGATCCGACGCTACGAGACCTCGGGCCTCAACGAAGACTGGTCGGACAACGCCCGATCGATGTGCCCGACGTGCAGGCCCGGACTGGTGCAACGCGCGCTCGGACGAGTGATCCTTCGCGGCCAGCTCGGCCCCATCGTGCTGCACAACCAGAGCGACTTCGGCTTCTACGCGCTGCACGGAGACGAGCCGTTCTACCTCTTGCCCGAGCACGACATCCTGATCGCGCGGCGAGACGTGATGTTCATCAACGACGCGCAGCTGCTGGTCGAGCCCTATCGTCGCGCGGACAAGACGGGGCTCTACATCGGACCCATGTATTCATACGCCCGCGCGTTGGTCGCCGGCGTGCAGCGCCAGCGAATCTCGCTCTTCAGCGAGTGGGTGTTTCATCGCAAGCTCGGCCCCTTCGCTCGACCGCGCATCCTGGGCTTCGCCGGCTACCACATCGAAGATCGCAACCGAGGCGGGGGATTCATCGGATTCGCAGGGTTGGGGACAGAGTTCGACCTCTGACCACGATCACGAGTACATTCTCGGTCGTGTTGATCGATGACCTCACCCCGTCGCAGGCGCGGGCCGCGATCGGCGCGATGCGAGCCGTGGCCGACGCCTCTCCAGGGATGCACCCCGACGAGCGCTCGATGCTCGCTGTCACAGCGAGAGCGCTCTCGATCCAAGAAGACCCGCAGTCGATCCCCGCGATCGAGCCAGAGGAGCTCGCCGCGCTCGTGACCGAGCCCCGCGATCGACTGCGGGTGCTCCAGTGCATGCTGCTGATGTCGCTCATGGATGGTCGCGCCGATCGCGAGGAGTCCGAGCTGATTCGGCGCTTCGCGACGACGTTGGGCGTGCACGACGAGCGCGTCGACAGCCTGCGGCAGCTCGCAGAGGGACGCCTGACGCGGCTGTGGCTCGGCCTCGCGTGGAGGTCCTACGGACACGAAGAGTTCATCAAGGCGCTGCGCGACGAAGGACCGCGCGGCGTGTGGAAGGTCGTCGGTCCCATGATCGGCGCCGCGACGGACTGGGGGCTCGCGAGAAAGTTCATCGCGTTCGGCGAGCACGACGAGGGCACCCTCGGGCGCGCGTACTTCGATTGGGTGCGGACGCATCGCTTTCCGTTTCCCGGTGAGCCGGGCGGCGTGCCCGAGCGCGGGGTATGGCACGACCTGACGCACGTGCTCGGCGGCTACGGGACGGATCCAGACGGCGAGGTGCAAGTCGTCTCGTTCATCGCAGGATACCGACGAGAGGACCCGTTCTTCTGGCTCTTCACGATCGCGCTGCAGTTTCACCTCGGCTTGCGCGTCTCGCCGTATTCGCCCGGCGGTCACACGGGCCACTTTCAACCAGAGCTCGTCCAGCGCGCGTACGCGCGCGGGCAACGCGTCAAGATCGACCTTAGCGACGACTGGAACTGGGAGCCGCACATGGCTCGTCCCATCGCGCTCGTCCGCGAAGAGCTCGGCATCGAGAGCTGAACCGCGACGCCGAGGTTGGAAGAAGACACGTCATGGGCTCACTCGCGCGCGTGTCGCCAACCGTAAGCGGCGCGAATGGAACCGTTATTCAGCGGCCGCGCGCTTCGCGTCTTCGATGACCCAGCCCGCCAGGCCGAACAGCGCGTAGCCCACGGCGTTGAACACCCCGTGATACCGCGCCATGAACGGGATCGTCGGCCACGACCCGTGCGTCACGCGCGACCATGCGTAGGCGACCGCGAGCGCCATCGTGAGGCCCAACGTCGCGCTCGACGCGTTGAGCAAGCCGCGCGCTGCGCTCGAGCGAAGCTCGAGACGCGCGAGGGACATCGTGAGACCGCCGAGCACGAGCAGCGCCGCCGCGAGGATCACCGCGGCGACGAGCTCGACGATGCGCGTAGAGGTGACCTGCGAGATGGTGATTCCCGTTGCGACGAGCGCTGGGCCGAGGATCACCACGGCGAGGACGACGGCCGCGGCACGTCTCGCCCGCTCGGAGGCGCGCGGGGACTCGAGCGCGATGGCGACGCGCGCGGCGAACACAGGAGCGACCCAGCCCGCGAAGTGAAAGTGCACCGCGGTGAGCCTGACGATCGCGTCGTCGAAGCCGAGCGGCCGGATGCCTCCGCGCGCAAAGGTGTTCCAAATGCCGCCGACCGTGAGGTAGAGGAGCGCGACGTCGAGCGCGAAGCGAGGATCCCGCAACGACTGTGTGGCGCGAAAGCGCTGAATCGCGCGGTACGCTCCGAGGAGCGACGCGGCACCACAAAACAAGAGCCACGGCACCGTGAGCGCGAGCGCCGTCGGACCGCGCGGCGCGAGCACCGAGGCGACCACTGTGAGCGCAAGCACCGGCTGCGCGCGAACGAGCCACGCGAGCGCGCGGCGATCCCGAACGCCCACAGACCCGTGCGAAACGATCGAGAGCCCGAGGGGGATCCCCACGAACGGGCCGAGCACGAGCAGCTGCTCGATCAGGTCGATCTGCGAGAAGGGCGCCATCGGCGCAAACGCGAAGAGCGCGGCTCCCACCGCCCCGACGGCCGCTGAGAACATCGCGAATCGCGAGCCGTACTCGGCGCGCGACGCCCCGTCGCTCTTCGGTTCATTCACGGCCCTTCGCCCAGGGAGAACTCGATCGTCGGCCTGCCCGTCGCGTCGAGCTCGACGAACACGTTGTTGACCGGCTCGTAGGCCTTGAGCGCGCCGTCGTTCAGGTCGTACACCCACCCGTGCAGCTCGATGCGGTCGCGCTCGAGCGCCCAGCGCACCGCCGGATAGCTGAGCAAATTCTCGAGCTGCACAGGGACGCTCTCGTACGCGAGGTGCGCGACGAGCTCGTCGTCGCCCGCGTCCTTCATGTGCGTGCGAATCTGGTGGTAGAGCTGATCGGCGTCCGCGAGCCACTCGGCGAGCGACGGCATGTGCGCCGCGAGCCTCACGGGCCCGTCTGCCAGCGCTCTGAGTCCGCCGCACTGCGTGTGTCCGCAGACGATCAGGTGCCGGACCTTGAGCCCGAGGATCGCGTACTCGATCGCCGCGCCGACGGCGCGATGGTGGCCCTTTCCATAGGGAGGGACGAGCGCCGCGATGTTGCGAACGACGAACAAATCTCCAGGCTCCGCCTGTAGGATCACGTCGGGCACGACCCGCGCATCGCAGCAGGAGATGACCAGCGCCTTGGGCTCGTGCACGCCGCCCGCGAGCGTCGCGAAGAGCGCTGCCTCCGAAGAGAAGTAGTCTCGCTTGAAGGACTCGTGGCCTACGACCAGCTTGTGTACCGACTGTTTGCCCACTGGCGAACTCCATCATTTTCTGTGACTGTATTCAATTCGTCTTCGCGTCTCGAAGCGTCCAGGCGGGGGGCTCCCAGCCGCCGGTGGCCTCTTCGAGCGCGAGCGCTACCGCGAGCGACAGACGATCACGACCGTGCCCCGCCACGACCTGCACTCCGCGGGGAACACCGTCGCCATCGAGCCCCATCGGCACCATCGTGACCGGGTGGTGCGTCGCGTTGAACACCGCGGTGTGCCCCCACTGAACGGGCAACCAAATGGGCGTCCCGTGCTTGGGCGCCCGTCGTCCGTGCGGAGGAAAGAGCAGGACAGCGTCGTCGCCGAGCAGCTCGTCGAGCGAGGCCCGCAGCGCGCGGGCGGCCAGGACGCCTTGCTCAGTGCGCGTGCCGATCAGCGCGGGAATCTTCTCGAGAAACGCGAGGCCCGCCGCGGGCAACGTGTACTCCGAGCGGCCGAAGAGGCCCTTGATGAACTCGATTCCTCCGCGGATCGGGCGGCCTTCGCCGAGAAGCGCTGCGAACGAAGGTCCTCCCGCGGACGAGAGCGTCGCGGCCCACAGCTCGAGGGCGCGGCGAAGGCCGGGGACGGACCGACGCTCGACGCGGACGCCGCGAAGGGCGAGGAGATTCGCTGCGCGCTCGACAGTGTCGCGAAGGTCCTTCGTCGCGCGGAGCGGCGCAGGCTCGTCGACCACGAACACGCGCAGCGATGACAGATCGACGCGCGAGGGATCGGCGGGAGGCATCGGCTCGCACGTGGTGTCTTCGTCGTCTGGGCCTTCGAGCAGCGAGAGCACGAACGAGAGGTCTTCGGCTCTGCGGGTCAAAGGTCCCGTCGCGAGCATGCGGCGAGATTCTCCGTGCGCTGGGGGATATTGACCCGATCCCGGAACGCGGCCGCCCGAAGGCTTGTGGCCGAACACGCCGTTGAAATACGCAGGGATACGAATGCTCCCGCCGATGTCGCTGCCGAGGCCGAAGGGCGCGCCCCCCGCGCCGACGATGGCGCCTTCGCCCCCCGACGATCCTCCGCTCGTGCGGTCGGGCGCGAAGGCCGAGCCGGTGCGGCCGTAGACCTTGTTGTCGCTCTCGAGCCACATACAGAGCTCGCTGGTGTTGGTGACGCCCAGGGCGATGGCCCCCTCCCGTCGCAGGCGCGCGACGGTGACCGAGTCGTGCGTCGCGATCACTCCGCGGCGCGCGAGCAGCCCCGCGGTGTTCGGCATTCCCTCGAGCGCGAAGGACTCTTTGATCGAGCAAGGAACGCCATGGAGCTTCGGCAACCCCTCGGGTCCCTCTCGCTCGAGCCTTCGATCCGCCTCGATGGCCTCAGCCCTCGCGCGGTCGAACCGATCGGCGACCATCGCGTTGATCGTCGGATTGACCTGTTGAATCACGGCGATGTGCGCGTCGACGACCTCGCGCGAAGTCCACTGTCCCGCGCGGATGTTTCGCGCGATTGCCACCGCGGAAGCGCGCAGACTGGGGTGCACCATGGGTTCGAACAGACCTCGAGACGACCGTACACCGTGATTTTCCGACAGAACTGGGGAAATCAGGGCGGTGCTCGAAAATCAGTTCCGACCGTGTAAGCGCGAGGGATCGATGACGTTCTTGAGGACGAAACCCACGGAGGTCTCGTCCATGCTGCACCGCACTGCTCCCCTGTACCTCTCTCTCGTCACTGCGATCGTCGGCTGCTCGTCTCGAGCGTCATTTGACGGCTATTCGGGCTCTAGCGCCGCAACCGCGGTGAGCACCTCGTCCGGCGGCATGTCGGGCGGCGCGTCGTCCGCGAGCTACGGCGGCGGCGCTCCCGTGATGGACTCGGTCGCTTCGACGCCAGTGCGCGCCGAGAGCGCTCCGTCGTCTCCCGTCGCGAGTCGGGCGTCGACGGGTGAGAGCGTCATGGCCGTCCGCCGCGCCGACGCCTCCCCAGTCGCCCCAGGAATGGCTGGCGGCAGCGCGGCAGGCATGGTGGCCCCTACGTCGGTGACCGTCACGACCACGACCTCGGTGACGACCAACGTGGCTCCGGTCGTGATCGAACAGCAGCAGACGACGGCGGGGCTGCTCACTGCGGCGACCGTCGGAGATCACGACCGTCGCAACCCGTACCTCGAGTACCTGGGTCGTCACCCGGGCGAGCGCTCGATGCTCCGTCTGGACATGAGCCGCCGCGTTCGATTTCGTGTGCTCGACGGTCAGGGCCAGCCGGTCAACGACGCGGCCATCACCGTCGCCGGAGCGGGCGCGCAGGTCTCGGGTCGCTCGCACGCCGACGGGTTCTGGGACTTCTATCCGAACTTGTACGGCGCGCAGGTGGGCGGGACCCTGTCGGTCCACGTTCGATCGAGCGCGGGTGAAGCGCAGGCTTCGATCAACGTTCCCTTCGGCGGGGACGGGCAAGACGTCGCGGTTCGGTTGAATGGTTCTGGCGCGGGCGCGCCGCGCGTGCTCGACCTCGGCTTCGCCATCGACGTCACTGGCTCGATGGGCGACGAGCTGCACTACATTCACGCAGAGCTCTCGAACATCGTCCAGCGCGTGCAGGCGTCGGTGCCCGGGACGAGCGTCCGCGTCGGCGCCACGTTCTATCGAGATCGCACCGACCCCGTGGTGGTTCAGCAGATCCCGTTCACGAGCAACATCGCCGGCTTCGTCCAAATGATGGGCACCGTCAGCGCAGGCGGCGGCGGCGACTACCCCGAGGACATGAACGCGGGCCTCGAAGCGGCCATGCGCCGCTTGCAGTGGAGCGAAGGCAACGCCGTGCGCGTGCTCGTCGTGGTCGCCGACGCCCCTCCGCAGCACTACAACGACACGCAGTTCACCTATCGCGAGGCCATGTTCGACGCCGCCGCGCGCGGGATCCGCATCTTGCCCGTCGCCGCCTCGGGCGCCGATCGCTCGGTCGAGTACCTCTTTCGCGCCATGGGCGCGAGCACGGGCGCGCCGTACGTCTACCTCACCGACGAGTCCGGCGTCGGCAACCCGCACATGGAAGCGGACACCGACCGCGTCGCCGTCGAGCGCTTCAACGGGCTTCTCACGCGCCTCATCGTGTCCGACCTGCGCGGCCAGGGAATGCACGAGATGATCCGCGACGCGCAGTGACCGTTCACCAGGGGTCGGGGCTGAGCGACTTGAATCCGTGTGCCAGCGCGATCCCGAGGTTGAGCAACAGGTCCGGCCGCGCGTTGAGCACGTAGACCGTCCGCGACAGCGCGAACACCTCGTGCTCGATCCGCGCGGGATGCAGCCGCGCCGAGCGCTCCGCCGCGCAGTCGACGAACATCGGCAGCACCTTGTCGGCGAGCCTGAGCGCGGTGTCCATCACGAAGAGCGACAGGTGCGGCCGCAGCGCTCCAACGCGATCGAGAAAGGCTCCCACCTCGCTCGCGTGAAGGTGCTTCGGGGGAGAGCTCTTCAGCTCGAGCATCACGAGCCTTCCCTCGCCCGCGGCGACGAGGTCGAGGTCGCCGCCGACGCCCGCCGCGCCGAACTTCACGTCCTCTGCGACGTCGAAGCCGTACTCCGCGCGCAGCGTTCGCGCGACGTACCACTCGAGCGTCCCTCCGAAGGAGTCCGGCGGATGAACGAGGCGGTACCGCGTCTCCGAGAGGCGCTCGGCGAGAGACAACGCCACGAGCTGCTCGGCGAACGCCGTCGCCCGCCGCGGGTCGAGGTACCGCGTGCACTCGCAGGGATCGAAGCCGTCGCGATGGCGGATCGCGCCTCGCAAGAAGAGCCGAAACCCGTAGTGCCCCAAGAGCGCGTGCAGCTCGTCGCCGATGCGCGCCTCGGCCTCTCGCGCAAACGGCAGGTCCAGCGCGGCGCTCCTCGGCGAAAAGCCTCGCCGCACGAGCATCTTCGCTGCTTCGCCGCGGGTCGACAGCGAGGGCGAGGGAGGCGCGAGCGACCCACGCGCGGCGTCGCGCTCTTGCTCTCGCGCCGTGCGTTCGTCGGTCACCTTGCGACTCGCGCCGAGGACGCCCTCACGCGCCCGCCCACACCGAGGCCATCCACGCTTCGACCGCGTCGCAGTCCGTCGGAATGTCTCGGGACAAATTGTCGTATCCGTGATCGGTCACGAGCACGTCGTCCTCGATGCGAACGCCGATGCCTCGGTACTTCGCGGGCACCGTCAGGTCGTCGCTCTGAAAGTACAGCCCCGGCTCGACGGTGAGCACCATGCCCGCCTCGAGCTTGCCGTACTTGTAGTTCTCCATGCGGGCGCGCGCGCAGTCGTGCACGTCCAGCCCGAGCATGTGACTCACGTTGTGGAGCGTGTAGCGCTTGTAGAACATCTTGTTGTCGTCGAGCGCCTCCTCGAGCGAGCACTTCAAGATGCCCATCGCGATCAGCCCCTCGGTGAGCACCCGCATTGCGGCGCGGTTGGGCGCGAGGAAGTCCCTTCCGGGCGCCACCTCCTTCATGGCCTCGATGCGCGCGCGATCGACGAGCTTGTACACCTCGCGCTGCGCCGCGGTGAAGCGCCCCGAGATGGGAAGCGTGCGGGTGATGTCCGCGGTGTAGAGAGAGTTTCCTTCGACGCCGGCGTCGAGCAAGAGCAGCTCGCCCTTCTTCAGGGCTCCGTCGTTCTTCGTCCAGTGCAGCGTGCACGCGTGGCAACCGGAGGCGGCGATCGTGCCGTAGCCGACGTCGTTGCCCTCGACGCGCGCGCGGAGGTTGAACACGCCTTCGACCTCGCGCTCGCTCTGCGCGACGTTCAAGCGCTCGATCACGTCTTCGAACCCGCGCCGCGTGCTCGCGATGCTGGCTCGCAGCTCGCGCACCTCGAGCGGCTCTTTTCGCAGTCGCGCCTCGCTGCAATACGTCGCGAGCTCGCGGTCCTCGTCGCTGCGCGCCGCCACCGCGCGATCGATCCGCTCGGAGACGCCGCGAATCACGCGCGTCTTGTTCGCTGGGAATTTCGCGAGGTCCTCCGCGAGCTGCGAGAGCGGCCGCGTCTCGTCCACGCCGAAACGGGCGCGCGACTCGAGCACGCCCAGGCGCGGCCCGACCCACAGCTCGCCCTTGTTGCGATCGGTGAAGAACGTCGCGTCGGTCTTGCCAGGGTTGGGCTCGACGTAGAGCACGTCACGGTGGCCGTTCTTGTGAGGCTCGAGCACGAGCACGCAGTCGGGCTCGTGGTTGCCCGTGAAGTAGAAGAACTCGGTGTTGGGCCTGAAGCGATAGTGCGTGTCGTTCGCGCGGACCTTCTCGTGCCCGGTCGCGAGCACGAGGTGTTCGCCCGCAAAGCGCTGCGAGAGCTTCTTTCGTCGGCCGCGAAACGCCTCGACGTGGGCGATGGGCGACGGCATTCCGCCGTTCTTCGCCTTCCAGTCGCGGGTCATGAACTCGAGCAGCGCTGGCGGGTTGGCCGTGTCGTGACTCGCCGCGGCTTTGGCCTTGGTCTTGGCTGGAGCGGGGCTCGACTTCGCGGACTTCGCCGCGGACTTCGCCGGCTTCGCGGGCGTCACGGCTTTCGCCGCGGGCTTCTTCGAGGCCGCCTTCGCCGCCGAGCGCTTGCTCGTGGTCACACTTGATTTGGTGGGCTTGCTTGCGCGCGCTTCGCCAACAGCGCGCGCGGCAACGGACGAGTCACGTTCGCGCTTCATGCGCCGCGGAGTGTAGCGCGAACGAGCGCCCGCTGCGGGCTCGACCGTCGCTGGCGCCAAAGAGGCCCGGGGTCACTCGTTGGGCGAATGGCTCGCCGGTCGCGACTCAGGGAGCACGAAGCGCTCGGTGCCCAGGCGGAGCTGACGGGTGACCGCGCGGCGCTCGATGATCCGGCCCGCGTCGACGACGCCCAGCGTCGAGAGCGCAGAACGGGCGCGAAACACCTCGACGTTGAGGCGCTCGAGGTCGAACGAGAGCTTCTTGGCGAGGTCCGACGAGTACACCCACCCTCGATCGGCGTCGGGCAGTTGAGCGTCCGCGGCGCGCTCGCGGGCGAGGACCATCAGGAGGTAGTTGGCGGCGCGCGCAGAGATCCGCTGGTTGGGCTCGCGCAAGAGGACCTCGACGAACTCTTCGTCGCGCGAGGAGAAGAACTCGAGGGTCAACCTGGCGAGCACGAGCGGCGTCTCCAGCGGCTGTACGGTCGAGCGCACATCGGCGCTCTCGTCGTTGGGCGCGAGGGCGCGCCACGATTCGCCGTTGATCTCGAAGGTGTCGCCGTCGACGAACGGCTTGACGCCGTCCGCCAGCTCGACCACCCAGCCGCCCCCGCCTTGAACGACGGTCGCGAGCGGCGTCTCGGGCGAAGGCATCGCGAGGACGCTCCCTCCGCTCTCGATGACCGAGCCGTCAGGGCGCACGACCGCGGGGCCGGGCGCGCCGTCTTCGACGAGCTTCATCGCGCTCGATCCGCACTCGATCGAAGCGCCGCGGTTGAGCTCGATGCGCTCGCCGGCCTTCAAGAGGGTGCCATCGACGCGCGTTCCGTTGCGACTGCCCAGGTCGCGAAGTGACCACCGGCCGCGGACGTACGCGAGGACCGCGTGTTCGGCAGAGACCGTACGATCTTCGAGTCGAACGTGGCACGACGACGAGCGGCCGATGAGGGCCCGCGACGGAAGCGCAACCAGTCCGTGATCCGAGGCGACCACGCCCATAACGATGCATGACACTAACAGAACCCGGCGCTGTAATCCCAGAGTGAAATGCCCTCGAGCCCCTTTGGGTGGCGCACCGAGCGGGGTCAGAGTTTCCAGTACGTTCCGAAATCGATGTGCGCGTAGGGGAGCCCGTAGCTCTCGTTGCGCGCCGCGGCCCGGACGGCGTCGATCGGGGTCGCGAAGAAAAACTCCGGCAATCCTGCGGCAGCGAGCTCGTTGTCGGTCCCCATCCGGTAGCGCTGGACGTCGAGCAACCACTGATAGCCGCCGCCGATCCGCACGAACACCGACCGATTCGGGCGAATTTGCACGTGCGCTCCCACCCCCAACCATCCGCTCACCGCTGGAAAGTTGGGGCGGCCTGGAATGACCGACGTTTGAACGAGCGCGAGGTTCATCGAAGCGTTCGCGTCGACGCCGAGGGACACCGCGCGCAGCGAAATCGGGTCGATCGAGAGCCAGGCGCCCGCGGCCGGGCCGAAGCTTCCGCCACCGCCGACTCCACCAGCGATACCCACATATCGCCAGGGTCGAAACTCGACGTATGTACCGACCAACCCCAGCGGACCGGCGACCCCTGCAGACCCGCCCCAGGACAGGGTCATCGACCATCGATTTCGGCGCGGCGCGCGGCGCGGAACGAGCGTCTGTCGCCCCGCCGGACCAGCGATCGCCGCCGAAGGACCGCTCGCGCTCGCGCCGCTGCTCGGATTGGCCGCATCACGCGGAGCGGTCTGTGCGGCCGCCGGACGGCTCGCGATCAGCGCCACGCTCGCAGAGATCCACGCCGCCCGCCGCACCATCGAGCGTTCGACGCAGAGCGAATTGCGAGCGGGTCGTGGCGTCATGCCCAACCCGAACGCAAAGGCCGTACCCCAACGGACGGCGCGAGCCGCGTCGCTGGATCACGGACGGGGTCTCCCTCGATTCAACAGGGATTTTGCCGTTGATTCGCGCTCGACACGAACAGGCAGATCGCGTCAGTCCTCCGGCCATAGCCTCCCAAAGCGACAACGGACGCACGGCGTTCGCGCAACATTCCTCGGAGCGGAGGCACAGCGTGGCACGCGCTCCGAGCGGAGCTCGCGACCGTCGAGCGTGCGAGCGCGCGGGGGCAGAGACCGATCGTCGCGGACGTGCTACGCCTCGTGTCGTCGTGACCGCGACGAGCCACAGACAAGCGTCCGCTGCCTTTCCGCCGGTCGAGCCGCCGGCGATGACCGTGTATTTTCCGGACGTTCGAAAGCTGGGTGGCGACGAGCTCGCGGCGGTGTCGCGCACGATGAACCCGTCGATGGTGCTCTCTGCCTATCGACGCGGGATCTTTCCGTGGCCGGTCAACCCCAGGATCATCCCGTGGGTGTGCCCGAAAGAGCGCGCGGTGTTCTCGCTCGATCGAGAGCCGCCGTGGTCGCGATCGCTGCGAAAAGCAGTGCGACGGGGGACCTTCACGGTCACGTTCGACCAGGCGTTCGACCGGGTGATCGAGGGCTGCGCCACGGCGCGCGACGGCGGTACCTGGATCACGCCCGTCGTTCGACAGACGTACACCGAGCTGCACGACCTGGGCTGGGCGCACTCGGTCGAGTGCTGGAGCGACGACGGCGAGCTCGCAGGCGGCCTCTACGGCATCGCGTTCGACGGGGTGTTCGCAGGCGAGAGCATGTTTCATCGCCGAACCGACGCGTCCAAAGTCGCGTTCGTGCACCTCGTCGAGCGGCTTCGCGAGCGCGGCTTCCGATTGCTCGACGCCCAGGTGCGGACCGATCACCTCGTGTCGCTCGGCTGCGAGGTCATCTCCCGCTCGGAGTTTCTCGATCGCCTCGAACACGCGCGCGGCGATCAACGGCAGCTCGCGGACTGACCGCGCACCGGGTGCGGCAATCTGTCGCAACGCCCGGCAGAGAATCGCTCTTTCGCGTCGGTGGCTCTCACAATAGAACGCATGCCCATGAAGTCCTCACACTCCAGGCTCTCGTCTCCAACTTCGTTCGCGCGCTTCGGCACCACGGTGATCACCTTCGCCACGCTCGGCGCCTGTGCGCCGGCTCCCGTGCCCACGGACGCGGGCGATAGCGGGGTCGCCTCGGACGTCGGTGACAGCGCCGTTGCCTCGGACGCAGCGGACGCCACCACGCCCACGGACGCGGCGGACGCAAGCACGCCGACGGACGCTCCAACGTCCGGCACTGCATACACGATTCGCTTCGCAGGCATGGTCGGCTCGCAGATGTTCTCCTGCAGCCAGCCGTATCCCATGATGGGGATGGGCTCGGCGTCGACGTGGACGCCGAAGGACTTTCGCTTCTACGTTCACGACGTTCGGCTCGTGACCGCCGACGGCGAGGTGCCGTTGACGATCGACACCATGGGCGCGTTTCAAGGGCAAAACGTCGCGCTGCTCGACTTCGAAAACGACACCGGCGCCTGCGCCGCCGAAGGATCACCGGAGACCAACAGCGAGATCCGCGCCCGCGCCGCGACGACGATCACGTCAGCGATTCGTGGGATCAAATTCAAGCTCGGCGTGCCCTTCATGCTCAACCACCGCGAGCCATCGAGCTCGCCCGCGCCGCTCAACCTCTCGGCGATGTGGTGGGCGTGGAACTCGGGCTACAAGTTCTTGAAGATCGACGGAAACACCGCAGGATTGCCCATGGGCTTCAACATCCATCTCGGCAGCACGGGCTGCATGGGTAACAACGCGGGACCGGTCAATCCTTGCTCGGCGCCCAACGTCGGCGAGGTCTCGCTCGACAACTTCAACCCCGCCACCAACCGCATCGTCGCAGACCTCGCCGCGCTCGTCTCGATGTCCAACCTCGAGATGAACGCCTCGGGAGCTCCGGGCTGCATGTCCGGCGCGACCGACCCCGAGTGCGGCCCCATCTTCTCTGCGCTCGGAATCCCGTTTGGTGGCGCGTCGGCAGGGACGCAGCGGTTCTTCCGGGTCGAGTGATGGCGACGGGACCTCACCAGGCGTCGCTTCAACGTCGCGCCCGATCGTCATTGCTGTGCGCAGCGGTGATGGGGGCGCTGGGGTTCGGATGCGCACCCATCGACTCGAACGACGCTCCGGTGGGGTATCCCTACAACCTTCCGGCGGGGGTTCCTGAACCGTACGCGCCGAGCGACAACCCGATGAGCGCTGAGAAGGCGCGGCTCGGGCGGCGGCTCTTCTTCGACCGTCGACTCAGCCTCAATCAGACGCAGTCGTGCGGGAGCTGCCACCTGCCCTCTCTCGCCTTCAGCGACGGTCGCGAGGTCTCCCGCGGTTCGACCGGACAAAACACGCCCCGCAACGCGATGGGCCTCACCAACGTCGGCTACGCGAGCGCCCTCACCTGGGCCAACCCGCTGCAAGTCTCGCTCGAGCGGCAGGTGCTCATCCCGATGTTCGGCTCGGATCCCGTCGAGCTCGGTCTCTCGGGACAAGAGAACGAGCTGCTGCGCCGCCTGCGCGACGACGCGCTCTATGTCCGCATGTTTCGCGTGGCTTTTCCCGCGGACGCAGACCCGGTGACCGTGACCAACGTCACGCGCGCCATCGCGTCCTTCGAGCGCACGCTGCTCAGCTACAACGCGCCCTACGACCGCTTCATCCGCGGCGATCGCGCGGCGATGACCGAGAGCGCGCAGCGAGGCCTGGACCTCTTCAACTCCGAGCGGCTCGAGTGCTACCACTGCCACGCGGGGTTCAATTTCTCCGACGCCACCGTGCACGTCGGCGCGCCCCCGCGCGACGCGGCGTTTCACAACAACGGGCTTTACAACATCGACGGACGAGGCGCGTACCCCGAGCCCAACCGCGGCGTCTTCGACGTGAGCAACCGCCCTGAAGACATGGGTCGCTTCCGCGCGCCGTCGCTGCGCAACATCGAGCTCACGGCGCCCTACATGCACGACGGCTCGATCCCCACGCTCGAGGCCGTCATCGATCACTACGCCGCGGGTGGCAGGCGCATCGCGTCCGGCCCCAACGCAGGCGACGGCTCGATGAGCCCGCTCAAGAGCGACCTGATCCGCGGGTTTACGCTCACCGCGCAAGAGCGCGAGGACGTCCTCGCGTTTCTGCGCTCGCTCACGGACCGCGGGTTCACCACGGACCCACGATTTCAAGACCCGTTCGGCAACGAACGGTAGCGGCGCGGCCCGCGCGCGGGGCGGGTCCCCATTCGGCGCGGCGCTGTGTACACTCAGCCGCTGCGTTGAACGGGCTACTTCTTCATGTGCTTCGGCGGATCGTGAGCTGGCGTGGAGCCTTGCTCGTGTTCGTCTTTGTCGCGGGCTTCGCGGGCTTCGCGCTCGGCGGCGTGACCGCGCAACGCCCCGCGCTGCTCGCCGAGCCGCTCGCGGTGAAGTTCTACTACACGCTGGGCCTCTTCGTGCTCGCCGGCGTCGACCTCGGACTGCCCGCTGGTGGTCCGCCGCTCGCCCGCGCCCTGTTGTGGTTCGCCTTCTTCGCAGCGCCAGCGGTCACCGCAGGCGCCGTCACCGAAGGCGTCCTGAAGTTCTTTCGCGCGGACCTCTGGGCGCTGCGCAGGACGCGCTCGCACGTAGTGCTCGCAGGCTGCGGACGACTCTCGATGCTCTACCTACAGCGACTGAAAGAGCGGCGACCGAGCGTCCCGATATTCATCGTCGAACAGCGCGCGGACAATCCCAACATTCCCCTCGCGAGCGCCCGAGGAGCGCACATCATCCTCGGCGACATCACGGACGACGCGATCCTGGAGAGCCTCTCGCTCGAACGCGCCGAGCGCGTGATGCTGCTCACGGGTGACGACTTCGCCAACCTCGACGCGGCGACGAAGATCCTCGCCCGCGCGCCGCAGATCGCAGCGAGGACCGTCGTTCACGTGGGGGATCTTCGCTTCGCGAGGTCCCTCGACAAGACCCGCGTCGCGACCGAGTGCGTCCTCTTCAACTCGCACCAGATCGCCGCCTCGCACCTCGTCCAGAGCGTGCTGATGCCCCATTTCGAGAAGACGCCCGGCTGCGACGCGCTCGTCGTCGGGGGCTTCGGACGCTTCGGACAGACCGTGCTCGCCGAGCTGCACCGACGCAACTCGCACTGCCTGCGCACGGTCGTCGTGATCGACGAGCGCGCCACCCGATCGTACGCCGAGTACTGCGAAAACGCTGGCGAACGTGAGGCGATCGCGCCCGAGCTCATCGACGGCGACCTCACCGACCCGCGCGTCTGGGCCCGGGCGTCGGAGCGCTGCGCGTCGCACGAGCCCGTCTTCGTCCTCGGCAGCAACGATGATGGGGCGAACCTTCGAACCGCGGTGATCCTCTCGAAGAGCTACCCCGACGCGCTCGTCGTCGCCCGCGGCTTCGGCGCGAGCGCGTTCGCGAGAGAGCTCGCGAAAGACCAGCAGTTCGTCTCGCTCAGCGTGGGAGAGCTGCTCGCGGACAGCATCCCCGATCGTTGGTTGGCGTAGCGGTCGCAGCGCGCCCTCGCCCGCATCGGCGCAGCGACGATCACTCCCGCGGCGCGACGGGGAGGACCAACGAGACGCGGGTGTCGCCGGGGGCGCTCTCGATCTCGAGCCTTCCTCCGGCGCGCTCGAGGGTCGCGCGAGAGAGATAGAGCCCGAGGCCCATGCCGTCGCCCGGCTCTCGCGTGGTGAAGAACGGCTCGCCCGCCCTCGCGCGAACCTCGTCGCTCATCCCCGGCCCAAAATCGCGCACGGTGATCCGGCACTCGCTCGCGGTCGCGGTCACGCTCACGACGATGGCTTCGATGATCGATCGATCGCGGTGCGCCCGGCGCGCGTTGTCGAGCACCCCCACGAGCGCCATCTCGAACGCGGCGCGCCCGACGTGCACGCTCACCGGCTCGACGGCGGCCTCGATCCTGACGTCCACGACGCAGTCGCCGTGCGCGGAGCCCCAACGCTCGGCGCACTCGCGGACGAAGCCAGCGAGCGCGACCCGCTCGGAGGCGATCTCTGTCGCTTCGAGCGGGCGCATGCGCGACAGGATCGTCTTGCACCGCGCGAGTTCGGCGCGAACGGTGGCGAGCGTCGCGAGCGCTTCGGGTTTTTCGCCCAGGGTGTCTCGCAGCTCGGCCACGAGGATCATGACGGTGCCGAGCGGCGTGTTGAGCTCGTGGGCGGCGCCGGCGGCGAGCGTTCCGACGGCGGCGAGGCGCTCGGCGCGCACCATGTCGAGCTGCGCCAGCGCGAGGTCGCGCTCGCGTTGCTTGAGCGCGTCGGACACGCGGCTCACGAAGAACCAAACGGCCCACGCCGTCAGCGCAAACGCGAGCCACATGCCCTTGACGTGCAGGTCGAACATCGAGGCCGAGTGCCACACGTGAATGGCCTCGGGCCTCGCCACGAGCAGCGCGCCGAAGCACACCACTGCGAATGACGCGACCAGGAGGCTCTGCGCCCGTCCGACGAGCACCCCCGCGAGCGCGACGTGAAGCAAGTAGAGCGTCGTGAACGGGTTCATCGCGCCGCCCGTCCACACGAGCAGGGCCGTGAGCGCCGCGGTGTCCGCCAAGAGGTTGATCGTCACCGCGCGAGCCGAAATCGTGCGACGTTTCCGCAGCGTCACGAGCAGCGCGACGTTGATCGCGGCGATGACCGCCACGACCGCCACCATCGGCTCGAGAGGAAACGGCGCGTTGAGAAGAAACTTCGTCGCCGCGATGGACGCAAGCAGGGCGAGCACCGCCGCCCAACGCAGCCGGGGCAGCCAGTGAACCTCGACAGCCGAGCCTGGTTGAGAGGACATCAAGTCACCGTTTAGCCGGTATTTTATGCAGTTTTCGCTGCAGCGTCCTGCGATGCAGCCCGAGTCGTCGGGCGGCCTCCGAGATGTTACCTCCGCAGTCCGAGAGGACGCGTTGGATGTGCTCCCAGTTGGCGCGGTCGAGCGACGGAGTCTCTGCCACGGGCGAGCCATCGGCGCGCGCCTCGCGTTCGTCGCGAACGTCTCCCTTGAACGCGGCTTCGATCTCGTCTGGCTCCGCTGGTTTGGTGAGGTAGTTGCTCGCGCCTGCGCGCACCGCCTCGACCGCGCTCGGAATCGAGCCGTACCCCGTGAGCAGCACGACTTCGGTGTTTGGATCGATGCGCTTGAGCGCGCGCAAGAGATCGAGGCCTGACGCACCCGGCATGCGCATGTCCACGACGGCGCGCTCGGGCATCCACTCGGCGCACAGCGCGAGGGCCTCGTCGGCGTTGGCGACGGCGCGCACCTCGTAGCCGCGACGAACAAACGCCGCGGCGAGCGCCTCGCGAAAGGGGCGGTCGTCGTCGACGATCAGCATCGTGGGATGTTCCGTCGGCTGCGCGTGTCCGTCGGTCACGGCTTCGCGTCGCTCTCTGCGTGCTGATCGACTGCGAGACCCGTAGCCATGGCCTCAGTGGTCGTGCCCGGCCGAGTGCCCGCTGTCCGCAGCGGCGTCGGCGCCATGGGAGTGGCCGCCGTCGCCCTCGGGGCACGCCATCAAACACTGCTCGCGAAGCGCAGCGCACGTCGCCTCGGTGCTCGTCGGCGCCTCAGCGACGCGGTGACACATCGTCGCGGTCATGTTGACTCCATCCAAATCGTGGCAGCGCTCGCCGATGAGCGTGCACGTCGGCTTCGAGCCCCCGCCTGCGGCGTCGACGCCGGTGTCGGCGCTGCTGTCGGCGCCAGGCGTCGGCGCCGGAGCGCACGCGACGAGCGAGTGGATGCACAGGATGGCGAGCGCTTGCGCTGCGAGACGACGATACGAAGAGGGCACGACGAGCGACTCCTTGGTGGTGGTTGTCGCGGCTTGCGCGACGGCGAGGTTTGTAGCGCCGAGTCCGACGGACTGACCAGCGGTTGACTGCGACACGTTGCCGCAGGCGCTTGGCGGACGGGCGATGCAAGGGCAATGACCGGCAGCGATTCGATGACTCGCACCCTCGTCGTGGGCTCTCTCGTAGCGCTCTTCGTTCTCACGGATTCCACGGGCGTCCTGGCGTGCGGGGCGTGCGCGAGCGTCGGCGAGACGCCGTCGATCGTCGCTCCGCCAGCGGCGACCACGACCGCGAGTGCGCCGTTGCAGCTCCAGTGGGAGCTTCGCGGCGCAGGAACAGAAGCGGCGAGCCACCACGGAGGACGCGAGCGAATCACGGAAGTGCGCCTCTCTTCGACGGTGCGCGGGTGGGTGCGACCATGGCTCGCGATCGAAGCGACACACAACGCGATCGCGCGATCGGTGAGCGCGGGATCGTTGAGCTACGGGCTGTTGGCGACGGGGGACGCGGATCTGTTGGCGCGGCTTCAATGGCGGCGCGGCGCGGGGCCCGACGCGCTCGCGCTCGCCGCGTTCGCGGGGGTCCGAATCGGGCTCGCGCCGGAGGTGCTCGACGAGCTCGGCATCGCGCGCCCCGTGCAATTTCAGCTCGGAACGGGATCGTCCGACCCGATCGTCGGCGCCGAGCTCACGGGCGCGTTCGGCCCGCTGTCCCTCTCGGCGAGCGCGCGAGGCCGCTACCCGAGCATGGGTCGCTATCAATGGCAGCCGGGCGTCTCGATCGCCGCGTCGTTCGCGGCTCGGTATCGCTTCGACGATCGTGTCAGCGCGGGCGTGAGCCTCGATCCGCGCGCTGCGCTCCGCGACGTGATGGACGGCGCGCCCGTCGAGAACACTGGCGGAGTCGTCCTCGGGCTCACTCCGTCGGTTCGCGTTCAACTCACGAATGTGTGGGCCATCACCGCGGCGACGACGATCCCGGTGGGTCAGTGGCTGCGCGGCGCCGCGCAAGATCAGTGGGCCGCATCGCTCGCAGTACAGTGCGCGCCGAGCATCACGATCGCCGCTCCGGCAGCGGAGAGAGAGCGCGAGTCGCGACCGAGGTTTCTGCGCGCCGACCGAGCGCGCGAGGGCGACCACCGCGCGCGCGCGCTGTAATTTGTCTGCTCGAACGCGAGGACATAGCTCGTCAACCAGCTGCGTCGCGCGTGGTGTCGCGGTGGTAGCGTGTGAAACAGCGATGCGTTGCGATGAATTGCAGTCGCCTCGCGAACGCCGGTCTCGCACACGGAGCGCGCATGGGCTTCTCGGTCGCCACCTTCAACGTCAAAGATCTCCTCGACGAAACGACGCCTCCTCTCGACGAGGACCCTCACGCGGCGCGAAAGCTGTATCGAGCGAAGCTCGAGGCGATCGCTCCGATGCTTCGCCGCGTAGACGCCGACGTCGTGGCGTTTCAAGAGATCGCCAACAAGCGCGTGCTCGATGACTTGAAGGCGCTCTTGCCCCCGCGCCACGACCGTCCGCACGGGGGCTATCTCTCGTCTGCCGCGGGATCGCCGGACCGTCGCGGGATCGCGTGCGGGTTTCTGTCGCGCTTTCCGGTGATCGCGACGTGCGATCACAGGCCGAAGGACCTGGAGTTTCCGTCGTTTCGCGCTGGGGATTCCCGGCCGTTTCCGGCCGAGCGCGTGTACGCGCACAGGGGCGTGCTCGAAGCGCAGCTCGCCCTCCCGGATCAAACGCGGCTCGTGTTGCTCAACCTCCACTTGAAGAGCAACCTGCCGATTCCGCTCGAAGACGAGAACGCGCAGGCAGTGCCGTTCGACGGACACCACGCGCACGCCGAGGGGCTCGTGCGGTCCCTGGTGACCCGCGTGTCCGAGGCGCTGTTCGTTCGAAAGCTGGTCGACGCGTGGCTCGACGCAGATCCCAACGTCGCGCTCGTGGTCGCAGGAGACTTCAACGACACAGAGCAGTCGGTCGCGGTTCGGGCGGTCACCGGCGATCTGGTGTTGTCCGCGGCGCAGGGCGGAGCCGCGCGGCCGGGCGACGCGTTCGCCGGGCGCGGGCTCGTTCCGTGCGCGAGGGCGGTGCCGGCCGAGCAGCGATACTCCGTGGCGTTTCGAGGGTCCGTCGCGCAGATCGATCACCTGCTCGTGTCGCGCGCGCTGTGGGGACGCTTTTCGAAGGCGCATTTCTTCAACGAGACGCTCCTCGAAGACCTCGCCGCGCAGGGCCCCGGCGGGGTGGGCTCGCTCGCGAGCGATCACGCGCCGCTTCGAGCAGAATTTCTGTGAGCCTCCAGCAGAATCGATCGCTCCAAGGTTGAAAACATGGGCAGCGTTGATCCGGCGTGGTAGCGCGTCGAGCGCTCGCGAATGATCTCGACCAACCTTTGGGTGTCGACCGCTCCCGCCGCGCCGCTCGCGCGATGCTATCGCTGCAACGGTGAAATCCCTGCAAAATCCGAGGCGATGCAGGGACTGCTCGTCGTCCCGATCGGCTATCCCGACGTCGACAAGCTCGGCCTCGTCTTCGATGGAACGCGCAACCCCACCCGCACGTCCTGGTTTCACCTCGCGTGCGCTGTCGACGTGTTTCCTGAAGACACCGCCCGCGCGCGCTCCGAAGCTGCTCGCGCCGCACGCCATCGAGCCCGCCCGCGATCCCCTCGGCCGGCCGGGCGTGACCGTGAAGGTCCTCGGCAGCGCATCGGTCTCGAATACCCTGTCCTGGATGCAGCTCGAGGGGCTCGCGCACGACTACGCGTTCTGCTCGTCGAAGAGAGAGTACGTCTTCGACGCGCCTCGCAGCGTCGCGTCCGTCGCAGAGGTCCGCGACCCTTCGTGTCCCATCGTGGCCGGCGTCGTCGCCGCGCTGATCGACAAGCCGACGGTCAAGAGCCAGCGTGACAAGTTCGCCGCGCTCTACGCGGTCGGGATCACCGCTCCCGTCCTCTGGCTGATACCTCGGTCTCCGACGAAGCGAGGCTCGCCGGGCTCGTCCAGAGCGTCGAAGACGCGCTCAGCGACGCGGATCCCGCGGCGATCGGGCTGCGGTGCGACGGCCTCGCGCGGTGGCTCCTGCACCATCCCATCGGCAAACTCCCTGGCGGCAGGGCCCCGATTCAGCTCAGCCCCGAGCTCGTGACGAAGACCCACGACGTCGCCTCGCGATGCCTCGCGAGCACAAACGCGCGAGAAGCCGCGCTGAGCATCCTCTGGCAGATCCGCGATCGCCGAAGCGAACCCGCGCTCGAGGCGCTGCTCAGCGCGCTCTTCGCCGAGCGTTCACGAAAGCTCGCGACGGTCTTCGCCAAAGCCCACGGACTGTTGCGAGAGCTCGCTCCCGACCGCGCGACCGTCGCGCTCGTCGACGGCTTCTTTCACCGAAGCAGCTCGGCGACGCGACGAAGAGACCTCGGATCGTTTCTCGTGGGAAGCAACGACGCCAACGCCGCGAAGCTCCTGCGCGAGCGGGCCGTGAGCGCATCCCGCGCCGTCGCTGGCGAAGCGCTCGCGCTCGTGGCGATCATCAGAACGCGCCCGCGCGAAGACCATCGCGCCCGCCGGGCGCCCCAATCGTGGGTCGCGCTGACGCTCTTCGCCCGTTGCGACGGCGAAGCGACTCGCCGCACACTCCGGGCGTGAGCTTCGTTCACGAAGATCGGCTGCGCTCGCCGGGAGCCCTGTCGGGACGAGAATGCGGTGAGTGCGCGGCGTGCTGCACGGTGATGGCGATCCCCGTGCTCTCGAAGGCGGCGCGGCGCGCGTGCGACCACGTTCGGCGCTCGGGCTGCGGGATCTACGACGAGCGGCCCGAGCCCTGTCGCGCGTTTCACTGTCTCTGGCTGCGCGGCGCTGTCGGCGCGGCGATCGAGAGCAGACCCGACGCGCTCGGAGTGATGTTCGATCAGTGCACCCTGCGCGGCTCCGGTGAGCTAATCACCGTGGCGTACGAGCTGTGGAACGGGGCGTTCGCAGCACCCGAAGCGAGGAGCGCGATCGAGGCCGTCGCCGCGAGCTTGTCGCCGGCGGCGCTGGCGCTCTCGCACTACGATCGATCCTGGAGCGAGCTGCACGTCGAGCGATGAGCGAGAGGCTCTCTTGCTCGCGGAGGGGGTCATGGTCGCTCGTTCGCGGTGACTTCACCGATCGTTCACCGCATTGATCCGCTCGCGCCTTCGTCCTGGTCCTCGAAGCTCCGCCGCGCTCGCAAAGTCCCAACGGGTGTTGTCGAACTCGCTCCCGCTCGGCGCTGGGCGCGGTATCGTCGCTGTTGCGTGGATACATCGAGGATCGGTGGCCGGTTCGAGCTCGAGGCGAGCGTCGGTCGCGGAGCGTTTGCCGAGGTCTTTCGAGCCCGTGATCTACGCACTGGCGCGCTCGTCGCGCTCAAGCGAATGCACCCGACGCTAGCGACCGACGTCATCGCGCGCGAGCGGTTTCTGCGAGAAGGCAGGCTCCTGTCGCGCGTGGATTCGCCGCACGTGGTGCGCTTCGTCGCGCACGACACCGGCGAGGGCACCGACGCGAGTGAGCTCCCGTGGATGGCGATCGAGTGGCTCGAAGGCGACGACCTCTCGCGCGTGATGTCCAAAGGGAGGCTCCTTCCGTCGCAAGCGGTCATGATCGCGCAGCAAGCCGCGCTCGGGCTCGACGCGCTGCACCGCGCGGGGATCGTTCACCGCGACGTGAAGCCGGCGAATTTCTTCGTGCGCGTTCGCTCGATGGACGAGCTGCACGTCACGCTCATCGACCTCGGCGTCGCGCGCGCTCCGGTCGAGCGAGACATCACGCTCGACAACGTTCGCGTGGGAACTCCCGCGTACATGTCCCCCGAGCAAGCGCGAGGAGACGACCGGCTCTCTCCCCGCAGCGATCTGTACTCGCTCGGCGCGGTGCTCTACGAGCTGCTCGCGGGCAGAAAGCCCTTCGTCGGAACAGACCCCTTCTCGATCCTCGCGCGCATCGTCCTCGAAGACCCGCAGCCGCTCGAGACGTTTGCCCCCGAGCTGCCCGGAGAGCTCATCGAGATCGTTCACCGCGCGATGGAGCGCGATCCCAACCATCGGTACGAGAGCGCTCGAGCGATGGCAGACGCCCTCTCATCCCCCGGGATCTTGCCGAGTCGACCGTCGACCTATGGGCTAGACAACGAGATCCCCACAGCCCAGCTGCGCGTCACGCAAACCGAACGTTCGCTCGAGCGTCGCGTCGTCACCGTGCTGCTCGCAGACGTCGGCGCCCTGCGCGACGGAGAGGGCGCGTGTCAGTCGGTCGAGCGAATCATCGCGCAGCACCGAGGGACCGCGCACAGGCTCCTCGGTCGACGAGTGCTCGCCCTCTTCGGAGCCCAGCGCACGACAGGCGACGAGCCCGTTCGCGCAGCGCGCGCAGCGCTCGCGGTTCAGCACGAGCTGCAAGCGGCGCGAATCGCCCTCGGGACCGCGCGCGCCCTCGCGGGCGCAGGGGCTCCCCCCATGGAAGCGGTCGAGCGCTGCGCCAAGGACATCGAGCGGGCGGGCGGAGCGATCGCCGTCGACGAGGACACCGCGCGAGCGCTGCGCGCGCACTTCGTCATCGAGGGCGCGAATTCGAGCTGGGTCCTTCGCGGAGAACGCGCGAGCTACACAGCGATGTCGTCCAAGCTTCTCGGGCGCGAGGTCCCCATGGTGGGCCGAGAAAGAGAGCTCGACTCGCTGCTCGAGGCCGCGCGCAACGCCGAGCGCGCGCGGTCGAACGCCGCGGCGCTCGTGACGGGTCAGCCGGGGATGGGCAAGTCGCGGCTCCGCGTGGAGTTCTTGCGGCACTTCGAGGCAGCGCGCCCGCTCGCGCACCTCGCGATCCGCTGCGACCCGATGCTGCAAGACGTCCCCTTTGGTGCGATGGGACGCGCCCTTCGACACCGCGCGATGATCGAGCCCGACGACCACCCGCAGGTCCGCGGCGCGGCGCTCTCGCGCTGGGTCCGAACGCTCGGCCTTCGGCAAGACCTCGACGTGCTGCGCGTGCTCACGGGCGTCGATGACGTCCCCGACGCGCTCGGCGAGGACGCCGACACCCGCCGCGATCGCTTTCGCGAGGGCGTCGCGAGGTTGCTCGCGGCGATGGCTAGGCTCGGTGAGCAGACGCTCATCGTGCTCGTCGAGGACATTCAGTGGCTCGACGACGCGTCGATCGACGCGCTCGGGTGGGCGCTCGAAGGGACCGGCGATCACTGGCTCTTTGTGCTGGCGCTGGGTCGCCCCGAGGTCCCGCGGCGATGGCCGCGGTTGTGGGACGCGACGATGGCTGCGCGCGTCGAGCTGTCGCCGCTCACCGAGCGCGCGACCGAGCAATTGGTCTGGGCGGCGTTGGGGGCGGACGCGTCGCCCGCGCGCGTGCGAGCCATCGTCGAGCGATCGACGGGCAACCCGCTGTTCGCCGAAGAGCTCGTGCGCAGCGCGCTCGCGGACGACGGCGATCTGCCGCTCGCGATTCAAGCGGCGTTTCAGGGCCGACTCGACGCGCTTCCGCCCGAGGCCAAGCGCGCCGCGCTCGTCTCGAGCGTCCTCGGGATGACCGTGTGGCCCGACGCGGTCACCGCGATGGAGCCAGCGATCGACACCGACGCTGCCCTCGCGTCGCTCGTGCACCAGGAGCTGCTCTCGAAGCGGCAGCGGGCGCGGCTCGGTCGACGCGAAGAGTTTCTCTTTCGTCACGCGCTGCTGCGAGAGACCGCGTACGCGATGCTCTCGCCCGAAGACGCGGCTCGGTGCCACGCGGCGGCCGCTCGGTGGTTGACCGCCGCGGGCGAGCGGGACGACGCGATCCTCGGCGAGCATTTTGTTCGCGCAAACGACGGGCAGCGCGCCGCTGAGCGCTTTCTCGACGCGGCGCGAAGGGCTCTTCGCGAGGGCGCCAACGGCGCGGCGCTCGCGCACACAGAGCGCGCGACGTCCGCCAGCGGAGTCGAGGCAGAGACCCTCGCGCAGCTTCACTCGATCGCCGCGGCAGCCGCCCATCGGTTGGGCCGCTACGAGACGGCGCTCGAGCACAGCGCGCGCGGGCTCGCGCTCGACGCCTCACGCGCGATCGAGCTGCAGTTGACCGGGCAGCGCGCGCTCACACTCCGGCGCACCGGCGGCGTTCGCGACGCCGTCGAGCTCATGCACACAGCGCTCTCTCGAAGGACCGAGGCCGAGGATCAGGCGGGCGGCCCCAGCTCGCCTACGTACGCCGCGCGCGTGTACGTCGAGCTCGAAGGCGCGTGGGCCGACGTGCAGCGGATGGAGTTCGCGCGGGCCGAAGAGCGCGCCAACGCCGTGCTCGCGAAGCTCACGGCAGCGTCGGACAAGGGCCTCGCGCTCGCCGCCCGGCACGCGCTCGCGCAGGCGTTGCACGGAGAAGAGAAGCTCGAGAGCGCCCTGCGCGAGCACCGCTCGGTGATCGAGGGCGCCGAGGCCGAGGGCTATCGTTGGCGCGCGATCGGCGCGCGCGTGGGCCTCGGGCAAGTGCTGCTCGCGCTGGGGCTCACCGACGCAGCGCTGCGCGAGCTCGACGCCGCCGTCGATCAGGCGCGCTCGGCGGGGCTCCCGAGCTCCGAGGGCTACGCTCAGCACCAGCGAGGACGAGCGCTCGCGCGGCTCTGGCGCGCGAACGAAGCCGAAGAGTCTCATCGCCGCGCCGCAGAGATCGCCGCGCACCTCGGCAATCCCGCGCTCGAAGCGAGCGCCCTGGCCGCGCGCGCCTCGATCGCCGCGCACGAGGGCCGCGTCGATGAAGCGCGGACGTTCTGCGAGCGAGCGCTCTCTCTGACGGGCATCCCGCGAGGATGGGCGGCCACCGCGCTGGCGGTGAAAGCCTGGCTCTCGGCGCGCACGCAAGACGCGGCCGCCGCGCGCGGCGCGCTCGAAGAGGCGCTCTCGCGCGTGGACGAAGGAGGAGAAGACGAGGGCGACGAGAGCGCGCTCTCGGTCGTGTTTCTCACCTGCGCGAGGATCAACGAGGGAGTCCTGGCAGAGCGAGCGCGGCGCGCGGCAAAGCGACGCTTCGATCGGCGCGCGGAGATGGTCGCGGACCCGGCGCTGCGAGCCTCGGTGCGCGCGCTCGCACGATCGATCACAGAGCCTCGGTGAGCCGATCGGCGCGTTCGATGCGCGTCTCCTCGCGTCGCGTCACGCTCGCTCTGCCACAAGCCCTTTGAAACTCTGCACATCATTTCGAAACACGCGAATTCGCACCACGGTTGTGTCGCCGCGGTGAATCCCGTACGGTTCGCGCCCCTTCGTGCTCGCGCTCCTCGCCGATCCCCGCTACCGCTGGACGTACCTCGCCTGCACGCTGCTCGGCACCAGCTTCGGAACCGGCGTGTCCGTCCTCTCGCTCGCCCTTCGCCGACGCGGCCTCGAGACGACGCAGATCGCGACGCTCGCGACCGCGTACGCCGCGGCGATCACCGTGGCGTCGATCCCGATCGCGTCCCTCGTACGTCGGCTCGGCGCGCGGCGCTCGTTGGTCCTGTCGCTCTGCGCGTACTCGCTCGTCGCGATGGCGTACGTGTTTTCGCCGACGTTCTCGAGCACGCTGTCCTTGCGACTGATCGACGGCGCCGTGTCGGTGATGATCTGGGTCGCCGCAGAGACGGGGTTGCTCGAGCGAAGCACGGACGGGCAGCGCGCCTCGACCATCAGCTTGTACACAGCGGCGCTCTCGGTCGGCTACATCATCGGACCTCTGCTCGCGAACCAGCTCGTCGGAGACGGGCACTTTTCGCGGGCGTTTTGGATGAGCTCTGCGCTGAGCATCGCCGCCGCCCTGAGCGCGCAGCTGCAGCCCAGAGACGCGCGCCCCGAGCGCCCGAGCAACGCCGGCGAGGGTGACACAAAGGTCGAGAGCGCCGAGCCGCGCCCGCTCGCGTCGATGGTGTGGCTGCTGCGCGGCGCGCTGCTCGCGGTGTTCACCTACGGCTTCTTTCAGTCGTCGCTGCTCGTGCTGATGCCGATCTACCTCGAAGAAGAGAGGCGGTTCGCGGCGAGCTCGACGCTGCATTTTTCCGCGGCGTTCGCCGCAGGGATGCTGCTCGGCAGCCCCGGGATCGGACGGATCGCAGACCGCTTCGGCGCGCAGCGCACGCTGCCGGCCCTCGCGTTGGTCGGAGCGGCTTCGGTGTTGGCGTTCTCGACGCTCGAGAGCTACGGGGTCATGCTCGGCGCGGTGCTGCTCGCGGGCGCAGTGACCACGAGCGCGTGGCCGGTGTCTCTCGCGATTCAGGGAGGCGCGCTCGCGCGGGGCGAGCTGAGCAAGGGCAGCGCGCTGATCAACGCCCTGTACGCGATGGGGCTGGTCCTGGGCCCGTCGATCGCGAGCCGCGCGTTCGCGCGATGGCACGGCCGCGGGTTGTTTACGCAATACGCAGCGCTCTGGGCGATCGTCGCGTTGGTGGGGCTGCACGCGGCGCGCACGCGAAAACCCTCGAGCGAGCGCTGACCCCCCCGGCGGTCGGCCGTTCGATACGACTACGGCTTGCGGCGCGCGACGACGCCGGCGATATCGAAGTCGAATGGAACTCGCCCGTCTTCGCCGAAGTCCGCCTCGAGCTTCGACGCGAAGATCGGCTTCAGCATGTCCAACAGGTCCTTGGGAAACGCGTCGAGCGCCTCTCCAGCGATGTAGCCGCTCTGAAGAAGCCAGTCGCTCGCCTCGAGGCCGTTGGCGAACCAGATCCGCACGGGCTCGACCCACCGGTGCGTGATCTCGAGATCACCTCGCGTGAGCAGCGCTTCGATCTGATCCGTGGACTTCGGCACCGGCGGCCACGCCTTCTCGCGACCGAGCTCGTCCATGAACGCGTGATAGGTCTTCAGCGCCTGCGGAGCGCTCGACGCGAGGTTGGTCAACAGGGCGACTCGCCCTGTCCCTCGACGAACGGGCATCGAGAGCGAGGCGAGCTCGTTCTCCCAATCGACGTACGCCAACCCGAAGCGCAGCGAGAGGACATCGAAGCTCTCGGGCTCGCACCCCAGCAAGAACGCTTGCGCCGTGAGCTGCACCGGAACGAGCTCGAGCCCTTCGCTCTTGGCCAGCGCGACGCCTCGATCGAGCATCTGGCGCGACGGATCGACAGCGACGCCCGCGGCAGGCGCCGTCTTGCGCAGCATCTCGAGGGTGACCCCGGGCCCCGCGGCGAGGTCCACGACCTTCTCGCCGGGCCGCAGCGCGAGGTCTTCGGTCAATCGTCGATGCGGCTGAAGGACATGTCGCGTCCAGAAGTCGTCGTACCGAGACGCGTTGTCGTCATAGACCTGTCGGCTCGAAACAGGAGACGGCGGAAAAGTTGGCGTGGTCATGCTCTCTGACGATCGCCAATGTGCTCAAATATGCTGCGCGCTGTCTACGACGAACCAGCGCGAATCCTCGGGAAATCACAGCGCGAGTGCGTAGCGTCCGACGCGCCACGCGCCACTCCGATGACGCAGCGCGAGGGCGAGGAGAGCATCGAGCGAGATTTCCGACGATCGAGCAAGGCGCTCCCTTCGAGCGTCGCCCGTCGTGGTGCTGGCGCTCGCGATGTTTCAGTACGCGCGCGCGAAGATCACGCGCTGCTTGCTGGGCTGTCCCGTGAGCACGCACTTGCCGGTCTCGCCGTCGTGTTCGAGCGGAATGCACCGGATGGTCGCCTTGGTCTCGTCTTTGATCTTGGCCTCGGTCTCCGCGGTGCCGTCCCAGTGAGCGAGCACGAAGTTGCCGACCTTGCCGTCGCCGTCGAGCGCCTGCTTCAGCGCGTCGTACGAGTCGGCCTTCACCGTGTGCGCGTCGCGAAACGCCTTGGCGCGGTCGTAGAGCGACTTCTGGATCTCGGGCATGAGCCGGGCGAGGGTCTCGCCGACGCCTTCCAGCGGCGACGAGATCTTGTCCTTGGGGCTCATGTCGCGGCGCTTGATCACGCACGAGCCGCCGTCGACGTCGCGCGGGCCGATCTCGACCCGAACGGGAACGCCCTTCTGCTCCCACTCGAAGTGCTTGGCGCCCGGACGCATCTCTTCGCGCGCGTCGAACACGCACTCGAGGCCCGCGTCGATGGCGGCGCGCTTGACGCGATCGCACGCCTCGAAGACCTTGGTCTTCTCTGCGTCGCTCTTGAAAATCGGCACCACGGCGACGTGGATGGGCGCGAGCGCCGGCGGCAGGACCAGGCCGTTGTCGTCCGAGTGCGTCATGATCAGCCCGCCCACCAGGCGCGTCGAGACGCCCCAGGACGTCTGCCAGACGAAGTCTTCTTTGCCGTCCTTCGTCTGAAACTTCACGCCGAACGCCTTGCCGAAGTTCTGCCCGAGGTCGTGGGACGTTCCGGACTGAAGGGCCTTTCCGTCTTGCATCATCGCCTCGATGCAGAACGTCGAAACCGCGCCGGCGAAGCGCTCGGACGCGGTCTTCTCACCCTTGATCACGGGCACAGCCATCACGTGTTCGGCGAAGTCCGCGTACACATCGAGCATGCGCCGGACCTCGGCGAGCGCGTCGTCGTGATCGGCGTGCGCCGTGTGGCCCTCTTGCCAGAGAAACTCCGTCGTCCGCAGAAACAACCGCGTGCGCATCTCCCAGCGCATCACGTTGGCCCACTGGTTGATGAGCAGCGGCAGGTCGCGGTAGCTCTGGATCCATTTCGCGAAGAAATGGCCGATGATCGTCTCGCTCGTGGGGCGGATGACGTACTCCTCCTCGAGCTTGTTTCGCACCTCGATCGAGGTCTTGCCGTTCTCGTCCTTCACGGCCTTCAGGCCCGAGTGCGTGACCACGGCGCACTCCATGGCGAAGCCATCGACGTGCTGCGCTTCTTTCGCGAGGAAGCTCTTCGGAATCAGCAGCGGAAAATAAGCGTTCTTGTGACCAGTCGCCTTGAAGCGCTTGTCGAGCTCGTGCTGGATCTTCTCCCAGATCGCGTAGCCGTGCGGCTTGATGACCATGCAGCCGCGGACGACCTCGGCGTTCTCCGCGAGGTCACCTTGACGGATGACGTCCTGATACCACTGGGCAAAATCCTTGGAGCGTTGGGTGATTGCGTCGGCCATGACTTTTCGCCGCACGCTGTACCACGCGCGGCCGCAGTGGCGTAGCCTGCTCGAGACCAACGCGCCTTCTGGGGGGTTCCCGTCGCGGACCCATCCGAGGGCTACGAGAAAGGTAGTTCATCGATGAATCGTTCCGTTGTCGCAGCGTCGCTCCTGATCCTCGCGCTCGCCGAAGAGGGCTGCCGTCGCCGTCGTCGGGGCGGCGACGACGATGATCAGCAGCAAAACATGCAGCAACCGGGAATGATGCAGCCTGGAATGCAACCTGGAATGCAGCCCGGTATGCAGCCTGGGATGATGCAGCCTGGGATGATGCAGCCTGGGATGATGCAGCCCGGGATGCAGCCTGGAATGCAGCCTGGGATGCAGCCTGGAATGCAGCCTGGAATGCAGCCTGGAATGCAGCCCGGTATGCAGCCCGGGATGCAGCCCGGGATGCAGCCCATGATGCCGACGCAGCCGGGCGGCGGAGGGCGCATGGGCGTCGCGCGGCTCAGCGGATCGATCACCATGGGGGCGACCATCGCGGGCGCGCTCGAGCAGGGTGACAACACGCTCGAAGACCAGTCGCTCGGAGACGATTACTCGATCATGCTGATGGCCGGCGTTCCTGTGACGATCGTGGTCCGAGGCGGACCGCGCACCGATCAGCCCGGTCAAATGGTGGACTCCTTCGCGATGCTCGGCCTCAACGGGACGACGCTCGCCACCAACGACGACATCGACGGCTCCAACCTCAACAGCCGAATCGTGTTTACGCCCACCACGACCGCCATGCACACGCTGCGCGTGTCCACCGCAGGATCGGGGCTGAAGATGGGCTCGTACACGGTCACCGTGATGCCCGGCGCCAACCCGATGGCGCTCTGAGCCGTCGATTCGCGCGGCGAAAAGTGCTACCGAGCGCTCGCGCTCATGGCACTCGAACTGTTCACCAAGCTCCCGCTCGGCGGCGTCGACCGTCGATCGCTCGTCCCTCTGCTCGCCTCGCAAGGGCCCACCGTCGCCCGCGACGACCTCGCGCGATCGCGCGCCTCGCTCGCGCCTCGGGGCGCAGGGATCGCAGACGGCGCCTGCGTGCTCTTGCTCGGCGGCTCCAACGGAATCCTCCGAGCGCTCGCCATTCAGCTGCTCTTCGCCGAGCGCGTCCCCGTCTTCGCCGTCCATTACGACAGCGAGAAGCTGCAGATCGGCACGCACCACGCGCGCGCCATCACCGACGCCGCCGCCGAAGCAGGCGTCGACGCGACCTTCGTCAACAACGACGCGACCGCGCCCGCCACGATCGCCGCGGTCGTCGAGCAGCTGAAGAGCAAGTACCGCTGCGTACACCTGATCAACGGGATCGCCGCAGGCGCCCCCAAGCGCTACGCAGAGGTCGGGCCGACCCAGGTGCCCGACCTCGACGTCGCTTTCGATTCGGTCCGGCAAACCCCAGACTTTTCTGCGTGGGACAACGTTCGAAAGGTGGGCCTCGTGCAGGTCGAGGTCGCCACCGAGCAGGACATCGAGCGCACCAACAAGTTCATGGGTCGATCGACGGACCCGTGGGCCGACGCGCTCGCGAGCGCAGGTCTGCTCGTCGCCGGCGAGAGCCTCGTCGCCTTCGCCGACTACGAGTTCGAGCCCACCGACCCGGTCTACGGAATGGGGCCGCTCTCGGGCGCCAAGGTCCTTCAACGCGAGAGCCTCGCGCGGATCGGACGCGAGCATCGCGTTCGCACGACGCGCCTCTGCTACCCGCCGATGAACACGACCGCGATCGGCGCGATCCCTGGCGGACTCTTGAAGTTCGCGGGCAGCGCCGAGCTCATGCTCCGCAACGGGACGTACGCGAACCTATCGCAGCTCGCCGCCGCGTCGATCCCGGCGTTTCGCACGGATTTTCGCGACGAAGCGCTCTACCTCGACGGCCCCTACAAGGCCGTTCGTCGCGCGTTCGACGAGCTCGTCGCCGACGTCGACGCGGACAACCTCCGCGACAAGCTCCGCACCGTGGTCGGCCACGCGGGGCTGTAGCTCACTTGTTCGCAGCGTCTTCGTAGACGCCGCGCGCCATCAAGCTCGTCTCGCGCTCGGCTCGGGTGCGATAGATCGCCGATCTTCTGCTGCGGATTCCCTCGTCGTCGGGGGCCGCGCGCCCCGCCCACTCGGCCAGCTCGCACGCGAGCCGAAGGTCTCCCGCGTCGCAGAGCTTCTCGGCGCGATCGATGAGCGCACCGGCGCCGCCCGACAGCGACGCGACCTCGAGGGCGATCGCGCTCGGGTGCGCTGGCTTGAGGTGCGCCGGGTTTCCGTCGTACCAGCCACCGTACAATCGCCAGAGATTTCGCAGGACGAACTCGGGCTCGTCGTACACGGGGCGAAGCCACGGCTTGCCGAGCAGCCCCTCGTCGACGCGCACGCCCGCGATCACGTCGGCGAGGGCGAGGCCCTCGTTCATGAGCGCGACGCACTGATCGTGCAGCGAGCGAAGCAAGCGCGCGGTCGTCTCGAGCACCTCGCGCACGGTCTCTTCGCCCTCGATCGCCGGCCCGTGCCCCGGAAAGAGCACCCGCGCGTTCTTCGCGCGCATCGCGTCGAGCGCGTTGGCCCACTCGAGCGGGTATCGCTGGACCTTCTGCGGGTTGCCGCAGTTGGGCGACGCCCAGATGAACAGGTCTCCCGTGCACAACGCGCGCGCCGGCTCGACGTAGGACCACAGGTGATCGTCGGTCTCGCCTCGGTCGTGACGGAGCTCGATCGTGACGCCGCCCTTTGAAATCGTGTGCGACGCCTTCACGAGCACGTCTGGCTGGCGATACTCCGTCGGCCACTGGAGCCCGGGCACCCGAAACTGCCGCGCGTTGATCGCCGCGTTGTATCCAGCGGTCTTCACGTAGCGCTCGAAGCGCTTGGGAACGAGCTCGTGCGCGATCACCGTCGGCCGAGCGACGTTGGCGCCCGCGGCGTCGCCGTCCCACAGCGCGGCGCCCATCACGTGATCGACGTGCCCGTGCGTGTACACGATCGTGTCGATCGGCGCGTTGGTCCAGCCGCGGATCGACCCGTGGATCATCGCGCCGGTGAGCTGAGAGCCCGTGTCGACGACCACCAGCCCCTCGCCGGTGTCGATCGCGACAGCGTTGGCGAAGCCCGACACGAACGCGACCCCCGGCGCGTACTCCTCGAGCCCGAGAAAGGTCGTAAACGGATTCTGCTCTTCAGGGCGAATCGCGCCCGAGAGGAGCTGTGATGCGAACTCGCGAACTGCTCCCATGGTGAGCGAGAAGGCTAAACCACGCTCCCGCTGAACGTCGTCGAAATCTGACGAGCGTCAGCACGACGCGCGGCCGTCGAGACCGAGCCGAGTGCGCGCAGATCAACGGCGATGTTTCCGCGACGACCTCGGCTCAAAGATCGACGTCGCTGAGGGTGACGACCTTGGGCACGGCGCTGCACGACGAGCTCGGGGTGTCGAAGTACACCCAGCCTCGCCAGCGGCGTCCGCCGGACCAGTTGTTCCACGAGTCCTTTACGCGGTAGTCGATCTCGTAGTCGACGTTGGAGATGTTGGAGTCGAGGTATCCCGCGAGCGCTTCGAGGCACACGTTTTGTCCGTTGCCGTAGGTCGTCGACGAGAGCAACGTTCCCGAGGGAAACTCGTACATGCGTATCGCGAGCGTCTCGATCGACGTCGTCGAACACGTGTCCGAGAAGCTCCCGACCACCAATCCGCACAGCGACGGGTCCTGTGGATTGGGCTCGTAGGTGCTCGAGCCCCAGCCGCACGGCAAAGAGAGCTGCGTCGAGTTGATCGTGGGCGGCGTGTCGACCGCGCGCAACGTGCGCGAGTCCCGCGCCACAAAGACGCCTCGCTTGGCCCGGGTGCGTCGACGTCTCGAGCGGAACCTGCACGGTAAACGACGACACGTCGTGCGCCACGGCCGAGAGCTCATCGGTCGGCGACCAGAGCCACGCAGACGAAGCCGACACACCGGACACACCAGAGGACGCTGACCCCGTAGCCGACACCGTCGCGCCGCTCGGGCCCGTGCACTCGGGTGTCAGCGACGTCGTGCTCGTGATCGACGCCGTCGGCCGGTCCGCGACCACGTCCAGCTTCAACGAGAGCTTCAGGACGATATCGTTTTCGGTGTCTTCGAACTCGACGGCGATCTCGACCTGACTTCCCAGGTTCTTGGCCCACGAGACGACCGATGCGCGAAACTGCGAGAGTCGGCGCCAGCGAATCACTCCGCCGATCGTCGAGCGGACCTGCAATTTGCCGCTCGTTGTCTCGAACTCGAAGCGGCTGGTGGAGGAGTTCCACGTCCCGGTCCAGACGTCTTCGTTTTGAATGAGCACCTCGGAGACGGTCTCGCCGCCAAAGGTGTCGCTCCCTCGTTGGGTGACTCGGAGCTGCGTGATGTTGACGCGATTGGACTGGCTGAAGTCCACCGACGCGCGCGCGTCGACGGTGGCGGTGAACCCGTCGGAGGGGTTGTTCTTGTTCTCGACGCGCGCGGTGCTCGAGGTCGAGCTCGCCGTGTTGGCGTACTCGTTGCCGCTCGGATCGTTGCCAGGATCGAAGCTCGTTGGATCGATGCACCGGGTCTGGCCTGCGTCGCTCGGGCCCGTCTCCGGCACACCGGTGTCGGTGCCCGCGTCCGTCGTGTCGCGAAACCCTTCGCAGTCTGCACGGGCGAAGCACATCCACGCGGGACGCTGGGGAATCTCACCAGCGTCGCCGCCGTCCGTGACTCCTGCATCAGCGGGCGCTCCAGCGCGCTGCACCCAGTTGCCGACGGGACCCAACATCGCGCAGTACGCGCCGTAGCGCGAGTTGACCAGTCCGTTGAAGTCCGAGAGGGGCGGCGGTGCGCCAGCGTCGATCTCCGAGCAGAAGCGCTGGTCCGGGACGAGCAAGGTCTTCGCGCACCGAAGCTCTTCTGCGAAGGGTGCGCGCTGCGTGAGCGGGTTGCCCCCGTCGTCGTTGCCGATGATGTGCGTGCTGCATGCCCCTCCGTCGGACACGCCGTTAGCAGGGAACCGGATTTCGGTTCGAGAATGCACATCCGCAGGAAAATCAGTAGCGGCGTCAACACCCAAGCGGCACCACGCTCGCCTCACGGCCAGAGGTCGAGTCCTCATTGTTACCCCAGTTCTGTGAGGGA